>CASEIR010000025.1 GCA_949287925.1 uncultured Lachnospiraceae bacterium
GGATTCCCGCAGTCTTTACAGAAAGCCGCACTGTCCTCGCAGACAGCGCCGCATTTGGTACAATATTTCATGAATGTTTCCTCCTCATGTAAGATTTCGTGGATATCATAGCATAGAAGCATTTAGATTACAACAGTAGAAGACCCGGAATTTATCCGGGTCTTCACTGTTGTCGTTATAGTTATCTAAAGGAATGAGAGAGAAAGTGCAGCGCTTAAAGTACAAGCGCTTTTACTTTATGAGGGGGAGATAGTTGAGTTCTTGTTCAACTATCTGAGTCATATTATAAGAGACAAATATGTCTAAAATATGTGGAATCCATAAAAGAAATCGAAAATTTCTTAAGCTGGAATTAAGAAATGATGATGAAAAAATGATGCTGGCTTGAATATCGGAATAATTATAGGTATGATAGAAGAAAATGCATGAAGGAAGAAAAGAAATCTATGGAAGACTCGTACGTATTACATTTGCCCGCGGCCGGGTTTGAGGAATTCCATCTCGCATTCTGCGGCTATGCCAGGTGCAGACCGTCCCATAGTTATGGACCTGCAACCCGTCCTAATTATATTATTCATTTTATATTGGAAGGGAAAGGATGTTATCAGGTGGACGGCAGGAAATATTATCTGTCAGCAGGGCAAGGGTTCCTGATTGAGCCGGACACCTTGACTTTTTACCGTGCGGACAAAGAAGCCCCCTGGAGTTATCTATGGATTGGCGTGGGCGGAACAAAGGCGGAATCTTATCTGCGGGACATAGGCTTGAATCACCGGCAGCTGATTTTCCAGTGTGGTCAGGGAGAACGTCTCAAAAGAATCATACTGGAGATGCTTCGGCACACGGACGCTTCGGTTTCTAACCAATATTACCTGCAGGCGAGGCTTTATGATTTTATCTCAGTTCTGACAGAGGATCTAGTGGTTGACGCATGTATGGAGGATTCCAGAGAAAGCGGTTATATTAAGGCTGCGGTTTCCTATATCCGGAATCATTATGCCGAGGGACTTTACGTGGAGGATATTGCACAATATATCAATGTGAACCGAAGCTATCTGTACACATTATTTGTGAACAGTCTTGGAATCGCCCCGAAGGATTATCTGACAAAGTTTCGCATTTCCAAGGCATGTGAACAGCTGATCCTGACAGACAGTTCCATTGAAGGGATTGCCGAAGCCTGCGGATATCACAATCCGTTGGTATTTTCCAAAGCATTTAAAAGAGAGACCGGGATTACGCCTACCGAGTACCGGAAGAAGAACCGTAACGAGGCAAAACAGCATCTTCAGGCCAGCCAGGACGAGTTGGAGGGAATCGGGAGAGATGTATTTGTAGGCAGAGAAGAAGATAGAAAGAAGAGGTGACAGGAATGGGAAGATATGTGATGGCGCTGGATGCGGGGACAACCAGTAACCGCGCGATACTATTTAATGAAAAAGGCGAGATAGTAAGTGTGGCGCAGAAAGAATTCACCCAGTATTTTCCAAAGCCGGGCTGGGTGGAACACGATGCAGATGAGATCTGGTCGTCCCAGCTGGGGGTGGCAGTGGAGGCTATGAATAAGATCGGTGCATCTTATGAAGACATTGCGGCGATCGGAATTACGAATCAACGGGAGACGGCCATTGTCTGGGATAAGACGACAGGAGAGCCGATCTATCACGCGATTGTCTGGCAGTGCCGGAGAACGGCGGAATACTGCGACCGACTGAAAGAAGAGGGATATACGGAGATGATCCGGCAGAAAACGGGGCTGATCATCGATGCTTATTTTTCAGCGACCAAGATCCGATGGATTCTGGAAAATGTGGAAGGAGCCAGGGAGAAAGCTGACCGGGGGGATCTGCTGTTCGGCACGGTAGAGACATGGCTGATCTGGAGACTGACCAAAGGACGGGTTCATGTGACGGACTATTCCAATGCTTCCCGGACCATGCTGTTTAACATCAACACACTGGAATGGGATCCGCAGATCCTAGAACTTTTGGATATTCCGATATCCATGCTGCCCAAGGCGATGCCTTCCAGTTATATTTACGGAGAGGCTGACGCATCCTTCTTTGGCGGACCGATTCCCATTGCCGGGGCGGCTGGGGATCAGCAATCCGCACTGTTCGGACAGACATGTTTCCAGGCGGGGGAGGCAAAGAATACCTATGGAACCGGGTGCTTTCTGTTGATGAACACTGGAGAAACGCCGGTATTTTCCAGCAATGGTCTGGTAACAACCATTGCCTGGGGATTGGATGGGAAGGTGAACTATGCACTGGAAGGATCTATATTTGTGGCAGGCGCAGCCATCCAATGGCTGCGGGATGAGATGCGCCTCATTGATTCGGCGCCGGACTCTGAGTACATGGCGCAGAAAGTCAAAGACACCAACGGTTGTTACGTAGTACCTGCATTTACCGGTCTGGGGGCGCCCCACTGGGATCAGTATGCCAGAGGCACTATCGTGGGAATCACCCGGGGTGTGAATAAATATCATATCATCCGGGCGACACTGGAATCACTGGCTTATCAGGTGAATGACGTGCTGGGAGCTATGGCTGCCGATTCTGGTATCTCCCTTAGTTCTCTAAAAGTGGATGGCGGCGCCAGCGCAAATGATTTCCTGATGCAGACTCAGGCGGATATCATTCATGCTCCGGTACAGCGCCCCAGATGTATCGAGACGACGGCAATGGGAGCGGCTTATCTGGCTGGCCTGGCGGTGGGCTATTGGAAAAGCAAGGAAGATGTGGTGAAAAACTGGGCCATTGACCGGGTGTTTGAACCGCAGATCGAAGAGACTGACCGGCAGAAGAAGATCCGGGGATGGAATAAAGCGGTCCGGTATGCTTTTGACTGGGCCAGAGATGAGGAGCAGTAACATGGAGAAGAAAATAATAACCTGCACCGGCTGCCGGAATGCCTGTATTCTGACGGTGGAAACAGAAGATGGCGAGGTGGTGGATGTGGATGGAAATGGATGCATGAGAGGATATGCCATTGCTCAGAGATTTTTGGATCATCCGTCAGAAATAGAAGAGTAAACTGGAAAGTTGCATAAAATACTGGAATTTTTGTGGACATTTCTGGCAAAATATACTAGAATGGTTCTATCGATGTTATTTGAAGGAAGGAAGGGAATTAAGAATTATGAAGAGAAATGTAATAGTAGGACAGTCTGGCGGACCGACCGCAGCCATTAATTCCAGCCTTGCAGGCGTGTACCGCACAGCGAAAGACCGCGGAGCGAAGAAGGTATATGGAATGCTTCACGGTGTGCAGGGACTGTTAGAGGAAAAATATATTGACCTTTCAGATCACATTAAGACAGAACTGGATGCGGAGCTTCTGAAGAGAACGCCGGCTGCGTTCCTTGGTTCCTGCCGGTTTAAGCTGCCCGAGATCCATGAGGACCGCGGAGTATATGAGAAGATCTTTGAGATCCTTGACAAGCTGGATATCGAAGCATTTATCTATATCGGTGGAAATGACTCCATGGATACCATCAAGAAGCTGTCTGATTATGCAATCATTACCGGACATTCTACCAGATTTATCGGCTGTCCGAAGACTATTGACAACGACCTGGCGCTGACTGATCACACACCGGGATATGGCAGTGCAGCTAAGTATATTGGAACTTCCATGAAAGAGATCATCCGTGACGGATTCTGTCTGGAGTATGAAAAAGGAATCGTCACCATCGTAGAGATTATGGGACGTAACGCAGGATGGCTGACAGGAGCTACCGCTCTTTCCCAGGGCGAGGATTGCGAGGGACCGGATCTGATCTATCTGCCGGAGATCCCATTTGACCTGCAGGAATTCAGCGCGAAAGTGAAGAAACTGATTGCGGAAAAACCATCCATCGTTGTTGCGGTGTCCGAAGGTATTCGGATCGCAGACGGAACCTATGTGTGTGAATTGGGAAATAGTATCGATTTTGTAGATGCTTTTGGTCATAAACAGTTGTCCGGAACGGCATCTTATCTTGCAAGCTTTATTGCAGGCGAGCATGGATGCAAGACCCGTGCCATCGAGTTGAGCACACTGCAGCGTTCGGCTTCTCATGCGGCATCCCGTGTAGATATCCTGGAAGCTTACCAGGTAGGCGGCGCGGCTGTGAAGGCAGCTGACGAAGGAGATTCTGGTAAGATGGTAGTTCTGCAGAGATTGTCTGACGATCCGTATCAGTGCGGAACGGAAGTGAAGGATGTGCATAAGATTGCTAATGATGAGAAGCTTGTTCCAAGAGAATGGGTGAATAAGGAAGGCACTTATGTGACAAATGAATTCATTTCCTATGTAAGACCGCTGATTCAGGGTGATGTTTCACCGGTTATGGTAGACGGAATTCCGAGACATCTGTACACACCGAAGGAATTAAGTCACAGATAATATGTATGAACGAGATGATAGTCTCCCGGGAAGATAAGATTATTCTCCCGGGAGATTTTTTACTTGTAATTTAGGGTGAAATCTATTAATATATAAATTATTCTATTTTTTCTTTTTTCTGATCAGAAAATGAATCCCTAAGACAATAACTGAATCATGAATTCACGCGCAGAAATGAGGTGATAAAACTTGGCACCACAGGAAGGCTATGATGTTCTGCGGTTGATCGAGTGCGGCCGGATCTGTTATGTCAGTTCGGAGTATGTAAATGGCAGGCCGCTTGTCTGGCGGTTGAAATACCATCCGAATCTGTCGAAAGACCAGCTATTTTCCTGGATCATGCAGCTTACAAAACAGCTGGGGATGATTCACCGGTGCAGGAAGAATCCCTGTTACCGGTATGTGAATCCATACAGTATCATTGTATCGGAGGAAGGAGAGCTGTATTTTGCGGATATGGATGCGGGAGCCAATGAAAGTCTGCTCCGGCTTATGCGTAAAAAGTGCATCCGGGAGCATTTCCTGCCGCCGGAAGAACCGTACTATCAGAAGACAAGCGTCGCGCTGGACGCATATGGACTGGGGAAGACGATTCAATATCTGCTGGCATCCGCGGAGGTGGATCCGCCCCTTACCAGGCGGGAAGAGCGACGGTTGAAAAGAATGATCTCAAAATGTCTGAAAAGAAAGTCTAAGAAACCGATTCAAAGCATTTCTGAAATTCAAAAATATATCCCTGAACCAATGAGACAAGCGTCTCGCTGTAAAACCATTATTTTCAGAGTTCTCTGTATTACTGTGCTGTTTCTGTGCGGCCTGGGCGCCGCAGCTTTGCTGTTTTGGAAGCCGGAAAGCGGAGCAAAAGAGCAGAATATATCCGTGCAAAAAGAAACGCAGAAGCCCTTGCGGGAGGAACGGATCGAAGAATGCCTGGAACTGGCGGCTGCTTATTTCCTGGAAATGGAAAATTATACGAAGACGGTCAGTGTTCTGGAAGGGGTGAGACGGGAATCAGAGTTTGCCAAAGCCTTTCAGAAGGTTTCGGAAGCGCTGATCGAAGAGAATGCGGCCCGTATGAAAGCGATGCTTCCGGTATATTTGAAACAGATGGAAGAATGTCTGGAGTTGGAAGCATATACAGAACGAGAGAAACTGCTTTATCTCCGGTGTATCATTCAGGGGTATGGGATCCTGGATAGCCGGGATGGGGCGGAAGAGATTCTTCGTCTGGGCGGACTGTGCATGGAAGCGGAAGGGCTTACGGATTCTGACAGACAAAAAGTGCAGATCCGTTTGGCAAGGGCATATGAGCTTATAGAAGAAAATGAGCAGGCAGCCGGAATGTACCTGGAAATTCTGGAAACAGAAGAAGAGACGGATAAACGAGAAACTTATTACAAAAAGGCGGCTATGCTGTACGAAGCCAGCGGAAGAGCGGACATGGCACTGGACGTCTGCGTCCGCGGGATTGAGGACGTCAGGCAATCACAGGATCTGAAGCTGTTGCATCTGCAGTTGCTATGTGCAGATCCGGGAACGGAACGGGAACTCTGTGTTCAGATGGTCCGGGAATATCTGCAGGAGGAGCCGGGACTGGAACGTACGGAGGAATTTAAAAAACTGCAGACGGATTATGGTATCCGGGTGGAAGGAGGAGAAGTATGGGTAGAAGAATAGGAAGGCTGGCCGGTTGTGTGATTCTGGTTCTGCTGTTGTGCATCCCGCAGAATTGGGGCATTCTTACGGCGGTAAAAGCAGAGAATCAGATGGAAATGAAGGAAGAATATTCCGAAGATGAGAAGGGGGAAGAAGAAAAGGAAGAAGAAAAGGATGAAGAGGAAGACGAAGAGGAAGATCCGCAGGTCGTTCCTTTTCAGGCGCTAATACCTCCGCCGGACGGAGAACATGGATATTATATAACTGTTCCGGCGGTTACGATTATTCATCAGGGACAGACAGGAGTAACAAAATATCGGGTGACAGATGGAGAGGGGAAGATGACAGAAGGCTGTCTTAAGGAAGCAGGTGCGCAGACAGTTATTGAGACGGGAGCACTGTCAGAAGGGAAAAATTGTCTGGCAGTATGGATGGAGGATGATACGGGCAGCCAGCTGGAAGAATACAAACTTGAGCAGGAATTGTGGATTGATACTATTCCGCCATCGATACAGTTGAAAACACAGTATGGCTTCGCATACTGGTATTCTGGATATGTGGATCTACAGGTTTTTGTCCGGGAAGAGGAGACAGGGAGCAAGGTGGCAGAGGTCCGGTGCAGCGCAGACGGAGAATTGGCAGGAGAAAGCGGCAAAGATTCCTGTACGTTTCGTATCCGGCAGCTTTCCAAAGATGGCGGCGGTGTGCCGGTTATTGTGACAGCCTCAGATCTGGCGGGAAATCAAAGTCAGACTTCCTGTACTTTGTATATCGACGGATATGCGCCGACAGTGTCTTTGGAGGGGTGTCCGGATTCCGGGATTGCGGGCGGACCGGTAGAGGTAAGATGTATGGCGTCGGATGAAAATCTGCTGGAGCATCTGGAGGCCAGCGTGGAGTGGGAGGATGTGGATGGAAAGCTGATTCGGACTCAGGTGACAGACTGGCAGGATGCAGAAGAGGGAAAACGGGCAGTCCTTTCGCTGAAGGGGGACGGGATTTATCGAATCCGGCTTACCGCAACAGACGCAGCGGGACATGCGGCGGAAGCAGAAGACAGGGTGCTGGTTGATACCAAGAGCCCGAAGATCCAGTATGTGGAAGCACTACAGGGGAAATATCTGCCTCGGTTTTACTGGGACTTTCGGACAGAAGAATTGATCCGGGACCGCACCAGTGTGGCGTATATCGTTCACCTGGACGGAGAACTGTATTCTATGGGAACGGTAGTGGAGCGCGAGGGCCAGCATGTGCTGGAGGTCCATGCTGTGGATGCGGCGGGAAACCAGTCCTCGGCCAGAGCAGAGTTTGTGATCGATCATACACCTCCGGAGGTTATATTTGAAAACCTGGAAGAAGGAGCAAAATATCCGGAAGCACATACGTTTCAGGTGCGTGTGGCAGACCAGAACGACCAGATTCGTCAGATTACAGTCAATGGAGTAAGGCAGAAGCTTTCGGAAGCAAAGAGTGTTTATTCTTTTACGGTAGAAGAAGAACAAAATTATGAAGTTGCAGTGCTGGCCCGCGACCTGGCAGGCAACCAGACGGAAGAACGGATACATTTTCAGGTGATTCCCAGAGAAACGCTGGCCAGGAAAGTGATCCGGCCGGTGGTACAGGCAATCGGTCTTGTCCCGGAACAGGATGTTACTTCCGGGCCGGGGGAATCCGCCGGACAGGAGAAGGAGGGAGACAAGGAAGGAATATGGCCTGGAATTATACTGGTGACTGGGATGGCAGCAGCGGTATCCTTCTGCGTCCTGGCAAGGCGGAGGAGAAAACTATAATATACAAGATCCTTGAAGATTTATACAAATACGTTATTGCGGAGAAGCGTTAATGTGTGTATAATATACTCATTGTGTTTTAGCATAGTCTTGGCGTCTCTGTCTGGCTTACAGGGGTGCGGGCATGAATATATATACAAAAAGAGGTATGAATGATGAAAGTAGGTATTTTGAAGGACATTAAGGTAGGCGAAAACCGCGTCATTGCGACGCCGGTGGAGGTTTCCAGTCTGAAGGCAGACGGGCATGAGGTGCTGGTTCAAAGGGGAGCCGGGGCAAGAGCCGGGTTCCCGGATGAAAAGTATGAAAAGGCAGGAGCTGTGCTGGCGGATACGGCGGCAGAGATCTATGGGATCTGTGATTTTGTGGCAAAAGTAAAGGAATTCGAACCGTCAGAGTATGAAATGCTCCGGGAAGGGCAGATCGTATTCACTTGTATTCATCCGGCGGCCCACCCGGAGGAGGTACAGGTACTTCTGGATAAGAAGGTGATTGCGTTTACAGCAGAAGATTCTCACAGATATGGTTCCCCCAACTGTGAAGCGGCAGGAAAACAGGGCGCGTTGATGGGTCTGGAATCCATGCTGACCATTAACGGAGGAAAAGGAAAATTTGTCAGCGGCCTGGGAGCAGCTCCGGGGATGAAGGTATTGATTCTGGGGGGCGGTACGGTAGGACAGGCAGCACTTTCAGTCCTTCATGCGCTGGGAGCCTGGGTGACTGTGGCAGATATTAATATCGGGCTTTTGCGCAGCCTGCAGAGTCAGTACAATCAGACCATCAATACCATGATTTCCAGCAGAGAGAATATTGCGGCTATTCTTCCGGAGACGGATATGATCCTGAACTGTGTGAAATGGCCCAAGGGAAATACAGAATATCTGGTGACCAGAGAGATGGTAAGATCTATGGAGCCAGGCTCTGTTCTGGTGGATATCAGCAATGATGACCAGGGAGCTATAGAAACCTTCCATGAAACAACCCACGAAGATCCTAGATACGTGGAGGAAGGCGTGGTACATTATTGTGTCAGCAACATTCCGGGGGCTATTGCTAATTCTACTTCGGTGGCTTATGCGGCGTCGGTGCTGCCACATTTCCGCAGTATTTTGAAAAATGGGGTGGCAGAGGCCTGCGCTCGCGATGGTTTTCTGAGAAGAAGCCTTACGACATACAAGGGATATCTCACCCATGAAGAGACCAGCGCGCTGCAGAACCGACCCTGGATCCGTCCGGAGGATATCCTGGGAATCGCAGACCGTAGTCTGGATCCGGCGCCGCCGGCAACTGTTACACGTTCTGAGAATTATATTCAGTTATAAAAATACGAATGAGAGGAAAGGGAGAATAGAATGGAAACAATGGGATTTATATCCGTCATTCCGGCAATACTGGCGATCGTATTGTCGTTTGCGACCAGAAATACGGTGGTATCTCTGGCTATCGCCTGTATCACAGGCACGCTGCTGGCAGGACAGGGAATCTTTGGATTCCCGGATCTTTTAAAAAACAGTCTGGGAACCACCAGCTTTTCCTGGGTAATGCTTTTGAATACCTTTATCGGAATCTTGGTGGCATATTTCCAGAAAACCGGAGCAATCCAGGGATTTTCCCAGAAGGTGCACGACCGGAATCTGAGCCGGAGAGGGGCTCAGTTAATGGCATGGATCCTGGGAATCTTCATTTACTTCAGTGATTCTTTCAGCCCGCTGTTCGTAGGATCGGTAATGAGAAGCATCACGGACAAGGCGAAAGTATCCCGCGAGAAACTGGCGTATATTGCGGATTCTACTTCCGCGCCGGTCAGTGTGCTGATGCCTATTACGGGCTGGGCGGCCTATCTGATGGGACTGGCAGTCGGTGTGGGATGTATCGCTACCCAGGAGGATGCGGCAGCCTTATTCCTGAAAGCCATCCCCATGAACTTTTATCCTATATTCGCAGTATTGTTTGTAGGACTTCTGGCCTCCGGCATCATCAAGGATTTTGGCCCTATGAAAAAGGCGGAAAAACGTGCAATGGAAGAAGGCAAGGTGATCCGGGACGGAGCGACCCCGCTGATCGGGAAAGAGCTGACAGAGATGCAGCCCTACCCGGGGCTGAAGCCGAGAGTATTCTTGAACTTCATCCTTCCGGTACTGGTGATCATCAGTATCGCGCTGGGAACCTATATTGCATTTGACTCGGCTAAGACGATGGAAGCCTTCCTGTTTGTGGTAATTGTGATGACCATCAGTATGATGATCCAGGGCATTCCATTTAAAGAAGTTATGAATACTATGACAGATGGAATCAAAGGTGCGATCCCGGCGGTGGTACTGCTGGCGCTTGCCTACTCTGTCAATGCTCTGAGTACACAGATGGGCACGGCTAACTATATTATTTCTCTGACGGAGGATTTCCTGACGCCCCATCTGCTGCCGGCCATTATTTTTGCAGTGGCTGCCGTGATGGCATTCGCCACCGGGTCTTCCTGGGGAACCTTTGCTATCTGTATGCCTATTGCGCTGCCGCTGGCATTCAGCTTTACCAATGATACTATGACGCCTTTGATCGTGGCCAGCTTTGCGGCTGTAGCCGGCGGAGGCGTGTTCGGAGATCACTGTTCTCCGCTGTCGGATACCACAGTGCTTTCCTCGACGGGAGCAGCGTCGGATCACATCGACCATGTAAAGACACAGCTTCCCTATGCGTTGGTGTGCGGCGTGCTGGCACTGGCGGCTTACCTGGTTGTGGGAATTTTCTTTATTTAGAATATAAAACGGGACTGCATTCATGCCAGTCCCGTTTTCTGATCGGTATAAGATTTGAGAAATCCCCGTAAAAAGGGAGGATGCCGGGTAGCTGATCGGCTCAGCTCCCGGCATGTATTATGAAAAAGTTTATTCAAAAAATAGTATGGTTACTATTGGTCAATGGTCTGTTTCATTTGATAGTATTAGTATATTCTGTACCTATGAAGAATTAGTGTTGTAGAAATGAAAGATTTTTGAAAGATAAATGAACAAATTATGAACAATGAAGAATAGCCGATTGGAAATTTGCAGAAAATGATTTATACTAGAAAAGACCTACAAAAGAAAGGATAAAAGAGAGATGAAGTATATATCATTTGCGATACCAAGCTACAATTCACAGGACTATATGGCACATGCCATCGAAAGTATTCTGCCGGGCGGCGAAGATGTGGAAATTCTGGTAGTGAACGACGGATCAAAAGACCGTACTTCCGAAATCGCCCATGAATATGCCAGACAATATCCGGATATCGTCCGGGTGATCGATAAAGAAAACGGCGGACATGGAGATGCAGTCAATTCCGGGTTGTCCCATGCCACAGGCAAGTATTTTAAGGTGGTGGATAGTGACGACTGGGTAGATACGGAGGCGCTTCATAAGATCCTGGATCTGCTGCGCCATCTGGAGGAAGACGGGGAGCAGATTGATATGCTGGTGTCTAATTATGTATATGAGAAGGTGGGCGTGGAGCATAAAAAGTGTATTCATTACCGTAATGTGCTTCCACAGGATGAGATTTTCCGCTGGGAAGATATCGGACGCTTTCATCTGGGCCAGTATATTCTGATGCATTCGGTGATCTACCGGACGGATCTTCTGAAGCTGATCCAGCTTACACTGCCGAAGCATACTTTTTATGTGGATAATATCTATGTGTATTTTCCATTGCCACATGTGCGGAAGCTGTATTATCTGGATGTGGATTTCTACCGTTATTATATTGGAAGAGAAGATCAGTCGGTGAATGAAAAGAACATGATTGCCCGGGTGGATCAGCAGATTTTTGTGACCAAGTCCATGATTGACATGTATCAGCTGAATAAGGTTATGTGTAAGAAACTAAGATCCTATATGGTCAATTATCTGGCTATTATGATGACGGTATCCTCTATTTTGCTGATCCGTTCCAAGAATAATGAAAATCTGATTAAGAAAAAGGAATTGTGGCAGTATCTGAAAAAACGGGATCTGAAGACTTATCTGAAGATCCGGTACGGAATTCTGGGTCAGACTATGAACATTCCGGGAAGATCCGGAAGGAAGATTTCTTCTCTGGCATATATCGTTGCACGAAGAATCGTCGGTTTTAACTAAATATTTCTGCATGAGACGAAAGCCATGCTGCATACCATAAATCATATCCGGTAATCAGATGTGAGAAAAGGAGTGTGCGGCATGGCTGTTTATATGAATTCACCCGCAGAAAACCAGAAGCTGGAAAATCTGCTGAACCTGGCTTTGGATGCTACGGTTAAGGAGCGGGAGGGGTCAGAAGAGTTGAACACAGGATATGATCCGATCCGTGAAACGTGGGATCTGATCGTCAAATACAGCGGCAGTCTGGATAAGGTGCGGATTCTGGCAGAACAGGTGGTGGAACTGCAAAATGAGTATGCCATCGTCACGATCCGCCAGGACCGGATCGAAGAAATGGCTTCCCTGGAGGAAGTGGAATATGTGGAAAAGCCCAAGCGACTGTTCTTCGAAGTGGAGAACGGCAGAAGGGTATCCTGCATCCAGCCGGTGCAGGATACCCGTTATTCCTTGTTTGGCAGGGGAGTGCTGATTGGGATCATCGATTCTGGTATTGATTATGCCAATGCGGATTTCCGGAATCCGGACGGAACTACCCGGATCCGCAGTCTGTGGGATCAATCCCTGGAACCGGAAGAGGGGAGCACGCCTCCGGAAGGTTATGCCATAGGCGTCGAATTTTCCAGGGAAAGGATTGATCAGGCTCTAAGAGATGGAGAACGGCTGCCTGCGGAAGACAGTTCCGGGCATGGGACAGCGGTGGCCGGAGTGGCGGCCGGGAATGGAAGGAACAGCGGCGGACAGTATGCCGGAGTAGCTCCGGACAGTGAACTGATTGTAGTAAAGATGGGAAGAGCGCGGCCCGATGGATTTCCCCGGACTACGGAGCTGATGCAAGGACTGGATTATGTGATCCGTAAAGCAGTGGAGTACCGGATGCCTGTAGCGGTCAATATCAGTTTTGGCAATACTTACGGATCACATGACGGGACCTCCCTGTTGGAGAGGTTCATCGATGACATGGCAAATCTCTGGAAGAGCTGCATCTGCATTGGAACCGGCAATGAAGCGGCGAGTGCCGGACATACCTCCGGAGTGCTGACGATGAAGGAAGATGCGGTAATCCGGTTGGGGATCCAGGAGCGGCAGCCATCGCTGAGTATACAGATCTGGAAGGAATACGTGGATGTGATGGAGATCAGTCTTATCAGTCCTTTCGGGATACGGACCGGCCCTGTTCAGGAAATTCTGGGGTCCCAGAGATTCAAGGCGGGACGGACAGAGATCCTGCTATATTATGGAGAACCAAGTCCTTTCAGTACATCTCAGGAGATTTACATTGATATGCTGCCGACGGAGGATTATGTGGATTCCGGTGTGTGGGAGATTATACTGTCGCCGCGGAAGATCGTATCCGGACGTTATGATCTGTGGCTGCCCAGCGAGAACGTGCTGAATCCGGGGACCGGATTTTTATATCCCACCAGCGGCACCACACTGACGATTCCCTCCACTTCTGGCCGGAGCATCGGTGTGGGCGCGTATAACGCCCGTACATTTGCCTATGCGGATTTTTCCGGGCGGGGCTATACCAGGGACAACCGGATTGTAAAGCCGGACCTGGCGGCGCCGGGGGTGGATATCACCACTGTGGCGGCGGGAGGAGGATATGCGCAGTTCACCGGCACCTCATTTGCCGTTCCGTTTGTGACGGGAGCTGCGGCGCTTCTGATGGAGTGGGGAATCGTCCGGGGAAATGATCCGTATCTCTATGGGGAAAAGGTGAAGGCGTATCTGCAAAGAGGAGCAAGACCCCTTCCGGGTTTTACACAATACCCGGATCCGCAGGTGGGTTACGGAGCACTGTGCCTGCGAGATAGTCTGGAGCAAAATTTCTGACTGAGAGATGTCAATAATTTGTAAATATATATTGCTTTTTTGTTTCAATTCATATAGACTATATACAGTTGAAAAGGATTGCTGAGACGTGGAGAGCAAAGATATGGCAACAGATTTGTTGTTTATATTTTTGCTTTTTCTTTTTGCAGTATGCTCTGATTTCACTTGGACTGGTAGTTAGAACAATCGTCCGTATAAAGAGTCTATAGATGGCGGTAGTTTGCTGTAGATATATAAAATGATTACGTATTGGGGGATATGATATGAACAGACAGTTTTTTGAGATGGTAGAGGCGAATCCGATCATTGCTGCGGTAAAAGACATGGAAGGACTGGAGCGCTGCTGTGATCTGGAAGATATTAAAGTTGTTTTTATTTTGTTTGGTGATATCTGTACGATTGGAGACATTGTGAAACGGGTCAAAGATGCAGGTAAGACGGCAATGGTGCATATTGATCTGACCGGCGGCCTGAATGCGAAGGAAATCACGGTGGACTTTATCCACAGCCATACACAGGCGGACGGGATTATTTCTACGAAACCATCATTGATCCGCAGAGCGAAGGAGCTATCGATGTATACGGTACTGCGGTACTTTCTGATCGATTCTATGGCGCTGGAAAATATCCGCCAGCAGCAGTATGGAGTGCGGCCTGATTTTATCGAGGTGCTTCCAGGGGTGATGCCACGGATTATCACCAAGATCTGTCAGTCCAGCAAGGTGCCGATTATTGCCGGCGGATTGATATCGGATAAGGAATCCGCCATGGCAGCTTTGTCAGCGGGCGCGGTGGCGGTGTCTGCCACGAATGCAGATGTATGGGTTATGTGACTGGTTTAAGATAAGAGAGAAAGACGATGAACGAAAGTAATACGAAAAGGAGGCGAGATGCCATGTACGACGTGGTTATAATTGGAGGCGGAGTGTCAGGCGCCGCAACAGCCCGGGAACTATCACGTTATCAGGCCCGGATTTGTGTGCTGGAAAAAGAAGAGGATGTGTGCTGCGGCACCTCGAAAGCCAACAGCGCGATTGTTCATGCCGGGTATGATGCTAAGACAGGGTCTTTGAAAGCAAAGCTGAATGTCCGGGGAAATGAGAGGATGGAGCAGCTGTCCAAAGATCTGGATTTTCCGTTTGAGAGACGAGGATCTCTGGTGATTTGTCTGGATGAGGAAGATATGCCGGCGCTGCGGGAATTATATGACCGCGGCGTGGCAAATGGAGTGAAAGGGCTGCAGATTCTTAGCCGGGAAGAAACGCTGGCGATGGAGCCGAACGTGTCGGATCAGGTGAAGGCATCTTTGTATGCGCCGACGGCAGGAATCGTCTGTCCCTTTCATTTGAATATTGCCCTGGCGGAAAATGCATATGCAAATGGAGTAGATTTTAAATTTAATACAGAGGTAACAGAGATCCGAAAAATGGATGGAGGTTATGAGCTTGTGACCAAACAGGGAATTTATAAGACCCGGTGTGTTGTGAACGCGGCTGGCGTGTATGCGGATCGTTTCCACAATATGGTCAGTGATGCTAAAATTCATATCACTCCAAGGAGAGGAGACTATTGTTTGCTGGATAAAAGCGCCGGCAGTCATGTGTCTCGTACGATTTTCAATCTTCCGAATCAATACGGCAAGGGAGTTCTGGTGACGCCTACGGTTCATGGGAATCTGCTGGTTGGGCCGACAGCCATCGACATTGAAGATAAAGAAGGAACGAATACTACTCGCGAGGGATTGGATCAGGTCATGGAAAAAGCGGGACAGAATGTAAAGAATCTTCCCATGCGCCAGGTAATTACTTCTTTTGCCGGTCTTAGAGCTCATGAAGAAGGATCGGAATTTATTATTGGCGAGGCGGAAGATGCGCCGGGATTTATTGACTGCGCCGGGATTGAGTCGCCGGGGCTTACCAGCTGTCCGGCCATTGGTGAGATGGTGGCGCAGATACTAAAGGAAAAGCTGGGACTTGAGGAGAAGGAGACATTTCACGCCACCCGGAAGGGATTATTGAATCCCAATACGCTGTCAAAAGAAGAACATGCGGCGCTGATCAAAGAGAATCCTGCATATGGAAACGTTATCTGCCGCTGTGAGATGATTACGGAAGGCGAGATCATTGATGCGATCCGACGTCCGCTGGGAGCCCGGTCTCTGGACGGGGTAAAGCGCCGGACCAGGGCTGGGATGGGACGATGCCAGTCTGGATTCTGTACGCCCAGAACGATGGAAATCCTTGCCAGAGAGTGCGGTGTAAGTATGTTCGAGATTACAAAGTCCGGCGGAAAATCCCAGATTGTTGTAGGAACGAATAAAGATGCATGGTAAGAGGAGGAGCCGGGTATGAAAGATTATGATATTGTGGTAATAGGCGGCGGGCCGGCAGGACTGGCTGCTGCGGTATCGGCTAAGAGAAGTGGAGTTGACAGCATCCTGATTCTGGAAAGGGATCAGGAACTGGGGGGAATTCTGAATCAGTGTATCCACAATGGATTCGGGCTCCATACGTTTCAAGAAGAGTTGACAGGGCCGGAGTATGCAGCGCGGTTTATTGAGCAGGTGGAAGCGATGGAGATCGAGTATCAGTTACATACGATGGTCATGGAAATTAGCCCGCAGAAGGTGATTACGGCCATGAACCGCCAGGAAGGACTCTTTGAGATCCGGGCAAAGGCTGTGGTCCTGGCTATGGGATGCCGGGAACGTTCCAGGGGGGCGCTGAATATTCCGGGCTACCGTCCGGCGGGAATTTTCTCAGCAGGTACGGCGCAGCGTCTGGTAAATATGGAAGGCCGGATGCCCGGACGGGAAGTGGTGATTTTAGGTTCTGGGGACATAGGCTTGATTATGGCAAGAAGGATGACATTGGAAGGCGCCAAAGTAAAAGTTGTATCAGAACTAATGCCTTATTCCGGCGGATTGAAGCGGAATATTGTCCAGTGCCTGGACGATTATGGGATTCCTCTGAAATTGAGCCATACAGTTGTAGATATAAAAGGCAAAGAACGGCTGGAAGGGGTGACGCTGGCCGAAGTGGATGGTACAGGAAAACCGGTCCCAGGAACAGAAGAATATTATTCCTGCGACACGCTGCTTTTGTCTGTCGGTCTGATTCCGGAAAACGAACTTTCCAAAGGAATGGGAGTAAAGATGAATCCGGCAACCTCAGGCCCGAAGGTCAATGAAAGCCTGGAAACCAGTATCGAGGGCGTATTTGCGTGCGGAAATGTACTGCATGTACATGACCTGGTAGATTTTGTATCGGAAGAAGCAGCGGCGGCAGGAAAACACGCAGCCGTTTATGTCAGAGAAGGAAGGAAAGCGACAGCAGGACAGGAGGTTCGACTGAATGCGGCCGAGGGTGTAGGGTATACAGTTCCGGAAACGATAAATGTCAGCCGGATGGATGAGAAGCTGGCGGTACGTTTCCGTGTAGGAGGCGTATACAAGAATTGTTATGTAAGCGTATATTTTGATGAAGAACGCGTGATTCATAAGAAACGGCCGGTGACAGCTCCGGGAGAGATGGAAGAAATCACGCTGACAAAAGAGCTGCTTTCGCAATATCCGGATCTAAGAACAATTACCGTCAAGATAGAGGAGGCATAACAATGGAAGTGAGAAATCTAATCTGCATCAACTGTCCCATGGGATGTCCTCTGACCGTGGAAATGAAAGAGGGTCAAGTGGTCAGTGTCAGCGGCAATACCTGTAAACGTGGTGAGATATATGCCAGAAAAGAAGTGACTAATCCCACCCGGATTGTAACGACAACCGTGAAAGTAAAGGGCGGAGAAACCGATAGAGTGTCAGTAAAGACAAAAGAAGACATTCCAAAAGAAAAAATCTTTGACTGTATCAGAGCGCTGAAAGGAATAGAAGTAACGGCGCCGGTACATATTGGGGATGTGATTCTGAAAAATGCAGCAGACACCGGCGTAGATATTGTCGCAACTAAAAACGCATCGGGGACGAGGAATTTTTAAAAATTCCCCGTCCCCAAACCTATGATACTCCGCATATCCTCCGGTAGAGGTGTCGTAAATTCCATAGGTTCTCCGGTGATGGGATGAGGAAATGACAGGCGGTATGAGTGAAGGGCCTGGCGATGGATATATTCCATGTCGGGATTGTACAGATAATCACCTACCAGAGGGTAGCCCAGGTACTTCAGATGAATCCGGATCTGATGAGTCCGTCCGGTCTCCAGAACCAAAGAGACCAGGCTGTGGCCGTTTCCTTCCCGTACCAAACTGTAATGGGTTACGGCGCGTTCCCCCTGTTTTGGATCTACGATCCGTTCAATGATGGTTCCGCTTTTCCTTGCAAGCGGAGCATCGATCGTACCAGATTCCGGCCGGATGTGTCCGCGGACGATGGCCAGATATTCCCGGCGGATGGTTTTGTCGTGGGTCATGGCAGACAGAATGTTTCCGCTGACCAGATGCTTTGCAACGACAGTCAGGCCGGAGGTGTCCCGGTCCAGCCGGTTACAGCACCGGAAGATAAAAGGCTTCCCCTGCTGCTGGTAATACCAGGCCAGCGCATTTGCCATGGAATTCGTATAATGATTCATGGAAGGGTGGATGGGCATGCCGGCGGGTTTATTGATCACGATCAGGTCTTCATCTTCATATATAATATCCAGAGGAAGACAGACCGGCGGGATTTTGGCAGAAGATTGATTTTCCTGGATACGGACCTGGAGATGATCGCCGGACTTCAGAATCTGGCGCATATAATAGTGTTCATTGTTTACCAGGATACTTTGGGGCATCCGTTTTAGAACAGTCAGATTTTGCCCGGAATAGCCTTTCCGGCGCAGATACTGCTCCACCCGGAGTCCGTCGTCTGTGGGAGCTATAACATATTCAATGGTGCGGTCCATGGTATGTTTCCTTTCTTTTCTGTGGATTGCAGCTTTTCCCGATCAGTATAGCACAAGACCTTCTACTTGTATATGAAGAGAAAATACGGTAGTATGGGAGAAGAAAGAAGGGAAGACAATGACTGGATTAAGTACGCTGTGTTATATAGAGCAGAATGGGAAATATCTGATGCTCCACCGGACTGTAAAAAAGAATGATGTTAATAAGGATAAATGGATTGGCGTAGGCGGGCATTTTGAACCGGACGAAAGCCCGGAAGAATGTGTGCTGCGGGAGGTGAAGGAAGAGACCGGGTATACTCTGACTTCCTATCGCTACCGGGGGCTGGTAACTTTTGTATCGGGCGGAGGGGTGACGGAATACATGTCACTTTTTACCGCAGACGGTTTCGAGGGGGAGCCCATTCCCTGTGATGAAGGGGAACTGGAATGGGTGGATATTGATAAAGTATGGAATCTGAATATCTGGGAGGGGGATAAGATCTTCTTCCGGCTGTTAGAGGAGGAGCAGGCGTTTTTCTCCCTGAAACTGGTTTATGACGGCGGAGACCGCCTGGTGCAGGCAGCTTTGAACGGGAAATCGATGGAACTGTTCGACATTCTGAACCCGGATGGAACTAAAAGCGGAATCATCAGGGAACGGGGCGTTGCGCACCGGGAAGGCAGTCTTCATGCGACGGTTCATATGTGGATTGTCCGGAAAAATGACCGGGGTAGATATGATGTTCTGCTGCAGAAGCGAAGTGCATGCAAAGATTCCAATCCCGGATGCTATGACATTTCCTCCGCGGGGCATGTGGAAGCCGGAGATATTCCCATCCATGCTGCTGTGCGGGAGATGCAAGAGGAGCTGGGGCTTGCAGTGACAGAAGAAGACCTGGAAGAGATCGGTGTTCATTACGGTGCGTTTGAAGCGGAGTTTCATGGAAGGATGTTCCGGGATGCGGAACTTAGTACCGTATATGTATATACAAAACCGGTGCGGACCGAAGCGCTGATTCTGCAGAAGTCAGAGGTGGAAGAAGTGATCTGGATGGATTATGATGAATGCCATAGACGGGTATCCGACGGAACACTTCCCAACTGTATTTATGAGGATGAATTCCGGATGGTGGGAGAATATTTGAAAAAACTTCAATAGAAATGTGACCTGGTCACAGAAAAATCCCAGGAACCGGGTATAATAGGAGTCAGAAACAAGATATTGATTATCAAAAAGGAGAGATATATTATGGCAGTATTACATTTGACAAACGACAATTTTAACGAAGAAGTATTAAATTCCGATGTTCCTGTTCTGGTAGATTTCTGGGCGACCTGGTGCGGACCATGCCAGATGGTAGGGCCGATTGTAGAAGAGCTGGGAAATGAGCTGACAGATGTAAAGGTCTGCAAGGTGGATGTAGACCAGCAGCCGGAACTGGCAAGAGCTCACAGAGTGATGTCTATCCCGACATTTATGGTATTCAAGGATGGAAAGATGGTAAAGCGTGATATGGGATACAAGACAAAAGACGAACTTTTGGAACTGATAAAATAATTTCTTTTCATTTTCCCTGAGGTGTGCTATACTCCTACGTAAGGGGTATTGGCGCAGCTGGGAGCGCGTCACACTGGCAGTGTGAAGGTCACGGGTTCGAATCCCGTATACTCCATCATAAAGAAAGAGACGGAACTGGATACAGTGCCGTCTCTTTCTTTATGATATTGGGGCCGGGGAATTTTCGAAAATTCCCCGGCCCCAATAAAAAAGTCGGGGTAACAGGATTCGAACCTGCGACCTCACGGCCCCCAGCCGTGCGCTCTAACCAAACTGAGCCATACCCCGATGAATCTATTCTATCGAATCTGGTCGAAGAATGCAAGCATTATTTGCTCTTTTTTTCACAAACCTTTTTGTGATACAATATTTTTAACAGTATTATATGCGAAAGGAGTTCAGAATATGAAGATAATTGTAGTGGGACCCCGCGGAAAAATGGGTAAATTGATCACGCAGGTGGCGGCTTCCAGAGAAGATTTTGAATTGGTGGGAGCCGTGGCGCCGAAAGGAAGAGATTATATCGGGATGGATCTGGGGACGGCGGCAATGGTGGGCCGTGAGCTGGGGGTTCCGGTAACCGATGATCTGGAAAGTGTGATCGACCGTTGTGATGTGATCATCGACTTTTCTACCAAGGAAATGGGAATGCAGGTCCTGGACCTTGCCATTGCTCATAAAAAAGCGCTGGTGTGCGGAACCACCGGATTCTCAGCCGAGGAAATGCAGCGGTTCAAGGATGCGGCGAAAGAGATTCCCATGCTCTATGCGGCCAATACTTCCAAACTGGTAAATATTATGAATAAGCTGCTGGAGCTGGTGACCGCCACTTTGAAGGAGGATATCGACATCGAGATTTTAGAGATGCATGATCAGTGGAAGAAAGATGCACCAAGTGGAACTTCCAAAGAAATGGGGGAAATCATGGCCCGCGCATTAGGCAAGGAATTAGAGGATATTGCGGTGTATGGCCGGGAAGGCGCCTGCCCGAGAGAACCGGGGACTATCGGTTATCATTCCCTGCGGGCTGGCAATATTCCCAGCAGCCATACGGTGTTCTTTGGAGGAATGGGAGAGCGGCTGGAAATCACCCATCATTCCTATAACTGGGAATGCTTTGCCAGAGGCGCCTGCGACTGCGCTGCTTATCTGGAAGGAAAAGGACCGGGGTTCTATACCATCCAGGATGTGCTGGGACTGTAAAAAGATATTGCGTTTTTCATCCGAAGAGAGTAGAATTGTATTATACCAATAATACAATTGAGGAGGCGGATTTATGGTACTGGTGAATACAGATTATATTCCTGGAAAGAAATTCGAGATGATCGGCATGGTGCGTGGATCTATGATCCAGTCGGTGCATTTTGGAAAGGATCTGGTGAACAGCTTCAAGACTCTGGTAGGCGGCGAACTCACATCTTATACCGAGATGATGAATGAGGCAAGAGCTGTTGCGACCAAGCGGATGACCGAAGATGCGGAAGCTCTGGGAGCGGATGCGGTGATCAATATCCGTTATGCGTCCAGCGCAGTTATGCAGGGAGCTGCAGAGGTTATGGCTTATGGCACCGCGGTTAAATTTGTAGATTAGTAAGGATTAAAAAAGAAGGGACGCAGCTGTGTGGACAGCCGCGTCTCTTTCTTAAATTCTGGTTTTGATAAACGAAAATCTGCGGGATTACGTTAAATCTGTGGATTTTTCATTGATTCGCATCAGCTCCAGCCGTTTGATGCGCTGATCCAGCTGATTTTCTGTCAGATACCGGTATACGCTCTTAGGTACCAGATGAGCCCATTCCTGATCCGTAGCAATGCAGCTTCGGATCCATGCGCCGGTCACACCCTTGTCATTCGGAGTTTTACGCCAGAGGATCTCGACATTCAACCCCAGACTGGTTAGAATCTTATATTTTTCCTCGTCCCATTCATCGCACAGTCCCATGAAGTAGGTGGCGTCTTTTGGGGCGTACTGCAGAATGTACTCTGGACAGCTGATAGGAAAGGGCAGGATATCGTATTCGGATTCCGGAACCCGGAATTCCTGCATAGCGCCCCGGATCATTTCGTAACGTTCGAAATAAGTCAGCGGATTCGAGCTTTTTTCCGAACGGCGGATGTCGTGAACGGAGTCGCGGGTATGGAGACTGTCCGGATTGGTAATTCCAATATACAGTTTGCTGCACCGCATCTTTGCGGCCAGAATATATTCCATATGTTTCAGGTGAAGAACCTGAAATCTGCCGTGTATCACACCAGTTTCAATCATAAGAATCGCTCCCCCTTTTACTTGCTTCTACCAGTATACTCCGAGAACTCTTTCGAATGCAAGAGCATTTCGCGGATCCTCGCGAAAGCTGGTTCCGGACAATAGGGGATTGTGTGGACCTGGTTCAAGGCCGAAGCCAGCAGATGGATCTGGCCTTTTTGAATGCCCGTGAATCTGGCCAGGGGATTCTGTATCATTTCCACGAATTGGATCTGATGGATGGGAACCATCAGAATACTGCGGCGGCAGTATCCGGAGGAGGTTAGAAGGAAGTCAGGCTGCAATTTCATTCCAGCGGTTTGGTATCGCAGGAACAGAATTAACGGCGCCAGAAGAATTCCTAAAATCAATGCGGCTGTGGCCCAGAACCGAAAACCGGGAAGCCAGAACCAGGCTGAAGCAAATGCTGCGGCCAGGATACCCAGGTACAGAAGAAGAGGACAGATCCAGGCAATCCAGACACTTTTTGGCTGTCTTGAAAATGAAAAAGTCAGATCATCGGCGTATTCCGGAAGGAGCTTGCGCAACGATTTCTGCAGCTGATCCTGTTTACAATAAAGAAGCAGGAAGGAATTTTTCTCGCCTTCATCATCCCCCATTCCTACATTAACGATCTCAGCCATGTACCGGCCGGCGATGCGGGCTGCCAGAGTCTGGTTCAGCTTCAGCGCATGGATCTTATGGACCGGAATGGTATAAGACGACTTTTTCAGTAGTCCGTACCGGATATACAGTTTATCATTTTTTCGGAATACCCGGAAATCATAATAGCGGATAAATCCTTTGATGACGTCCCAGAAAGCAGAAGCAGACATGCTGACCAGCAGAAGGCAGCTGATCAGGAGGGATACGATTCCACGCCCGGAGAATCCATCTTCTATCAGTTCGTGGATTCCTGCGGCAGCCCCAGTAAGACATCCTGCCAGCACCAGTATGCTGAACAGATTGATGGAAAAGAAGCCGTGGGCAACGATGTCTCCTGCCTGAGCCCGGCTTACATATTCTTCGGAATATCCGGCCTCGTTATCTTCTCCGGTTTCTATATTTTCTTCTTCCAGAAAAGACAAAAGGTAAGTGCGAAAAGCCTCGGCGTCTTTCTTTTTTAACACAATCATGACGTCTGTCTTATTTGCGGTAGACAGACTGTTGGTGTCCAGTTTCAGTTTGCAGGTGCCCAGAAGCATTTCAAACAGATTTTGTTCAGTATTTATATTGGAAATGTTGGAAATACCGATGGTGTGCTTGCTGCGGTTCAGTGTGTTCCGCTCAATCACCAGCGTATTGTCCTGTACTGAGATGTAGGTTCTGGACCAGACAAGGATCCGCCATCCGATGTAGAGAAGCAGCAGGAACAAAACGGCGGCTGCGGCTGCCAGCGCCGGGCTCCATCCGATATCTGACATATCGGAAACAGCGGACGCCATATCAGCCAGCGGACGCGCAAATCCGCCGATGAGAATAAAAGCCAGGAATACCAGGTTTCGCCAGGTCTGTTCAGCAACAATGGATATGTGGTTCCGAAATCTAATTGGTTCTGTCATAATCTTCCCTCTGTTCTATGGCAATCTGATTAATACGTGTCCGCAGGCTGTCTGCAATCTGCTCTGCTTTTTCTTCTTCCAGGAAACGGATGGTCACATCGCCGCCAGCAGTGGTTACTACGACGTTGGCAACTTTGAATATCTGATCAATGGGGCCTTTTGCCATCTTAAGCTTATGCAGCCGTTCGATGGGAACAATGTAACGTTTGATAAACAGATATCCTTCCCGGATATCGATGCACTCTTCGGTGATACGGTAGCGATACCGGCGATATCGGAAATAAGGGCTGATCAACAGATCAACGAAAGTCAGAACCAGCAGGATCAAAGAGATGTATTTACCAATTGAAAAATCCTTTGGAAAGAAAAAGAAGTAGTTCAGCACAAACAGCACGGCTGATATGGCTGCCGCAGTGACAGCGCCTGCGGTATACATGCATTTTAACGCTCTTTTAGACAGGTATTCATAACACATAAGCTTCTCCTTTATCTAATATTATTGTATTAATTATATAATACAGACGCCGGGTTTTCAAGAGGAAAAGAATGTATTTAGCAAAATGGTTTACAGTTGCAATTTGAGCCGAATCAGCCTATAATTTTCTTAATATGATTTTTGGATAATAATAAATTAGAAAAGCAGAGGGATTGTATATGAAGAAACGAGTGGTAGTAGCACTGGGACACCGGGCGCTTGGAACAACACTGCCGGAACAAAAAGAAGCGGTCAGGAAGACGGCGAAGGTGATCGCAGACATGGTCAATGCCGGATATCAGGTGGCCATCACCCACAGTAACGCGCCGCAGGTGGGGATGATTCACACTGCGATGAACGAATTTGGAAAGGCACATCAGGATTATACGGCTGCGCCTATGTCAGTATGCTCGGCCATGAGCCAGGGGTATATCGGATATGACCTTCAGAACGGCATCCGTGAAGAATTGCTTAATCAGGGGATCTACCGGACGGTCAGCACGATATTGACTCAGGTGATCGTTGATCCGTATGACGAGGCGTTCTATACGCCCACTAAGGTGCTGGGACGTTATATGAATGCGGAAGAAGCGAATCTGGAGCGGAAAAAGGGGAACTATGTGGTGGAAGAGCCTGGAAAAGGATTCCGCAGGATCGTATCTGCGCCGAATCCGGTCAGCATTGTAGAGATTGACGCTATACGCGCGCTTCTGGACGCGGATCAGATTGTGATTGCCTGCGGAGGCGGCGGAATTCCGGTACTGCAGCAGGACAACCATCTGAAAGGGGCCAGCGCGGTTATTGAGAAGGATCTGACAGCCGGAAAGCTGGCGGAAGAGGTGAATGCGGAAGAACTGATCATCCTGACCAGTGTGGAGAAAGTGAAGATCAATATGGGAAGACCGGAAGAAGAAGAATTGGGTGAAATCACGGTGGAGCAGGCGGAGCAGTATATGGAAGAAGGACATTTCGGCGTTTACAATATGCTGCCCAAGTTCCGCGCAGCGGTGGAATTTATCCGGAAAGGAGAAGGCCGGCGGGCTCTGATTACTTCCTTTGATAAATTAAATGATGCATTGAAAGGAAAGACAGGAACGATCATCCAGTAGCGGTGTGCTGCCGGCTGTGATCCTCGAAGCTTTTGATAGTGAAAACATGACACCGGCATAACCAGAGGAAAAGGAGCTGCATATACTATTTACAGGAAGTATATGCGGCTCTTATATATGTTTGCGGGCCGCGGCGGAGGTGAGCCAATATGCGGTTGTGTGAACTGGAAAATAAAGAGGTGATCAATGCCTGTGACTGTAAGAAGCTTGGATATGTGGAAGATCTCATTATCGATGAATGCAACGGAACTATCGAGGCTTTGATTATCCCTAAGACGGGGAGATTCTGCTGCTTTTTTTCAGAAGGGGAGGAATATGTGATCCCATACCGGTGTATCCGGAAGATCGGGCCGGATATTATTCTTGTGGAGATTCATGAAAAAAAGTAGTTTGACTTCTTGGTACGCCGCAGATATACTAGTAGTAATACAGATGGATTATGAGAAAGGATGGAACCGAGAATGAAGTGTCCATATTGCAGTCATCCAGATACCAGAGTCATAGATTCCAGGCCCGCGGAGGACGGGAATTCTATCCGCAGACGCCGTTCCTGTGACGTGTGCGGAAAACGTTTTACGACTTACGAGAAGATAGAGACCATCCCGTTGATCATTATAAAGAAAGACAATAACCGGGAACAGTATGACCGGGGAAAGATTGAGAACGGTGTGCTCCGAGCCTGTTATAAGAGGCCGGTGTCTGCCCAGGAAATTCAGGCAGCTATCGACCGGATTGAGACGAAGATCTTCAGCATGGAGGCGAAGGAAGTGCCAAGCAGCCGGATCGGCGAGATTGTAATGGAGGAGTTAAAGCAGCTGGACGAGGTTGCCTATGTCAGATTTGCATCTGTGTATCGGGAGTTCAAAGATGTGAACACCTTTATGGATGAACTGAAGAAGATATTAAAATAGAAGATGATACCGAAGATTGGGTGAGATATAGATGAGAACATACAAGTTAACCATTTCTTATGATGGCAGCAGATACCAGGGATGGCAGCGTCAGGCTACTACTGACAATACCATCCAGTTTGTGCTGGAGTGGAGTATTGGCAAGCTGGTGGGATACCGGGTTCATGTGGACGGCTCCGGAAGGACAGACGCGGGGGTGCATGCCAGGGGGCAGGTGGCCAGCGTGAAGCTGTCCAAACTGTATGACACAAAGGAACTGAAGGATTCCCTGAACCGTTATCTGCCGGAGGATATCCGGATCGTGAAAGCAGAACTGGTCAAGAATGGATTTCACGCCCGTAAGAGCGCCAAGGGGAAAAAATATGAATACTATATTGACTGCCGGGAGAAACCGGACGTGTTTTCCCGCAGATACTGTTATCATTATCCGGAGAAGCTGGATATTGAAGCCATGCGGGATGCGGCGGAATATCTGATTGGACCGAAGAATTTTACTAGTTTTACCGATGATGCAGATTGTAAGGATCCTATCCGGCGGATTACGAATATTAAGATTGTCAGTAATGGCGAGAAGGTGCGGATTACTTATTATGGAACGGGATTTTTATACCATATGGTGCGGATCCTGACCGGTACATTGCTGGAGGTGGGCGCTGGAAAGCGGGACGGATCCAAGCTGCCGGTGGTGATCGCGGCAGAGGACCGCAGCCTTGCAGGATTCCTGGCGCCAGCAAGAGGACTCTTCCTCCGTAAGGTATATTACTAGAATAAATAGATAGCATGCAATGAAATGGAGGATGTTGAATGAAGTTTGTTTCATGGAA
The DNA here is from genome assembly GCA_949287925.1 of uncultured Lachnospiraceae bacterium. Lineage (GTDB taxonomy): Bacteria > Bacillota > Clostridia > Lachnospirales > Lachnospiraceae > Merdimonas. The sequence continues at coordinate 27,349 of CASEIR010000025.1, forward strand.
TGTGAATGGAATCCGTGCCTGTGTTCAGAAGGGGTTCGAGGATGTGTTTCAGCAGCTGGATGCGGATGTGTTCTGTATTCAGGAGTCAAAGATGCAGGAAGGGCAGCTGGCGCTTGAGACGCCAGGCTATTATCAGTACTGGAATTATGCGAAGCGAAAAGGATATTCCGGAACCGCTGTATTTTCGAAGAAGGAACCTTTGTCGGTTTCCTATGGGATCGGCATAGAAGAACACGACCAGGAGGGCCGTGTGATCACGCTGGAGTTTGAAGAGTACTATTTTGTTACGGTGTATACGCCAAATTCCCAGAGCGAGCTGGCAAGGCTTTCCTACCGGATGGAATGGGAAGATGCTTTTCTTGCGTATCTGAAGAAGCTGGAGGAAGATAAACCGGTGATTTTCTGCGGGGATCTGAATGTGGCGCATCAGGAGATCGATCTGAAGAATCCAAAGACAAACCGGAAGAATGCAGGGTTTACCGATGAAGAGAGGGAAAAATTTTCCAGGCTTCTGGATGCGGGATTTATCGATACTTTCCGGTATTTTTATCCGGATGTGGAAGGTATCTATTCCTGGTGGTCATACCGTTTTCAGGCCCGGAAGAAAAATGCGGGATGGAGAATCGATTATTTCTGTGTGTCAGAATGTCTGAAAGACCGTCTGGAGGACGCGAAGATTCTGACGGATATTATGGGTTCGGATCATTGCCCGGTGGTATTGGAGATGAAGTAGATAATGGACGGCGGTTACAGGTAACCGCCGTCCATTCTGATTATCTGCCCGGTCAGATAAGAGGGGGCAGTTGCGATGTTGTAGATAATGCGGGCAGCTTCTTCGGTAGAACCGAACCGCCCCATGGGAATCTCTTCGGTCAGTGCGTTTCGCTCTTCATCTGTCAGCTGACCGTTCATCATGGTGTCAATTACGCCAAAAGAAATTGCATTAACCTGAATGTTACTGGGAGCCAGTTCCTTAGCCAGTGCTTTTGTCAGCCCGTTTACACCGGATTTAGAAGCGGAATAGGCTGCTTCGCAGGAGGCGCCGGCAGTTCCCCACATGGAGGAAATATTAATGATCCGTCCGGAATGCCTTGACACCATGGCCGGTATGGCGGCACGGCAGCAATAGAAGACGGATGAAAGGTTTGTCCGGATGATCCGGTCCCATTCTTCATTCGTCATATCCATCAGAAGGCCGATGTGGGCGATCCCCGCATTGTTGACAAGGAGATCCAGCGCGCCGCAGCGTTCGGAAATCTCCTGAAATATCTTATCTACGGAAAAAGGATCTCCTACGTCTCCTGGAAGGACATGGCATCCACAGCCAGACCGGTGCTGCAGATCATCTTTTATCTGTTTCAGTTCTTCTACCGAGCTGCGGCAGTTGAGGAAGACATTCCAGCCTTTCTCGGCAAAAATATATGCGGTGCTTTTCCCGATTCCCCGGGAGGCGCCGGTAATCAATACGTTTTTGGGCGACATGTTCGTACTCCTGTTGCATGAAAAAATATACACAGATATTATATAGCGGAATCGTTGCGAAGAAAAGCCCCAGGTGTTATGATTTAAATAGATTTCCACAGGAAGCACGGAAGAAAGAGGTGCGTTATGATTGACAGAGCAATTGAGTTTGCAACCAAGGCACATGAAGGACAGTTCCGAAAAGGTACGAAGAAACCCTACATTGTCCACCCGATAGAGGTGGGAGAGATTGTGAAGACCATGACCACCGATGAAGAAGTGATCAGCGCCGCAATACTTCACGATACGATTGAAGATTGTGAGGGAGTTACGCAGCGCCGGCTGGCGCAGATGTTTTCTGAGCGTGTGGCGCTGATGGTGGCGCAGGAAAGCGAGGATAAGTCAAAGAGCTGGATGGAACGTAAAACGGCCACCATCGAGCATCTGAGGACGGCTCCGAAAGAGGTGCAGATGATCGGGCTTGCGGACAAGCTTTCGAATATGCGGGATATTGACCGGGATTATCCGCTGGCGGGGGAGAATCTGTGGAAACGGTTCCGCATGAAGGATAAGGAGATGATCGGCTGGTATTATAAAGGGATCCGAGATGTGCTGAAAGACGATTTCCGGGGAGTACAGGCATATGAGGAATACTGTGTGCTGATCGATAAAAATTTTGGGGAGAAGGATCATGGACGATGATTATCAGTGCGAGCAGAAGGACGGACATTCCGGCTTTGTATTCGGAATGGTTTATGAATCGAATAAGAGCCGGCGAGGTGCTGGTCCCGAATCCGTATAACCGGAAGAAAGTCAGCCGGATTGTGTTGTCTCCGGAAGTGGTGGATGTTATCGTGTTCTGGACGAAGAATCCGGAACCCATGCTGCCGTATCTGCGGGAACTGGATCAGCGGGGATATCAATACTGTTTTCAGGTGACGATTACGGATTACGAGCAGGATATGGAACCGGGAGTCCCTTGTACGGCGGATGCTATGGCTACATTTCTGCTGATGAGCCAGATGCTTGGAAAAGAACGGATGGAATGGCGGTTTGATCCTATACTTCTGACGGACCGTTATACGAAAGCATATCACCTGGAACAATTTGAGATGATGTGCGGATGGCTTCGTCCTGCAGTTGAGAGATGTATCATCAGTTTTGTGGATGATTATAAAGGAAGCACGGTTTCGTGTATGGAGCCTGAGGAGATAGAAGAACTGGCCGAGGGACTTGGAGAAATTGCTTGCCGTTACGGGATATCGCTTTGTTCCTGTGCGGAAAAAACCGGTTTGGAACATTGCGGCATCACCCACGGGGCCTGTATAGATCAGGAACGCCTTCGCAGAATTACAGGGTATAAACTGGATCTGAAGAAAGATCCCGGGCAGCGGAAGGAATGCCGGTGCGCGGAAAGCATTGATATCGGCGCCTATGATACCTGTATCGGAGGGTGCGGATACTGCTATGCGGTCAATCATACCGGAAGCGCCAGACGGAAATATGAGCAGCATGATCCGCTGTCCCCCATGCTGATTGGCAGCCTGCGAGGAGACGAAACGATAACAGACCGGGAAGTGCGGTCTGCCAAAGATAATCAGCTTTCATTGTTTGATCTGCCGCAATTGGGGACGTAGTATTTTTAAAAAACGCTGCGTCCCTAATTGCAATACGTTTATATTTCATATACAATAAAAACAATAGGGAAAAAATAAACAATTGAGGGAAATTATAAAATGAAAGAAGTTCGGAAGCGGATGGTGTTTCATGGAAGAGTACAGGGAGTAGGATTCCGCTATACCGCAAAATACCTGGCACAGTCCATGGGACTTACCGGATGGGTAGAAAACAAATATGACGGCACAGTCCTGCTGGAAATACAGGGCCGTGAAACTTTGATATATAAATTGATGGAAGGCCTGAACCACAATCAGTTTATCAGCATTGACTGGATCGATACGGAAGACGTTCCGATAGAAAATGAAAGCAGCTTTTCCGTCAAATAGGGACAGGGGAAATTGTAAATGGGGACGTAGACTTTTTGAAGAATGCTGCGTCCCCAATGAAAGGATAGGGTATGAGCGAGGAGAAGAAAAGCGTGAAGAGCCGGATTGTTTCGGCGGCTTGGCAGTTATTTTATGAGAAGGGATATAACGGTACGACGGTGGATGATATTATTGAATTATCAGATACGTCAAAGGGGTCGTTTTACTATTATTTCAGTACAAAAGATGAATTGCTGAATACACTATCAGTGATCCTGGATGATTTTTACGAGGAACTGGAGCAGAAGATGGAGCCGGAGATGAACAGTTTTGAGAAACTGTTATATCTCAATTATGAAACGCATAGTATGATGGAAGAGAAGATTCGCATTGATCTGCTTGCTTCGTTGTATTCTACACAGCTGGTATCTCAGGGGAATCGAAATCTGCTGGATCAGAATCGGAAATACTACAGATTAATCACGAAGATTGTGGAAGAGGGGCAGAAGCGCGGACAGATCTGCAGTGATATGACGGTGAGCGGTATTACCAGGTATTATTCCATGTGTGAACGTGCCCTGGTTTCCGACTGGTGCCTGAATAAGGGCGATTATTCTCTGGGGGAATACAGTAGGAAATGTATGCCGCTTATGATGGAGCATTTTAGAGTTTAGAAATACTCCGGCCAAGGAGGTGATTTTATGGTGATACAGGGACTGCAGAAGCTGACGCTTTTGGATTATCCGGGAAAGGTGGCGTGTACGGTCTTTACTGCGGGGTGTAATTTTCGTTGCCCATTCTGCCATAATGCATCCCTGGTGATTGACACTTATAAAAATACAGCGATTCCAGAAGATGACATGTGGTCGTTTCTTAAGAAACGAAAAGGTGTACTGGATGGCGTCTGTGTGACAGGGGGAGAGCCTTTGATTCAGCATGGAATTGAAGGGTTTCTGTCAAAGATCAAGGAGTTGGGATATGCGGTAAAGCTGGACACAAACGGGAGTTTTCCGGACAAACTGCGCCGGATCACGGAAGCAGGACTGGTGGATTATGTGGCGATGGATCTGAAAAATTCGCCTCAAAATTATGGCAGAACGATCGGAATAGAGGGGTACGATCTTGCGAATGTGAGAAAAAGTGTAGGGTTCCTTCTGGAAGACAGGGTTCCTTATGAATTCCGGACTACGGTGGTACAGGAGTTCCATCAGAGATCGGATTTTGAGGCGATTGGAGGATGGATAGCAGGAGCAAAAAGATATTTTCTGCAGCAGTTCCAAGATTCGGGAGATCTGATTCGCCCAGGATTGCATGCTTATAATGAAAACATTATGCGACAGGCGTTGGAAATTGTTCAGAGAACGATTCCTGCCGCGGAGCTGAGAGGATTGTAAACAGACAGAAGAGCAACAATATATTGTGAAAAATGCACGAAATACACAATATATTGTTACTTTTATTGACTCTGATACACAAAAAGTGCTATGATATAGAAACCGACGAACGACAAATGAATGGACAGATTGGGGGATTATAGCATGTATCAGGTAATGAAGAGGGACGGACAGATTGCGAAATTTGACCTGTCAAAGATCAGTGTGGCGATTGAGAAAGCTTTTCACGCCCAGGATAAAGAATATAATCAGGATATTATCGATCTTCTTGCTCTGAAAGTAACGGCAGATTTTGAGCCTAAGATCAAAGAAGGACTGGTTCAGGTGGAGGATATTCAGGACAGTGTGGAGAATATTCTGATCAAAGCCGGATATGCAGATGTGGCAAAGGGATATATCCTGTACAGAAAGCAAAGAGAGAAGATACGGAATCTGAAATCTACGATGCTGGATTATAAAGAGATTGTAGACAGTTATGTGAAGATCACGGACTGGCGTGTGAAAGAGAATTCTACCGTAACCTATTCGGTGGGCGGTCTGATCCTCAGCAATTCGGGCGCGATTACAGCCAACTACTGGCTGTCGGAGATTTATGACGATGAGATCGGGCAGGCGCACCGGAATGCGGATATCCATATTCATGACTTGTCTATGCTGACCGGTTATTGTGCCGGATGGTCTCTGAAGCAGCTGATTCAGGAAGGGCTTGGGGGCATTCCTGGGAAGATTTCTTCCTCTCCGGCAAAGCATCTGAGCGTGCTCTGCAACCAGATGGTTAATTTCCTGGGGATCATGCAGAATGAATGGGCGGGCGCCCAGGCATTTTCTTCCTTTGATACCTACCTTGCGCCCTTTGCAAAGGCAGACGGACTTAGCTATCCGGAAGTAAAAAAATGTATTGAATCCTTTATATATGGGGTAAACACACCTTCCCGGTGGGGAACCCAGGCGCCGTTTTCCAATATCACGCTGGACTGGACTGTGCCGGATGATCTGGCGAACCTTCCGGCCATCGTAGGTGGAAAAGAGATGGATTTCACCTATGGCGACTGTAAGAAAGAGATGGATATGGTCAACAAGGCGTTTATCGAGATCATGATTGAAGGGGATGCTCATGGACGGGGATTCCAGTATCCGATCCCGACTTATTCCATCACCAGTGATTTTGACTGGTCAGATACGGAGAATAACCGTCTCTTGTTCGAAATGACCGCAAAATATGGCACTCCGTATTTTTCCAACTATATCAACAGCGACATGGAACCCAGCGACGTCCGTAGCATGTGCTGCCGCCTGCGCCTGGATCTGCGTGAACTGCGGAAGAAATCCGGCGGATTCTTCGGCAGCGGTGAGAGTACCGGTTCCGTAGGAGTTGTGACCATCAATATGCCAAGGATTGCTTACCAGTCGGCAAATGAAAAGGAATTCTTTGCCCGGTTAGATAAGTTGATGGATATTTCCGCACGTTCGCTGCATGTGAAACGTACGGTTATTTCAAAATTAATGAATGAGGGCTTATATCCTTATACAAGGAGATATCTGGGATCTTTTGATAATCATTTCTCCACGATCGGGCTGATTGGTATGAATGAAGCCGGTCTGAATGCGAAATGGATTGGAAAAGATATGACGCATCCGGAAACGCAGGAGTTTACAAAGAAAGTATTGAATCATATGAGAGAACGCCTGTCATCCTATCAGGAGCAGTACGGAGACCTTTATAATCTGGAGGCTACTCCGGCAGAATCTACGACTTACCGCTTCGCGAAACACGACAGAGCGCAGTTCCCGGATATTATCACGGCAGCGGAAGGAGATGGAACACCGTATTACACTAACAGTTCCCATCTTCCAGTGGGATATACGGAGGATATTTTTGAAGCGTTGGATATTCAAGACGAACTGCAAACATTATATACGTCCGGAACGGTATTTCATGCTTTCCTTGGAGAAAAACTTCCAAGCTGGCAGTCAGCGGCTGCACTGGTGAGAAAGATCGCAGAAAATTACAGGCTGCCTTATTATACGATGTCTCCGACTTATTCCATCTGTAAGAATCATGGATACATTAACGGGGAGCAGTATGTATGTCCGGAATGCGGCGAGACAACCGAGGTTTATAGCCGGATCACAGGCTATTACCGGCCGGTGCAGAACTGGAATGATGGAAAAGCACAGGAATTCAAAGACCGGAAGGTATATGACATTGTTCATTCCGAGTTTCACGGTACGGCAGCTGACAAGAAGGAAGCAGTGCCAAAAACTGCAGGAATGGAAGGAAAGAAGCTTCTTTTTACCACGAAAACCTGTCCCAACTGTGTGATTGCAAAGCGGGCGCTGGAAGAAGCGCAGATCGAGTATGAGGTCGTTGACGCTCAGGAGAATAAAGAGCTGGTGAAAAAGTACGGCGTGATGCAGGCCCCCACTATGGTAATTGTAGGAGAAGATAGTGTTGAGAAATACGCCAATGCATCCAACATAACGAAATATGCCCAGGAGCATACTGCTGTAAAAAATGTCTGAAAATATAAAATAAAAAGAACGGGATCTGAAAGGTCCCGTTCTTTGCTTTACTTGCTTTACCTTTTATTCGGTTCGTTTCAATGCCGAACTCTGCCCCAGTGAGAAATGATCGTCATGGAGGATCTGATAAGCCTGTTTATAATCGCCTTTTCGCATATAACGAACCATTTTCTTCAGCCGTTCGTTGGTTTGATGGATATGCATACCATATCGGATGGAATACTGGCCGATCCGGATCTGTTCCGCCAGATTGTTTTCATAGATCCGATTGATTCGTTCGTTGTCCAGAATACTGATGATTTCCATATGAAGCGCGGTGTCCGCAATCTCCCACTCGTAGGGATCTGATGCGGCTGCGCACATACGGACGACTTTTTCTTCGATCCGGTAAGAATACTCTTCCTGACGGCCGGAGGTGAAGATCAGACGGAATGCGGCGCCTTCAATCAACTCCCGGAGCTGATAGATATCCCGGATATCTTTGTCGGTAATCTCTTTGACAGTCATGGATTTGTAGTAGTCCGACACGATTAGCCCCTCAGCCTGCAGCATATGGATTGCGGTGCGAACAGGACTGCGGCTCATACCCAATTCAGAAGCCAGCTGGGATTCTGTCAGCGGCATGCCGGGCGCATAGGTCAGATTCAGTATATTCTGTTTGATTTTTTGGTATGCCTGGTCGGCGAGGGAAATATTTTTATCAGCCATTACAAACTCCTTTTAGGACAAAAAGTATACATAATAAATAATTGTATACAAATTATAACGATTTTTCGAGAAAAAAACAAGGTGAAATAAAAAAATAATGTTGACTTTTTCTTGGGTTCATGCTATATTCACTGTAGAAAAATTGTATACAAAATATAAAAAGGTATACAAAGAAAAGGATGGGATCAGATATGAAATTAGGATTTATCGGAACTGGAAATATGGCGTCCGCAATCATGGGTGGAATTATTAAAAACCAGGTTATTGCAGCAGATGAGATTATCGGCGCAGATCTGTTCGCTCCGGGAAGAGAGCGTGCCAAGAGTCAGTTTGGCATCCATGTAACAGACAGTAATAAAGAGGTTGTAGAAAAATCAGAAGTGTTTATTCTTTCTGTAAAACCGCAGTTTTATGCTGATGTCATTGCTGAGATTAAAGACCTGGTACGGGAAGATCAGATTGTGATCACTATCGCTCCTGGCAAAACCCTGGCATGGCTGAAAGAACAGTTTGGCAAAGAAGTGAAGATCGTCCGCACCATGCCTAATACCCCGGCTATGGTGGGAGCAGGTATGACGGCGGCCTGCCCGAATGAAAATATGAAAGAAGACGAGATCGCATATGTGAAGACTCTGCTGGAAAGCTTCGGACGTGTGGAGATTGTACCGGAGCGTCTGATGGATGTGGTCGTATCTACCAGCGGAAGTTCACCGGCTTATGTATTCATGTTGATCGAGGCTATGGCCGATGCGGCTGTATCCGGAGGAATGCCCAGACCGCAGGCCTATCAGTTTGCCGCACAGGCGGTTATGGGAAGCGCCAAGATGGTGCTGGATACGGGTAAACATCCGGGCGAACTGAAGGATATGGTATGTTCGCCGGCGGGAACTACTATTGAGGCGGTACGTGTACTGGAGGAAAGAGGATTCAGAAGCGCGGTATTTGAAGCTATGAAAGTATGCGAAGAAATGTCAAAGAGCATGTAACTTACATAGAAAACACAGAAGATCAGAGCCAGGCTGTTGCAAAAGCCTGGCTCTTCGTGTAAGCTCTTAGGGTGGACGAGGAAGGAGATCGGGAATGGATGGAATTGGAATACTTTACGATTGACGGGGAAATCGGGGGAAACCAGGACTGGTTTACCAATATTGTCATGCGTATCGGTGGCTGCGCTGCCGCCGCTGCATGCGACAGCAGCATCTATTTTGCCGGGCGCATGGGAATGGAATATCTGTATCCCTATGATATCCATGCGTTGAATAAAGAGGACTATAAGAAGTTCAGCCAGAAGATGAAGCCTTATATCCGTCCCAGGAAGGGCGGCGTCAGTAAGCTGGAATGGTATGTGGAAGGATATGAATCCTATATCCGGGATGTGGAAACAGCCACCGGGCATGTCTGCCCGGTCCGGATGGATTGCGTTCCGGGTACCTGCATGTATGAAGAAGCAGCCTCCGGTATCCGGGAGCAGATGGAAAAGGGGTTTCCGGTTCCCTATCTTCTGTTGAAGCATCAGAATACAGAGCAATACCGGGATTATATCTGGCATTGGTTTATGCTGATTGGCTGTAAAGAACAGGAAGATGATCTGTTGGTGACGGCGGCAACTTATGGGGAGAAGGCAGTATTTTCTCTGCGCGACCTGTGGAATACAGGGTATGAGGAGAAAGGAGGATATATCCGGTATTCACTGGAGATGGAATCTCAGACTTTACGAACCGGGAAATATCCGTTAAAATAAGAAACAGTATGGAAGAAAAGGAGTAATGAATATGGAAAATCCAATCGTAACCATTGAGATGGAAAATGGAGATATTATGAAAGCAGAGCTGTATCCGGAGATTGCGCCGAATACCGTAAATAATTTTGTTTCTTTAGTAAGTAAAGGGTATTATGACGGTCTGATTTTCCACCGGGTAATCCGTGGATTTATGATTCAGGGCGGATGCCCGAAGGGAATCGGCGTGGGAGGCCCCGGCTATCAGATCAAGGGAGAGTTTGCCCAGAACGGATTTGATAATCCGCTGGCACATACCAAGGGAGTCCTTTCCATGGCAAGAGCCATGCATCCGGATTCTGCAGGATCCCAGTTTTTTATTATGCACGAGAATGCACCCCATCTGGACGGAGCCTATGCGGCTTTTGGTAAAGTGATCGAAGGGCTGGATATCGTAGATAAGATCGCATGTGTAGATACGGATTACAGTGATAAACCGTTGGAAGTGCAGAGAATGAAAAAAGTGACTGTGGATACGAAAGGTATAGATTACCCGGAACCGGAGAAGGCATAGATCAATGGAAATGATTCAGACAGATAAGCTGGTATTTGAATATGAAAAACGGGATGAAGAAGGGAATGTGATCGGAACATCCCGGGCTATCGACGGCGTGGATATCGATGTGCAGGAAGGGCAGTTTGTGGCAATTCTGGGGCATAATGGATCCGGGAAATCCACATTTGCCAAACACCTCAATGCGATCCTGGTTCCCACTGCCGGAACGGTATGGGTGGACGGAAAGAATACCGGCGATCCCAACGAACTGTGGAATGTACGGCAGTCAGCAGGCATGGTCTTTCAGAATCCTGACAACCAGATCATTGGAACGGTAGTGGAGGAAGATGTAGGATTCGGTCCGGAGAATCTGGGCGTTCCCACGGATGAGATCTGGCGCCGGGTGGAGGACAGCCTGAGGGCAGTAGGGATGCTGGAATACCGCCATCACTCGCCCAACAAGCTGTCTGGCGGACAGAAGCAGCGGGTGGCCATTGCGGGAGTAGTGGCTATGGAACCCAAGTGCATTGTTCTGGACGAACCTACGGCTATGCTGGATCCTTCCGGACGGAAAGAAGTTTTAAAGACGGTGAAAAAGCTGCGGGAACAAAAGAAAGTGACGGTGATCCTGATTACCCATTATATGGAAGAGGTGGTAGATGCAGATAAGATTTACGTCATGGATCATGGTCATGTGGTGATGGAAGGAACGCCGGAAGAGATATTTTCTCAGGTAGACCGGCTGAAAGAATACCGGCTGGATGTGCCTCAGGTCACCATCCTTGCCGATGAACTGAGAAAACGGGGACTGGATATCCCGGCCGGAATCCTGAAAAAAGAGAAGTTGGTGGAATTGCTATGTCGATAAAACTGGAACATCTGAATTACGTATATGGAGCCGGAACGGCTTATGAAAAGCATGCGCTGAAGGATGTATGTCTGGAGATCCCCCATGGAGAATTTGTGGGGATCATCGGTCACACAGGATCGGGGAAATCCACGCTGATTCAGCACCTCAACGGGATCTTGAAGGCCAGCAGCGGCGCGCTGTACTATAACGGCCGAAACATATATGAAGAAGGATACCCCATGAAAGAGCTGAGAAGTCAGGTGGGTCTGGTATTCCAGTATCCGGAACATCAGCTTTTTGAGGTGGATGTACTGACGGACGTATGTTTTGGACCAAAGAATCAGGGACTGAGTCCGGAAGAGTGTAAGGAACGGGCGCTGGAGGCGCTTAAGCTGGTAGGACTGAAGGAAAAGTATTACAAGTCATCCCCCTTTGAGCTGTCCGGCGGTCAGAAACGGCGGGCGGCCATTGCAGGCGTGCTGGCGATGAAACCGAAAGTACTGGTGCTGGACGAGCCCACAGCGGGACTGGATCCCAAAGGACGGGATGATATTCTGGATCAGATTGCATATCTGCACCGGGTCAGTGACCTGACAGTCATCCTGGTGTCTCACAGCATGGAGGATATTGCAAAGTATGCGGACCGGATTATCGTCATGGATCACGGAACCGTTCGTTACAACGACGCGCCAAGGCAGGTGTTCCGGCATTATCGTGAGCTGGAACAAATCGGTCTTGCGGCGCCTCAGGTGACATATATTATGCATGATCTGAAGGAACACGGGCTTCCGGTAGACACGGATGTGACGACGGTACAGGAAGCGGCAGACGTAATCATGCAGGCATTGGAGAAGAAAAGATGATTCGAGATATAACCATTGGACAATATTATCCTGCAAAAAGTGTGTTGCACAGGCTGGACCCGCGGGTGAAGCTGGTGTCGACATTGTTGTACCTGATTTCCCTGTTTTTGTTTAAGAGCATTTCCGGATATCTGGTGGCGACGGCTTTTCTGGTGCTGATCATCCGCATATCGAAGGTGCCTTTTGGCCATATTGTAAAAGGATTGAAGCCGATCATCATGCTGCTGATGATCACGGTGCTTTTTAATCTGTTCCTTACCAGGAACGGGGATGTGCTGTTCCATGCATGGATCTTTACCATTACCGAGGGAGGACTGCGGACGGCAGTTTTCATGGCAATCCGTCTGATCTATCTGATCATCGGATCCTCCTTGATGACCTTTACGACCACGCCCAACGAGCTGACCGACGGGATCGAGGATCTTCTGTATCCTTTGAACAAGGTGCATGTGCCGGTGCACGAAGTGGCTATGATGATGTCCATTGCTCTTCGGTTTATCCCGATTCTTCTGGAAGAAACGGACAAGATCATGAAGGCGCAGATTGCCAGAGGCGCCGATCTGGAAAGCGGTAATATGATCCAGCGGGCGAAAAGCATGATCCCTATCTTAATTCCGTTGTTTGTTTCTGCCTTCCGGCGGGCCAATGACCTGGCCATGGCTATGGAGGCAAGATGTTACCGGGGAGGAGAGGGGCGTACGAAGATGAAGCCGCTTCATTACCGGAATCGGGATTATGCAGCATATGTAATTGTAGTCGTTTATGTGGCGGCGGTAGTTTTAATTGGGCGGTATGTTCCGCTCCATATCTGGATATTTTGATGATGAAGAGAATCAGATTGAAGGTGGCCTATGACGGCACCGGGTACTGCGGCTGGCAGATCCAGCCTAACGGGATTACAATTGAAGAAGTGTTGAATGACGCGATTCGGAAACTGACGGGAGAGGATCTCCATGTGATTGGGGCAAGCCGGACGGATTCGGGAGTTCATGCTTTGGGGAATGTGGCTGTGTTTGATACAGAATCTACGATTCCGCCGGACCGGATGGCATATGCTCTGAATCAGCGTTTGCCGGAAGATGTTGTAGTGGTGGAATCGGATGAAGTCTCGTTGGACTGGCATCCCCGGTATCAGGACAGAATCCGGAAAACGTATGAGTACCGGATCTACAATGCCCCGGCGCCAAATCCGCTCCGGCGCAGGTATTCCGCTTTTGTGTCTTTTCCTATGGATGTGGAAAAGATGAGGCAGGGGGCGTCATACCTGGTGGGAGAGCATGATTTTGTCAGCTTCTGCAATATCAAAAGCCGGGTGGAAGATACGGTACGGACAGTGGAGGATTTGGAAATT
>CASEIR010000026.1 GCA_949287925.1 uncultured Lachnospiraceae bacterium
TTTTATATGGAGGATTTATTATGTACGAAAAATATTTAGAAAAACTTGAGGAAGCCGGAAAAATCCGTAACCTCAAAGAGCGTTCTATCAACTGCTATAAAAACTATGTATCTTATTTCCTGAATTATGTAGATAAGGCTCCTGAAAAACTCACCTGTCAGGATGTCAGGGATTTTCTGCTTGCTAAAAAGGACGGAGGGCTGAAAGCTACCACTCTGAATCTTTACAATTCCGCCATCCGCTTTTTTTACCGGAATGTCCTGAACATCCTTTGGGATGACATTATGGTTCCACGTATGATCCAGGAACACAAGCTTCCGATTGTACTGACTGCCGATGAAATCGACCATCTGCTGGACGCTGTCGATGACATCAAATACAAAGCCATGTTCGCAATCATGTATTCCTCTGGACTCCGGGTTTCCGAAGTGATCCATCTGCATTATGATGATATCTCGCGAACAAATATGCAGATCCATGTGCGGGATGCAAAGAACCGGATGGACCGTTATACGATCCTTTCCAAACGGTGCCTGGATATTCTTACTCAATACTGGTTTACAAAGGGCAGACCTCGGGGAATCCTGTTTCCCAACAAATTTACCGGTAATTATCTGACGGTCAGTACACTGGAACAGGTGATGCGCCGGGCTGTATCAGATGCTGAACTTTCTGTAAAGGCAACTCCACACAGCCTGCGCCACAGCTTTGCAACACATTTGATGGAACAGGGAGTAGACCGGCAACATATCCAGACCCTTCTTGGACATCGCGATCCGAAATCCACGGAAATATATCTACATGTCAGCAACAAATCTCTGATGGGGATCCAGAGCCCATTTGACCGGAAAGAAGGTGCCGGCTATGAATAAACCAACCGTACAGGATATTTTTCATCGCTTTTATCCGGCATATCTTGAGAAATACACCCCTTCCCCTGAACAGGCAAAAGCCGCCCGGAACATTATAAACTGCAAAACAGGGGCATATGGCGCAAATGTCAGCATCTGTGAAGACTGCGGCGCTGTCCAGATCCATTATAATTCCTGCCGTAACCGCTGCTGTCCCATGTGTCAGGCAGTTCCGAAGGAAAAATGGATGGATGCCCGCAGGGAAGATATCCTGGATGCTCCCTATTTCCATCTGGTTTTTACTGTTCCGGATCTTTTGAATCCGATCATTTACAGTAATCAGAAGCTCCTTTATGATGCTTTCTATCATACGGCATCCGCAACAATCAGGGAATTGACGGAAGACCCCAGACATCTTGGCGCAAAAGTTGGCTATATCTTCATCCTCCACACATGGGGATCTGAGATGAACTTCCATCCCCATATCCATACCATTCTGCTTGGCGGAGGCCTGACCTCTGATAATCAGTGGAAAGATAAAGGAGAAGACTTCTTCCTTCCCGTTCAGATCATTTCCAAAGTGTTCCGTGGGAAATATCTGGAGAAGCTCAAAGCCCTGTGGGAAGAGGATAAGCTGATTTTTCATGGTACTTCCGAGAAGTTCCGTAATCACTATGCCTTCAAGGAACTGCTGGATGCCTGTTATGGTACAGAATGGGTTACTTATTGCAAAAAAACATTTCATGGTGCCCAATCCGTGATCAAATATCTCGGGAAATATACCCACCGCATTGCAATCAGCAACCATCGGATCATCCGCATGGACGAAGAAACCGTAACGTTTTCCGTGAAAGATTACAGGAACGAAGGACGGTGGAAAGAGCTGACTCTTTCAGGATTTGAGTTTATCCGACGCTTTTTGATGCACGTTCCTCCTAAGGGATTTGTCCGGATCCGGCATTATGGGCTGCTCTGCTCCCGCAGCAAAAATAAAAAGCTTACTTTGTGCCGGAATCTCCTCGGCTGCAAAAAATATTTTTCCAGGCTGAAAAATAAAGAAATGCCCGAGGTATTAGAACTGCTTTACGGC
>CASEIR010000027.1 GCA_949287925.1 uncultured Lachnospiraceae bacterium
CCCCTTTGCGGGCCAGAGCCTTGTAAACAGCTTCCTTGTTAAAATCCCGATAGAGAAGCTGGTTCGCTGATACACCAGGCTTTTTATAGAGAATACTCTCAATGTATTCATTCGTGACATCTGCCGGTAAAGGGTATGAGAGTTCCGGATTCTCTCTGAAACGCTTCAGGAACTCGTTGACGGTTGTTTTGCTGCAGTCACCGCAGCTTTCGGCGATCTCGCGACCGCTGAGATGGTTCACAAAGTGAAGTCTCAATACTCTTTTGTAGTCCATAATTGAACCTCCAGTTATGATATTTCCCCCTGAACAGGAGATGATTATATTATAACTGGGAATTTTGGCCGTTTAATGTGTCCTTGGATGGCCGCCATTTAAGTCACAGAGTGGCCGCCGAATATGGCACAGGTGGCCGTTTGGGCTGGCAATCTGCAATACAAGATTTAAAACTGCAAGGTTACACAAAAGCTGACATTATCAGGTACTATGAGGCGCAGGGGCGCAAGCCTCCCAGCCGACCTACGATCAGTAAGTATTATGACATGGACGTAATCCCGGATGATCCAGGTGCTAAGCTTGCAAAACCAAAAACATTTGATGCGGAGCCTTTCCGCAGCACGATTATCAGGATCCTTGAGACGAACACTGGAAAAAGTTTCTGTATGTCATCTGTTTACGATGTTCTGGAAGAAAAATTCATCGAAAACGGAGACTATGAAAAACTTCCCGGCAACCAGCAGACGCTCCGAAACTACATCCATTATCTTGAGGATTCCGGACAGATCAACAGGGAACCGGAGCACCGGCGTATTTATGATTATGTTTTTGATACACCGCCCGGGGAACAGATGCTGATCGACTTCGGTGAGCAAACCTTGTCCAAAACAAAGAGCATCCACTTTATCTGTCTCTTGCTGCGTTACAGCCGTTTTTTATGCGTCTATGCACAGGATCATAAGTATAACTCGGAAGAGGCCTGTAAAGCGATTTACCATAGTTTCTGCAGGCTTGGAGGGCGTCCTAAGGAACTGGTCATCGATCAGGATGCCGTGTTTGTCGCCAGTGAAACCTATGGCGAGATCATCAAGACCAGAACCTTTGAAGATTTCTGTACAGAACAGGATATCCGGCTCTGGGTATGCAATAAGGCTGACCCGGAAAGCAAGGGCCCTATCGAAAACTCCGTCGGGTTCGTGAAGAAAAACTTCTTCAGCGCACGGAAGGTCACCTGTATCGATGATGTATGGCGTTCCCTTCCCGGATGGCTGGAGCGCAAGAATCAGCGGATCCACCGTTCCACCTTACGGGTTCCAAGAGCAGTCTATGACAGCATTGAAAGGTCAGCCATGCGTCCTCTTCTTCCATCCGTGTATGAAACATCTCCGAATACGTTCCGCACCTATGAAATCGCGGCATTGCCTTACGTTCTGTATAAATCATGCAGGTATTCGGTTCCGCGGGATTATGCTTTCAAAACGGTACGTTTCAAAGTTGTCGGTGGAAAGATCCACATTTATGATGACCAGCTGAACTATATCTGTTCCCATAATCTCAGCGCGCGGAAAGGAAGTGTCAATCAGCTCCCGGAACACCGGAAACAGGCCTCCGGAGACTGGGTCGAGATCATGGAACGTCTCCGCGGCAAATGGAACTGCTATGACTTCCAGCACTTCATCAATGGAGTGAAAAAGGAGAATCCGCGGCATATCTCCAAACAGCTTCGGGCAATTGAACAGTTCCTTGATTCCGAGAATCCGGATAAATCCCTGGTAGCGCAGGTGATGAAGGAATGCTGCCAGAAATACCGGTATCAGTTCTCACAGTTTAAAGTTGTTTACAGCCTTGCAAAAGCCGGCCGGGAACTG
>CASEIR010000028.1 GCA_949287925.1 uncultured Lachnospiraceae bacterium
TTTTATATAGACGTGGACAGGCTGATCATTATAGGAGATGAGGAACATGCAAAAGGCATGTTTGATGAGATTGCCCGTGAGAGAAGTCTCGAGGACGAATCATCATATCTCATCATGTTGGAACTGCTGGAATATCTCGTGAGAGATGATTTGGTGTTTCTGGAGGAATATGAGAAGAAACTGAATTCGGTGGAAGAGATGGTGATGGAAGATATAGCAGATCTTCCAGGTGATTTTGATGTTTTTGTAGCTCGCTACAGGAAAGGGATCAGAGAGATGAGCCGATATTACCAGCTTCTTGCAGACGTTACGGATGTGTTGGAGGAAGCTGCGATCAAGGAACAGAGGGAGAAGGAAAGGCAGCTTTTTTCTTATCTGAGCAACAAAGTGGACAGGCTTTATCATGACTCGTTGGTAATGAGTGAATATGCTCTCCAGATAAGGGATATATATCAGTCGAAGATCAGTGCGGAACAGAATAAGGTGATGCAGCTGCTGACCATAGTGACTACGATATTTATGCCGCTGACGCTCATAGCAGGATGGTACGGGATGAATTTTAGAATAATGCCAGAGCTGGGGTTAAGATACGGATACCTGTTTGTCTGTATCCTTGCGTTTGTTATTGTATTGATAGAAATTGTGATTTTTAAAAGAAAAAAATGGTTTTAATCTGTTTTTAATCACTAGTATAAATATAAGGAGAACTGTATGATTATTTATGTTGATGCGGACGCCTGCCCGGTGGTCCGCATTGTGGAACGCTTAGCGGCGCAATATCACATCCCCTGTACCTTACTCTGCGACACCAATCATGTACTCCATTCGGATTACAGTGAGGTGATTGTGGTGGGCGCCGGGGCGGATGCGGTGGATTTTAAGCTGATCACTCTGATAAAGCCGGGGGATATCTGTGTGACCCAGGATTACGGGGTGGCGGCCATGGCTCTGGGGAAGGGGTGTTTCTGTATTCACCAGAGTGGGAAATGGTATACGGACGAGAATATCGATCAGATGTTGATGGAGCGGCATCTGGCGAAGAAGGCCAGAAGGGGCAGCAGTAAGCACCATCTGAAAGGCCCAGCCAGGCGGACGGAAGCTGACGACCTGCGGTTTGCCGAGGCCTTTGAAAAGTTGATCTGCAAAGCGCTAAATATCTGAATACCGGGAAAGGAGTCTGTGGGAAATGTTTTTTATTATGGGAATCAATCAGGGAAGAAAGGATTTTGTCTATGACCGAGTGGTGATCTGTGATCGCTGCGGGGCCTATGGCCGGTATCAGGTTTTTATGACTTACATGTGCTTTTCTTTCTTTTTTATACCGATTATTAAGTGGAATAAGGAGTATTATGTGCAGAGTACCTGCTGTGGTACAGTCTACGAGCTGGATCCGGAGATTGGAAGGAGAATCGCCGCAGGACAGGATGTGGAGATCCTGCCTAGGCATCTGAAAATGATGCAGCCGGGACACCACGGAGGAGTTCGAAGATGCAGCCAGTGCGGCTATGAGACCAGGGAGGATTTTGAGTTCTGCCCTAAGTGCGGAAGGAGATTTTAGATGAACCAGATGGAACAGAAGTGGGACCGGTTGCTGAAGATTCGGACTTCCGGACGGGATGATTCACATGCGGATCAGTACTACTATCCTTATGAGCCCACGCCTTACTGCGTGCTGGAGCGTCTGGCGGACAGTGGATGGATCGGGAAGCGAAATGTACTTCTGGATTATGGAACCGGGAAGGGTCGGGTGTGCTTCTTCCTGTCTTACCAGACACGGTGCCGTTCAGTGGGAATTGAATATGATGAACAGATCTATGAAAGGGCAGCGGAGAATCTGGAGCATGCTGCATCCGGCGGGCGGGTTTCCTTTGCCCGGGAACATGCGGAGCGGTATCCGGTTGGACCAGAGGTGGACCGGTGCTATTTTTTTAATCCTTTTTCTGAAGAAATCTTAAGAAAAGTGCTGGCAAGGATCCGGGAATCCTATTATGAGAAGCCTCGGCAGATTTTGCTGTTTTTCTATTATCCGTCGGAGGAATATGTAAGTTTTCTGATGGCGGAAGAAGAGATGGTGTTTCTGGATGAGATCGACTGCGAAGATCTGTTTACCGGAGACGTGACCATGGAACGGATTCTGATTTTTCAGATGGGAGATGACATATAACGGCGCAAGTGTGATAGAATGAAAGATAGAAATAATGATGTAGAGATGGAGGGTATCGGTATGTTGTCGGATGGCGCAATGATTGTGTTGATATTTGGAGGTATCATACTGATTCCGCTTGTGACGGTGCTGATTGTGCTGGCGATTGCGAAGAAACGAAGAAAAGGGAAATATGAAAAATACCAGGGAATGGTTTTGGGGACTGTGACCTATATCCGTCCCGGAGGAATCGAACATCCCAGTGTGATCCATGCAGTGTATCGCGTAAACGGAAGGGAGTACCAGATTAAGGAAACGGCGAAACTGAAATCCAGGACAATAAAAGTGGGAAAGATTCCTGTGGGCCAGAAGAAGTCCTTTGTGATGGGCCCTGTGGCGCCAGGAGATCAGATCCGGATCCGCTATGATGAACGGCGGCCGGAGCGGGCCATTATCTGCGGCAATGATGGAGTAGTCACCGACTGATGGAGATGGAATATAGCGTTCAGGTTTTTGCTGTTTAGAATAAGATAGAAATGGATAGAATATGGAAAATATAATAGAGATCAAAGATTTTTGCGCCCCTCAGCTGGATGTCTATGCCAGATTGACGGAGGCGCAGCTGTTGAATAAAGACCGGCCGGAAGATGGAATGTTCATTGCCGAGAGCCCCAAGGTAATCATGCGGGCGTTGGATGCCGGGTACGAGCCGGTGTCCATGCTGGCAGAGGACCGGCATGTGAACGAAGAAGTGAAAGCGGTGATGGAACGGTGCCCCGGGATACCGGTGTATACGGCGCCGTTTGAGGTGCTGGCGCAGCTGACGGGCTATAAGCTGACCCGGGGAATGCTCTGTGCTATGCGCAGGAAACCTTTACTTTCGGTACGGGATGTGTGTAAGCATGCCAGACGGATTGCCATCCTGGAGAATGTGATGAATCCCACCAATGTGGGGGCCATCTTTCGTTCGGCTGCTGCGCTTTATATGGACGGGATTCTTTTGACGCCGGGTTGCAGCAACCCGTTGTACCGGCGGGCCATCCGGGTTAGTATGGGAACTGTCTTCCAGATCCCCTGGACATTCCTGGGAGAAGAGGAAGCAGGGCCATGGCCGGAGGGCGGTATGGCGTATCTGCGGAAACTGGGGTTTGGGACAGCGTCCATGGCGCTCCATGATGAATCGGTGGATCTGGGAGACAGACGGCTGAAGGAAGAGCGGAAACTGGCGGTGATTCTGGGAACAGAGGGTGAGGGACTTTCGGACGGGACCATTGCAGTTTCGGATTATACCATCAAGATTCCCATGAGTCACGAAGTGGATTCTCTGAATGTGGCGGCGGCCAGTGCCGTAGCCTTTTGGGAACTGGGAAAAGGAAGAGGAAGAAATCATGAATAAAGGATATATGATAGGTCTCATAATCTTTGGAATGCTGGGGATGCTGCTTTGGGGCTGCGCGGGTAAAGAGGCCGTGGAGGAAGGATGGACAGAGTCCCAGGCAAAAGAGATTCTGACATTTAAGGATGTGCATGGACAGACGTATCAGATGGAGGTGAACCCGGATATCGCCAAGAAGGAGTATGCGGATTCCGGATTTTCACGTCAGGGGGATAAGCTTAGTTATTCCGATGATACATATACCTCCCGCCTGGGAGTGGATGTATCCTACTATCAGGGAGAGATCGACTGGGAGAAGGTAAAGGCAGATGGATATGAGTTTGCATTTATCCGGCTGGGATACCGGGGCTACGGGGAAGAAGGGACGCTGAACCTGGATGAACGTTTTCACGAAAATATCCGGAATGCCAGAGAGGCAGGCTTGGATGTGGGCGTGTATTTTTTTGCCCAGGCGGTGAATGAAGAAGAAGCTGTGGAGGAGGCGGAATTCGTTCTGGACGCTCTGGAAGGGTACGAGCTGCAGATGCCGGTGGTCTATGACCCGGAGAGTGTGGCGGATGAGGAAGCCCGGACGAACGATGTGACGGGCGAACAATTTACCCGGAATACGGATGCATTCTGCCGTAGGATTTCGGAGGCGGGTTATGAATCTATGATCTACTGCAATATGATGTGGGAGGCCTTTGAACTGGATCTGGAGCAGCTGTCCGATTACCCGGTCTGGTATGCAGATTACCAGTCGTTTCCGCAGACGCCCTATCATTTCGAGATGTGGCAGTATACAGAGCAGGGAACGGTAGCTGGAATATCTACAGCAGCGGATATTAATATTCAGTTTTTGAAAAGGTAGAGGGGAAGTGACGGAATGAAAAAAAGGCTGATACAGGCTGCGCTGGTATGGGTGCTGACAATTATTCTTGCGGTAAGTGCATTTACCATATTGATTACAGATCCGGCGCCGGTACCGGAGAAAACGGTGGGGTTGGAGGAAGAAGCAGAGGAGACGATGCAGACAATACAGACTACACTGGCAGAAAAACAGAATGTCCGTGCCGCGATTCTGGGGGATAGTATTGCCAAAGGCTATAGCCGGGATAAGGACCTTGTAATCACTCCTTATGGGAATCTTGTGATGGAAGAACTGGCTGAGGAGGATCTTTTCAGTTATGACCTCGAAAACTATGGGAAGAACGGGCTGGATTGCACGGGAATGAACACTGATATACTGACGGATGAAGCAGTGCGCGCAAGTATCAGCAATGCGGATGTGCTTTTTATTACAGTTGGGTCAAATGATCTTTTGAATACGTTCAAAAGTTCGGTGCGTGAGATCCTGGAAACAGAGACCAGATTCCGAAGTGTAGATGAAGCCTCGGAGGCGCTGACGCAATCGGTGGCAGAGAATCCCATGCTGATCCTGAAGGTGATTGAAGCAATCCAGAATTGGGATTATGAGTCTTTTGAAGAGCAGTGGGTGCAGATGATGGAAACGGTCAGGTCCTTAAAAAAAGAAGATACCTGGATTGTAGTGACGAATATTTATAATCCGGCGTCCAATCTGGAGCTGCCTTCTACTATGAACCGGGTGATCGAAGAAATTATCCGGAACATGAATCAGATTATGGAAGCGCATGCGGAAGAATTTGAGTATCATGTGGCGGATGTATATCACACCGATGTATATGAACATGTGCAGGAGGACGGGATTCATCCGGACCAGAATGGACAGCAGATCATTGCAGACCGGATTTTGATTCACAAATAAGACCATCTGTGTTAGAATGGGCGTATGCGAGGGTGAAACAGGAATCCGGCATGAAAAAGGAAAGTAGAGGAAGAGAAGATGAAGATAGCAGTAACGTATGACAACGGAAACATATTTCAGCATTTTGGCAAGACAGAAACGTTTAAAGTATATGAAGTGGAAGACGGAAAAATAATTTCCAGTGAAGTGGTCGGCTCCAACGGTGCCGGGCATGGCGCGCTGGCCGGACTTCTGGCAGGGCAGGCAGTGGATGTGCTGATCTGTGGTGGTATCGGCGGGGGAGCACAGGCTGCGCTGGCGGAAGCTGGTGTGGAATTATGCTCAGGTGCCCAGGGAGATGTGGATCAGGCGGTGGAAGCTTATCTGAAGGGAGAATTGATTTCCACCGGAGTCAACTGTGACCATCACCATGAAGACGGACACAGTTGCGGAGACCATGGGGACGGACATTCCTGCGGCGGTCACTGCGGCGGCCACTGCGGCGCAGCGCAGCCGGCATTTACCGGACGTAATGTGGGTAAGATCTGCCGGACACACTATAAAGGAACACTTAATGACGGCACACAGTTTGATTCCTCCTATGATAGAGGAGAACCGCTGGAATTCACCTGTGGAGCAGGACAGATGATTCTGGGATTTGACAAGGCAGTAGCCGATATGGAAGTAGGACAGGTCGTGAACGTACATCTGGCGCCGGAAGAAGCATATGGCATGCCGGATCCAAACGCTGTATTCAGCGTGGATATAGCAGAACTTCCAGGATCTGAAGCCTTGGAACCAGGGCAGCAGGCATACCTGGCCAACCAGTTCGGACAGCCATTCCCGGTGAAGGTAGTTGCGAAAGATGAGAAAACCATTACCTTCGATGCGAACCACGAGCTGGCGGGACAGGAACTGAACTTTCAAATTGAACTTGTAGAGATAAAGTAAGGAGGCAGATCCCCTGCGAGATTATAGTTCTCGCAGGGGACAGCCTCCAGTTTTTTTTGATTATAAACTTTCAGTAAATAATTGAAGTGTGTAGTTGACATGTCCGGTGAATTGATTATAATAAGCTAAAACGAATTAGCACTCTTGATAGATGAGTGCTAGCGATGGTTCCTGATAGCAGATAATGGAGGTATGTTTATGAATGAAGTGAAGAAGCCAAGAAGATCGATGCTGTATTATTATGGCGTTATTATTCTTGTTATGGTGCTGTTTAATTTTGTTCTTCTTCCCATCGTGGCACAGCGGCAGATCCAGGAAGTGGATTATGGAACTTTTATGGATATGACAGAAGATGGAGATATTGGCAAGGTAGAGGTTCAGGAAGAAGAGAATCAGATTGTGTTTACGAACAAAGAAGAAGATACGGTTTATAAGACGGGAATGAT
The DNA here is from genome assembly GCA_949287925.1 of uncultured Lachnospiraceae bacterium. Lineage (GTDB taxonomy): Bacteria > Bacillota > Clostridia > Lachnospirales > Lachnospiraceae > Merdimonas. Next base: position 6,681 of record CASEIR010000028.1, read on the forward strand.
GCCGGATCCGGATCTGACGCAGCGGCTGCATGACTCTGGAGCAGAGTTTTCCGGCGAGATCATGAAGGCAGAATCGCCGGTGCAGTCGTTTCTCTTAAGCTGGATACTTCCCCTGATCATCTTCTATGCGCTGGGCCAGTATCTGATGAAAAAATTTATGCAGAAGGCAGGCGGTAACAATGCCATGTCTTTCGGTATGGGGAAATCCAATGCCAAAGTATATGTGAAATCTTCCCAGGGAATCCGGTTTGCGGATGTAGCCGGAGAGGATGAGGCGAAGGAAAGTCTGACAGAGATTGTAGATTATCTGCATAATCCGGGGAAATACCAGGAAATCGGAGCTTCTATGCCAAAAGGCATCCTGCTGGTGGGACCTCCCGGAACCGGTAAGACCATGCTGGCGAAAGCGGTTGCAGGCGAGGCAAATGTTCCGTTCTTCTCCATATCCGGTTCGGAATTTGTGGAGATGTTTGTGGGGATGGGTGCTTCGAAGGTAAGGGATCTGTTTAAACAGGCTAAGGAAAAAGCGCCCTGTATTGTCTTTATCGATGAGATTGATGCTATCGGTAAAAAACGTGACGGACAGATTGGTGGAAATGATGAGCGGGAGCAGACGTTGAACCAGCTTCTGACGGAGATGGATGGGTTTGAAGGAAATAACGGCGTAATCATTCTGGCAGCCACCAACCGTCCGGAATCTCTGGACCCGGCGCTGACGCGGCCGGGACGGTTCGACCGCCGCGTGCCGGTGGAACTGCCGGATCTGAAAGGCCGTGAGGAAATTTTACGGGTGCATGCAAAGAAAATCAAGGTTGCAGAAGATGTGGATTTTGAAAAAATTGCCCGTATGGCATCCGGCGCATCCGGCGCAGAACTGGCAAATATCATCAATGAAGCTGCGCTTCGGGCGGTGCGCGATGGACGGGCATTTGCAAATCAGGCTGATCTTGAAGAAAGTATCGAAGTGGTGATTGCCGGATATCAGAAGAAGAACGCAATTCTGACGGATAAGGAAAAATGGACTGTATCCTATCATGAGATCGGACATGCTCTGGTTGCCGCCAGACAGACCCACTCGGCACCTGTTCAGAAGATTACGATCATTCCGCGTACTTCCGGCGCGTTAGGATATACCATGCAGGTGGAAGAGGGCAATCATTATCTGTTGACACAAAAAGAACTGGAAGATAAGATTGCAACCTATACCGGCGGAAGAGCTGCAGAAGAAATCGTGTTCGGCAGCCGGTCTACCGGAGCATTCAATGATATTGAGCAGGCAACAAAACTGGCGCGGGCCATGATCACCCGATACGGTATGAGTGAGGAGTTTGATATGGTGGCTATGGAGACTGTGAATAATCAGTATCTTGGAGGCGATACTTCCATGGTATGTTCGGCCGAGACACAGACAGAGATTGACCGGCATGTGGTAGAACTGGTGAAGAAGCAGCATGAAAAGGCGGCCACAATCCTGCTGGAGAACCGGGAAAAATTAGATGAGCTTGCACATTACTTATATGAGAAGGAAACCATAACCGGAGAAGAATTCATGGCGATTCTGAATCAGTAAGAAGAATATAAAAAGAGGTCAGCCTCTGTAATTACAGGGGGTCTGACCCCTTTCTTTTTTATGTGTATTTGTGGTAGTATAAAAGATATGAATTTAGAGAGTGAAGAAAATGTAAGAAGGAGATTATTATAATGAAGAATATTTTAATCGGACAGTCCGGAGGACCTACGGCAGTGATCAACAGCAGTCTGTATGGGGCGGTCATGAAAGCTTATGAGACAGATTCTGCCGTCCGTGTCTATGGTATGGTAAATGGAATGGAAGGATTTCTGAAGGGGCATTACCTGGATTTTGCGTCCCTGAAAGAGAGTGAAGAGTTGGAAAAACTCTTGCATACGCCGGGAGCTTTCCTGGGGTCCTGCCGGTATAAGCTCCCAGAAGATCTGACAGATCCGGTGTATCCGGAGATTCTGGAAAGATTAGATGAGCTTCAGATTGGTTTTGTCTGCTATATTGGCGGAAATGATTCTATGGATACGGTGGACAAGCTTTCCAGATATGCGGCGGCCGTTGACAGTAAAATCCGGTTTATCGGTATTCCAAAGACCATCGACAACGACCTGGTTCAGACGGATCATACGCCGGGCTATGGAAGTGCGGCAAGATACGTGGCGAATACGGTGAAAGAAATTATCTATGACGCAGAAGTGTATGACAGTAAATCGGTGACTATTATTGAAATTATGGGACGGCATGCAGGATGGCTGACAGCTGCCGCCGTGATGGCAAGAGAAGAGAACGGGAATCCGTGTCTGATCTATCTGCCGGAAGCGGCCTTTGATCTGGAGCGATTCCTGGAGGATACGCAGAAAGCGCTGGAAACAACAGAAAACCTGGTGATTTGTGTATCTGAGGGGATTCGGGACCAGGAAGGTAAATTTATCTGTGAATATGATTCCCAGGCAGGACTGGATTCCTTTGGGCATAAGATGCTGGCCGGAAGCGCGAAGTATCTGGAAAATTATATCCGGGAACACCTGGATGTCAAAGTGCGTTCAGTGGAGCTGAACGTATGTCAACGCTGTTCTGCAAGTTATATGTCATATACAGACCAGCAGGAAGCCATGATGGCGGGCGCTTTCGGAGCAGAGGCGGCATTTGCAGGAGAGACAGGGAAAATGGTTACATTTCAACGGGTAAAAGAGTATGAGATCCGATGCAGACTTAAGGATGTGCATGAGATCTGTAATCTGGAAAAAACATTTCCGAAGGAATGGATTACCGGAAATGGCAACGATATTGGCCAGGAATTTATTACTTATGTCAGACCGTTGATGAAAGGCGGAATCCAGGTTCCGGAGAATGAAAATGGAATCAGCGATTTCCTTCGCAGATAAACCACTGTAAGGAGCAGATATTTTAATATATAAGAAAACGGCAGGAAGCGTGTTGCTTCTTGCCGTTTTCTGTAATCATACTCTGCGGAAAATGGCGCGGAAAATCAGTCGGACCAAAGGGCCGCAATAAAAAAGCTGCCAGAAGATGGCCATTGGGAAATTCATTCCCCAGGTCTGGATCCAGGTTCCGAAAGAAGGGGTTTTAAACAGCACTGTGGCGATCAGACTCATGGCCGGACACATGATACAGCAGATACAGATGGAGACCGCATAGATAATAAATTGCGGCCGATCGGTTGGTTTCATTACGGTCATGGCCAGACGGCCAGCCAGTTTGCTTACGATGAAGAATTCCAGGATAAATGCGATGGGAACCATGATTGGCATTTCATGGAATGCAGCGATAAAAGTTTTGGATGAGACGCTGCCGGTATTAAGAGCTATATTATAAACGATCATGCCGTAAACCATAATGGCGGTCATGATCAAAGTGAAAATAATTTCTTCGAATTTTGTCTTTGGCATTCGGGTACTCCTTGATTATAATTTTTAATGGCTCATATCGGCATAAAAAAATGAGGTACGAAACTTTCATCTCGTACCTCACGGCCTGCGACTACCATTAATTGTGCATTACTATAACACAGATTTTATTGAAACGCAAGAAAAATCAAAAATTGTCCCGGTACAGATACATCCCGGGGCAGATCGGGAAGTCCTGACCGTTCTGAAGCCGCAGCGCTGAGGGGCAGTCGGCGGCCTGCTGTGCCGGCTGGCCGGGGCCGGTTTCAATCTGCGTCACAATTGCCGCATATTTTCCTTTGGCGGGATCCTTTGGATCAATGATATAAACGGACTGGTTTCGCGTGATCAGTCCGTGAGCAAAACCACTGACTATCACGTCATGGCTGTCGTCAAGGTGAAAAACGTCTTCGATATAGAGGGAAAACGGCAGTTGCCGCGATTGACCGGAAGCTTCCAGCTGACCGCTCAAGATGGCTTCGTAACTATAGAATGAGGTAAGTTCCGGATATCCTTTGGCCAGGCATCTGGAAAACTGTCGGGGCACACGGGTGACGGCGATGTAATAAATACCAGCAATAATCAGAAGTTCCAGTATTAGTGCTACTGCGCAGGACCCGAGAATGACTATCCGGTTTCCCCGGGCGGCGGCCGGGCTGATGAAGCTGGCGGCAGCCATTACAAGAGTGAGAATGACCAGGAGGATGGCCACCCGGATAAGAAGCTGCTTTTGCTTCCGGTATTTCTGGCTGATGGAGAAGGTCAGACTGTATATAGTCTCTTGTGTCAGTGTTCTTTCGCATAATTTTTTCTGATATTCTTTTGGCAAATTGTCCAGACGGATCCGCATATGATACACTCCTTTCCTGAGGCGTCTGCAGACAGGCCGGTGAATCTTGCCTGCAGACGTCTGGTTTTGCTTGAGAAAATCATAGCATAACCGGAACTTGATTTCTACAGGTGATTACAAAGGAGGAAATCCGGAGATATTTACATAAAATTAACATAAGTTTTATCTGGCTGTGATAGAGAATGGATTTTTAAAGTGATAGAGTATATTTTGTAGAAATATGTCGATGTCTGTAAATGTGTCAGTAAGCTGCAGTGTGGACGCTATATAATAGAATAGAAGGGAAGGAAGATATATGAAAAAAGGGAAAAAGATACCGGAAGCGATGGAGAGAAAGGAATTTCCATATATGATGAACCGGGAACTGTCCTGGCTGAAGTTTAATGAGCGTGTGTTGAATGAGGCGGGCAATTCCAGAGTGCCGTTAGCAGAACGGCTGACGTTTGCATCGATCTATCAGTCGAATCTGGATGAATTCTACATGGTCCGTGTGGGAACGCTGATGGATCAGATGGATTCCGGAGAGGTGGTCAGGGAGAACAAGACGTATATGACCAGCCAGGAACAGGTGGATGCGATTCTGAAAGAGACAAAGGTTCTGGATCGAAAAAAGGAAAAAATCTATGAACAGCTGATGGGAGAGCTGGAACCCAAAGGAATCCGTATTATTAATTTCAACAAACTCTCCCAGGAAGAAAATACCATGTTAGAGGCGTATTTCCTTCGGGAGATCGCGCCCTATCTGTCGGTGAATGTGGTGGGAAAAGGACAGCCTTTCCCGTTTCTTATGAATAAGGATATTTACGCAGCTGCTTTTCTGAAAAATGGAAAAGGCAAGGAACGGATCGCCATCATTCCGTGCAGCAAAAATGTATTTAAAAGATTGATCGAAATCCCCACCCGTCCCGGTAATTTTATTTTGTCAGAAGAAATGATCCTGCACTTTATTCCGGCGCTTCTGGGGAAATATGCGATATTGGAGAAAACGCTTCTTCGGGTCACCCGGAATGCAGATATAGATACGGAAACCATTTTTGATGAAGATATGGATTACCGGGATGCTATGGAGAATCTGATCAAGAAGCGGAAGCGGATGAATCCGGTCCGGATGGAATTAAGCAGAAAGATCGGCAAGCGGATGAAACAGATCCTGTGTGAGACGGTAGGAGTGGAGCCGGATCATGTGTTTCGTTCGGAGATTCCTCTGGAGCTTTCTATTGTGTTTATGATACAGAATTATCTGCGGGGACAGGGAAAGGATGATTTGTTCTATCCGAAACGTTCTCCGCGTATGACTGTGGCCTTGAATGAGAAGGAACGTCTTCTGAAGCAGGTGGAGAACAAGGATGTGCTGCTGAAATATCCTTTCGAAAATATCAAGTCATTTACGAATCTTCTTCACGAAGCTGCCAGGGATGAGTCGGTGGTTTCCATCCGGATCACGCTGTATCGTCTTGCCAGCAGGAGTCAGATTGTGGATGCCATGGTGGAAGCGGCGGAAAACGGGAAAGATGTGACGGTGTTGGTAGAACTGCGAGCCCGGTTCGATGAGGAGAGCAATATCGAGTACTCCAGAAAACTGGAGGAAGCGGGATGCCATGTGATCTATGGGCTGAGCGGATTTAAGGTACATTCCAAACTTTGTCTGATTACCAGAAAGACTCCGGAGGGACCGGTTTATATTACACAGATCGGAACAGGAAACTATAATGAGAAAACGTCCGCTCTGTATACGGATCTGTCTCTGATTACCGGGAACCAGAAGATCGGCCGGGAGGCGGCGGAGGTGTTCGCCGCCCTGCTGCGGGGAGAAACGATGGAACATACTTCCACGCTTCTGGTAGCGCCGCACTGTCTTCAGAACAAGCTGATAGAAATGATTGAGGAAGAGATCGTATATCAGAAGTCCGGTGGAGAGGGTTACATCGGTGTTAAGGTGAATTCGCTGACGGATAAGGTGCTGATCGAGAAACTAATCGAAGCGTCCCAGGCCGGTGTGAAGATCGAGATGATCGTCCGGGGAATCTGTTGTCTGATTCCTGGTATAAAAGGATTCACAGAAAACATTACCGTGATCAGTATCGTAGGAAGATTCCTGGAGCATTCCCGGATCTACCGGTTCGGCAGGGGAGAACGGGAGAGAGTGTATATCGCTTCGGCTGATTTTATGACCAGAAACACAGTGCGAAGAGTCGAGGTGGCGGCGCCGGTACTGGATTCAGAAGTTCGATCACAGGTTTGCGATATGTTTGATACTATGATGAAAGATGATGAAAAAGGAAAACTTCTGGATGAGAATGGTCAATACGTTGACCGGGAACTGGGAAAAGGAAAACTGGATTCTCAGGAATATTTCTATCAGAAGGCGTATGAGGCGCTGGAGAAGAGTAAATTATAAATTTAAAATACTGCTGACATCGTATTTTGATGCGATAGAGCAGTATTTTTTTTGTTATAAATATACAAAAAAACTGGATATATTGACAAATTAAGCGACATTATGTAAAATTTAGTAGAATAATGTCGGTTTTATAAATAAAATGTTGCATATGATAGAAATGTACAGGAGAAGTTGAAATGTAAGGCAGGGATGTGGATGACAGAAGAAAAAAAACGATGGGATATTTCTAAAGAAAGAAAAGCGGAACTAATACAAAAACTGACTCCTGAGCTTCGAATGTTAAGGGTAAAAGCCAATGTAACCCAAGAAAAGATTGCTAATATTATTGGCTTATCAAGACAGACATATTCGCAGATTGAAACGGGAAACAAAAGTATGACATGGAATACATATTTATCATTGGTTTTCTTTTTTAATTCTGTGGAAGAGACTTCCAAGCTGCTGAAGGCATTGGATTTGTATCCGGATGAGTTCAAAGAGTAGGCGTATTGTAAGTGGTTCAAAGCAGGGAACGGAGAGTAAAGTATGGGTTACAAATGTAAAATATGTGGGATAAATGATGTAGAGCATATGGGAGATATCTGTGAATTGTGTGCAGTGGGACAGGATCCTTATGCGGTTTCGATGATGAAGCAGACACAGAAGGCATCTGGTGAGGCGGTCGTTGATGAAACAAATAGCAGTTCTTATGCATCTGGAAGTGGAAGAAGCAGAAAAATTCTGATTAACGGAGGAAGCGCGGTTGTAAATACAGATCCGTATGGAAACGACATAACCGTGCAGAACCAAGATGATTCTGTACAGGTATATCAAGCGGGGCAGATTCCGGATATAAAGACTGGTAATATTTCGCAGACTTCGACTGTCCAGGGATCTCAGGCGGCTTCGGTCAGAGGCAATCAGCCGATCGCAAGCGGAATTTCTAAGAATATATCCGTGGACACCCAGAAAAAAGCATTTCTTACAAAGTGGTTCAGAGCGCTGTTTACCGGTATACCATTTACTTTGGGTAATGAAGTGACCATGTTTCAGGTATTTCCTGACTATAGCGGGACTGCTTTAAATGCTATGGGATATGCCTGTGATCAGGTGATCGTATACGGCAAGCTGAACGCCGGGGCTGTTTCTGAGAATAATTCTATAGAAGTGTATGGACACAGGGATTCCAATAATAATGTGGTAGCAAAAACGATCAAAAATACAGCAAGCGGCACAACAATTACGCCGGACGGGGTGATTTCGCCAATACTCGTCTGGATCATTACATTGATGATGGCGGCTTTGGTTGTCGGAGTATGTATGTCGCTTGGGGTGGAAGGAATTGTATGGGTTATTGTATTAATAATCTGTTTCATGAATCTTCCGCTGATATTAAAAATAATTGGTGTTATTTTTGGTTTTATCTTTTCGTTTTTAAGGAAGTAGATTTGGAAAAGAGGTGAAAACCATGAATATCCAATATAGCTATTCTTCAGCAGAGAAAAATGCCGCAGTCTGCAGAAAAGAACTGGATATGATACCAAACGGGAATTTTCGTTCCGCGGGGTATGAAGAATGTCAGAATATGCAGTTTTTCAGAATATATGGCATTACCAGGTTTTGGGAACATGAGGAAAACCTGAATGTCAGCACTCTGATTGGAGACATTTTGAACAGCTGTGTAAGACACGGCGTTCCATTTGCTTATGCAATAATTGGAGATAAAGACGGAATCCATGTGTATGCAGGGACAATCAAATTGTTGATGGAGGGACTCAGAACGTCCTATGAAGCCGCGTATCCGGGAATTGATATTGAGTATGTGGCGGAGAATCCGTTGAGAAGCGCACCAAGAGAGATCGGCGGTATGTTTACCGGCATCCCTTCAGATAAACTGGGAGCTGAAAAAAAGAGTTTTCAGATAGAAAATATTCTGCGGGGAATGATGGGAAAGAATTTTACTTATGTAGTTCTGGCTTCCGGTATCAGCAATATTGCAGTCACACTAGGCCATGAACGGATACTGGAAGAGATGGAAGAGGTATTTTCCCTGATTACACAGACGGTTACTGGAGGTGCGCAAGGTAATTTGTCTGCCCAGAAACAGGATTTTCACAGTAAAAATTATTTTGAAAATCTTGAAAAAATGGAGGAATATCTTAAGAACGCCATTTCCAGAGGAATGTGGCGGGTAAACGGATATTATGCGGCGGATAATCCGATGGATGCCAGACGGCTTGGAAATATTATAAAAGCGAGTTTTTCAGGGGAAGAGTCCAAGCCAGAACCGTTTCGTGTCATGGAATACAATTCTATAAAAGATGTTGTTTCCAATATGTACATGATGGCGGATCTAATAGAGAATCAGGAGATGCATCCGCTGGGGCGCTGGCACAGAGATGGATTTGCGCAGGACATTACATTGTATATTTATAGGTTTCAGACATTATTAAGTAGTGATCAATTGGCGGTTCTATGCCAGCTGCCGCTGAAAGAATTTCCCGGCTATTATGTGGATGAATATGTAGAGTTTGATGTTTCGAACAGAACAAGGAATACATTAGATCATCCGGTTCCGATCGGGGATATCTGTACGGCGGGAAGAAAAAGCGGGCAGAATGTTGAGAACCGCTATTGCCTGGAAAAAAATGATTTTACCAGACATGCGCTGATCATCGGCATTACCGGTGGAGGAAAGACAAATACATCAAAGTCTATCTTGAATACTTTGTGGAATGCAGAACCTCTGCGGGACCGGGTTCCGTTCATGGTTATTGAATCTGCGAAGAGAGAATATTGGGAACTGTGTAATCTCAAAGGGTTTGAGGATATTCTGGTATTTACACTTGGAGCGGAAGCCTCCAATAGTTCGGTGAAGTACCGGATTAATCCGTTTGAGACGATTCCGGGAATATCACTACAGACCCATATCGATTATCTGCTGTCAACTTTTAAGGCAGCTTTCGACTTATATCCTCCTATGCCGTATATTCTGGAAAAGGCGGTTTATGAAATCTACAGCGACAGAGGATGGGACGTTGTAGAAAATATAAACGAATATGGATTGACAGAGTATCCGACACTGACGGATCTTTATAATAAAATTGATGTCATTGTAGATGATATGGGCTATCATCAGGAGGTTCAGTCGAATGTTAAGGCGGCGCTGCAAGCGAGAGTCTATTCTTTGATGATCGGCGGAAAAGGTGCCATGTTGAATACGCCGAAATCTGTGCCGATACAGGAATTGCTGTCGCGGCCGGCAGTGATGGAACTGGAAGATCTGGGAGATGATGAGACCAAATCGTTTGTGATAGGTATTCTGCTTGTTCAGTTATATGAATATCGTAAATCGTTAATGACGAAAGGCAGTAAAAACTTGTCGCACATTCTGATGATTGAAGAAGCCCACCGTTTGTTGAAGAATGTTTCAGAAGGAGGCGAAGGAGGAAATACCCGTGCAAAGTCTGTGGAGTTTTTTTGCAATCTGCTTGCGGAGATCCGTACTTTTGGGCAGGGAATTATTATTGCAGATCAGATACCGACCAAGATTGCTCCGGATACCATAAAGAATACCAATCTGAAGATTGTTCACAGAACCGTTGCGTTGGAAGACCGGGAGGTGATGGGAAGAGCAATGAATATGAATGAGGATCAGATAGAATATCTGAGTTCTCTCCGCAGAGGGTATGCGGCAGTATATTCGGAAGGCGATAATAAACCAAAGTGTGTGAAGCTGCCTCTTGTGCAGGCTTTTTATGAAAAAGAAAGGGCAGAAGTGCTCCGTGAAGTTCAACAAAAGGTACAGAATATTGCCAGAGGATACGATGAAGTGATCCGGCATCATGAGGGATGTTCTTATTGCGAGGAACGATGCAGACACTATGAACGAGTGAAAGAATATATAGATCAAAAAGTAGCCGTGAGCAAAGTGCTGGAGAAGTGGGAAGCGCGGGGATATGTGCCATCGGCACTGGACGCTTTTCTCCGCTCCGCGTTAATGCAGGGGCTGCAAAAAGGGAATGAGTTTACAGACAGATGCTGCATTGGTTATGTGCTGCAGCAAAAAAAAGATCTGAATGATGGCCAGTGTCAGAAAATACTGGCTAATTATTTAAGATACATAAACATACAATGAGGAGGATATTGATATGGCAGAAGTAACATCCATTCATCCGGCTGACTTAAGAGCGATTGAAAATAACCTGGGCGCAATCCACAATGATCTTCAAACATTGGATCGGGGTGTGGACAATGTAAATAATAATGTCAGAGTCGTTTATGATGAAGTGGGAAAACTGGCGCAGGAATTTCAGGATTTTGTAAGTGTCCAGATCAGGGCGAACCGTTTAAGCCAGGCAGAAGTGCGACTGGTGAAGATACGGCAGGAATTGGAGAAAAAATTTGGACATTATGATATCGTAAGACGTACGACGACAGGTATCCTTCAGGCAGATGACCTGGGGATTGTAAAAAAAGATACGATTAGCACCGCTACAGAGGAGTTGATGATTTCCACCCCTAATTATTGGCTCGCACCCTGCTTGGTTGCGCTGGCGGCATGGATTAACGATCAGCCTGAACTTGCAGAAAAAGCTCTCAAAGAAGGAATTAAAAGAAACGATGAGAAAACGTCGCTGTTCTTTGCACTGATCTGCAGAAGAGCGGACAGAAAGGCGGCCTGCCTGAAATGGACACAGCGGTATCTGGCAAATCAGGATGAAGAAAATTTAGATAGAAAGACTATAATTATTTTAGATGCATTTGCAAGCGGCCTGCTGGGCGCAGATTCGGAAGGCGTGATCTCCAGACAGATGACGGAATGGCTGGAACATCTGGCGGAAAAACCTGGATTTGTGGAACAGCAGACGGCTCAGTGGTCAGATGCCATTAATTTGAAGAGAAAACCGATAGATGATTCTTCTTATACATATCTGAAAAAATACAGTAAGACATGGCCGATTCTGGAAGATGTTCTGGAAGGGGCGTATTTGCATGCAGAAATACTGGAGTATTTTACGAATATTTTTGAGCAGGAGCCGTCAAATGATACGGTGAAGGTTCAGCTGGATGAAATCCTGAATAGTCTTGTTGTAGATTTTGATGATGAAGAACTGCCGCTGCGAAGAGAAGAAAAGTTTGAACAATTTGTTGTGGATTTTGAAGGAGATGAGAATCGGGCCCGGCAGAATATGCAGGTGGAGCAGAGTGCGTTTGACACACACAAAGATTTTACGCAGCTTTTGACAGATGCGGCGATGAAACCGGAAAGTTCCAATGCAAGTGTTTCTACGCAGAAGTTCTCAATAGCCTTGTCCAAAGAATGGGTCAGCAATGCATATAATGACGTTGTGGCGAAAAACAGGATTAAGATACCCAATGAAATTGAAATTAATGTGGATACCTTCAATGATAAAACAACAGACGGACAGAATGAAGGAGAACTGATTGCGAAGTTTGGAGCGCTTGTGGACCAAGAAAAAGCAGGAGCGCTTGCCCAGTGCGCTTTGACATCTTTTGATAATTTTTGTTTGTACGGGGGCGGAGTGATAGCTGCTATCGGTGTATTTATGCTTGCTTCTGGAAACATGTTCTTGGGACTGATCGCCATTATTGCCGGAATCGGCATGATTCTTAATCATTTCTCTAAAAAGAAAAAAATTGAGGTTAACCGCCAGAATATAGAGGCACAGTTTGAACAAAAGAGAACCAATGGATCACAGATCATACGGGCAACCCTGGCGGAAGTGGTTGATTTTCGAAGCGAATTCGCAGAGAAAGACGCAGAAAGCCAGAAGGTGGTTGATTTCTTGGAACAGATTTCTCCGGATCAGTATGTGAGAAAGCTTTCAGATTCCAATAGAAGAATCAAGGTTTAAGGAGGAAGAGTCATGGATGCAAAAACCAGAGCAAATTTTATTAATTCTGTTGCAGGCGGACAGAATATCCCCTGTCCCAACTGTAATGCGTTAAATGAACCCGATTCAAAATTTTGTGCTATCTGCGGGAAACCGCTGGTTAAGAAAATGGAAGAAGCGGCTGCAACGGATTTCAAACCGGAGGATAAGGCAGTTCCGAATCAAGCGGTTCCGTTCCAGCCGATTCAAAAGGAAGCATCGCCGGTAAAAAAAGAAGTTGTCCAGGAACCGGTGAAGAAACCAGTACAAAGAGTAGTGTACCAGGAGCCGGAAAGTGTATTTGCGGAAGGTCTGCCATCCTGGGATGTGGAACCGCCGCAGGTTATGGTTAGGAGGAAACGTAAATGATATCAGTACCTCATACATATTCGGAATGGGTGACAGTTCTGGATATATTTAAAGAAAGATCGAATGACGCAGAAATCTTAGAAGTGATGAAGCAGGGGACGATTGAATGGCAATCCGGCGTTGCGGAACGATTTTCAAAAAGATTGATTGATGCGGTTAATTTTAGAATGAATGCGGCGTCTGATAAATTTCAAAAAGATTATGGCAGGTCTTACGGTGCAGAAGGTGCTATTGTACAAGCACTGCTCGCGTTGAGAAAAGAGATGTCATTTCTCGTCCAGGCAATCAACCTTCCGGCGTTGCCGGATAAAGACAGACAGCATTACTTGCAGCTGGTTATTGATCAGGCAAACACAATGCAGAAATCGCTGGAAGACAGCGCAAAAAAAGACCGAAGTGGGAAAATGGCCAGCATTGTCAGAAATCATAAGGTGAATGCCATTTAGAAAGAAGGAAAAACGATGAGTGATATTTTTGAAAGTAAGGAGCTTCTAAAGAGATATTCTATTGCAAGAATTCCTTTTATCTCCATTAATACAATTGAACCTGGCCGTACTTTGGACGCTCTGAAAGAAATTGCGGAGGATCTGCAGCTTCCGTTTTATGCTCACTCGCTTACCAAAGGAGTCTATGACATCGCTACGGACAAACCTCTGAGTGATGATAAGTCTATTTATGGTGCGATTGATTTCATGACTGAGCAGATGAAACGGAAGCAATATCTGACGATCATTCTGACAGAAGTGCCGGATCTGAGCACTGAAAACAGTGATTCCAAACAGATTCTTGCATTGGTGAATCTTGCGAATGAGTCTGGCGGGGTAGTTATGGTCCTTACAAATAACAGTGTATGGAATCAGCTGCAAAGACAGGGAATGACCATTAAAATCGATCTTCCGAATGAAGATGAAATGTATTCCATTATTAAGGAATACATAGATGATTACCGGAATGAAATCCCGATTGAATGGGACAACACTGATATAAGAGAAGCGGCATCTACGCTGTCAGGAGTTACACGAATTGAAGCGGAGAATGTAATTGCGGCACTGATTGCCAATAAATGTATCAGAAAATCAGATATGGACGAGATTCGTTATGCAAAAGACAGACTGTTTTCGGATATATCGGGACTGGAAAAAATTGATGTGGATGAAAGTGTGAAGGACGTAGGAGGTCTGGAGGGACTTAGAAAGTGGCTGAATGAAAAAAAGGAACTTCTGACCCCGGAAAAGAGAGATGAACTTCGCGCAAAAGGACTCCAGTCACCAAGAGGAATTCTGCTGGTCGGAGTTCCCGGATGCGGGAAGTCTCTTTCGGCGAAATCTATATCAGCAAATTGGAAATTGCCATTGTATCGTCTGGATTTTGCGACTGTTCAGGGAAGTTATGTGGGGCAGTCGGAACAGCAGCTGAAGGATGCGCTGACGACAGCAGAGAATGTATCTCCTTGTATATTATGGATCGACGAAATTGAAAAGGGACTTTCAGGAGCGACATCCGGAGCAGGCGACGGCGGTGTCTCTACAAGGATGGTGGGACAGTTCCTGTTCTGGATGCAGGAATGTAAAAAACAGGTTTTTGTTGTGGCTACAGCGAATGATGTGTCAATGCTTCCTTCGGAATTGCTGCGGAGAGGCCGGTTTGATGAGTTGTTCTTTGTAGATCTGCCGACAGCCGTTGAAAGAAGAGAGATTCTGGCGCTCTATATGAGAAAATATTTAGGTCTTGAGTTTACAGGCCCATTTGCTGATCAGATTGTAGAAATCAGCGAAGGCTTTACAGGGGCGGATCTGGAATCGACAGTCAGAGACCTTGCGTATCGTTCAATTGCGAATGAAAATTTTGTTTTGAGTACAGAAAATATAATAACGGCATTTAATAATGTGGTTCCGTTATCTCAGACAAGCCCGGAGAAGATCGAGTCTATCAGAGACTGGGGAAAAGAACGTGCAGTACCTGCTTCTGGAAAACCGATCGGAGGAGAAGAACTGGCGCTGAAAAAGAACGGGCCAAAGACCCGAAAAGTATTGGTATAACCGAGTGGAGGCGGCACGGAAGAGGCAGGTGGATTATCTGGGTGCTTCCGTGTCTGTTGTCATAAATATATGTAACCAGCGATAGGAAACGGGGAACAGAAACGATAGAAATCAGGAGGATACTAATATGCCTAGGCCAATGCTGAGAAACCCTCAGAAAAGTGAAACACAAACCAATAATATATTGAGCGCCACTTATAACCCGCAGCAAAAACAGAAGTTGCAGCAGATAGATAAAATGAAATCAGATCGACTGCTCAGAAAGACACGCTCAAAGGCGTATATGGATGCCCTTCACAGGCTGGATGCAGGAGGACATGTTCATAATCAACAGAAAGTAAATGAAATTATCCATACAATAAAACAAGAGTTTCCTGAAATTGAACTTGCAGGAATCCTGCTGGGATATGTGTCTGTTTGTTATCTTGGGAAACCTTATGAAGTTCATACACTGGATATATCCGGAGAGATTATCGAACATTTCAAATCAGGGCAGACGCTGCCAAATGGATTGGAAAAAGCTAGAAGTATTGCCATTCGCGGCGGATATGATTTTATTGAAGTATATGTGGATTGCTGCCGTGCTGTCAGCGCAAACGGAACGGTAGCAGTTATTCCCTGCTAGCTTATAGATAAAACAGCGTGGGAGGAGAATCGAATTATGAAATGTAAGAACTGTGGAGCAAAATTAAGTGAACAGGCAAGATTCTGCAATCAATGCGGGACTCCGGTAGAAGCGGAAGCTGAAAAAGAAAATGACGTTTTGTTTGAAACAGAAGCAATGAAAGAAAGTGAAACAGAGCCGAAGAATCAAGGAAGTAAAGACTTTGGTAATTTGAAGAAAAATTGGAAAGATCGGTATACATTTCTTGCGCTTGCCGTAATTTTGATTATATCCGGAGGAATTGGATTTGCAGTGAAGATGATAAGAGATAACCAGGATGTACAGACGGATATGACAGCGGAGAACAGTCAGGATTACACAGATGAAGATGCGGATGACGGTGCGGCTGAACAGACAGGCAGTCAGGATGAAGAGGAATATGATGCATTCGATGAAAAAGAAGAGGAAAAAGAACCTGTATATGATGTGACGGAAGGAGGCATACATACATATAGTTTTGTGATAGAAGACTGTACATGGACAGAGGCTTTTTATAAGGCGAAGCAGGCAGGCGGATATCTGGTCCATATTAACAGCGCCCAGGAATATCAGTATTTGTTATCTGAGATTCAGCAGAATGGCTATAATAATATACAATTTAGGGTTGGAGGAAGACGTGATCCGGACAGTACGGAATACTATTGGGTGGACAATAATAACACAACATATGGCGAAGTGTTAAACAGTCCGGAATACTGGGCGGCAGGTGAATGGATGCAGGGCGAACCAAGTTTTAGAGACGGAGATATAGAGGAAAATTGTCTGGATTTTTATTTCCTGAAAAAAGAAAACCGATGGATTTGGAATGATGTGCCGGATGATATTCTTTCAGTTGTGCCAAATTACAGTGGCAAGCTGGGATACATCATAGAGTTTGAAGATTAGATAATGGGTGTTTTGAAAAAATCATAGGGATCATTCAAGACGGAGAACGGGATTAGGAGTAAGAAAGATGAAATGTAAATGCTGTGGAAAAGAGTTGCGGCCAGATGCCAGGTTTTGTACAAATTGCGGAGCGGCCATCGGCCAGATGGAATATAACGGCAACATTGCAGATACAAAAGGGGTATCTGAGGAAGAAACGGCTGAAAATTCTGAAATAGAAATGCCGGATTCAAGCGATAATACAAAGCAACAGTCTTTCTGGAAAGAATTCCGGCAGAAATGGAATGAACGATATACCATACTGCTGATTGCGGGAATTCTGGTGGTTGCCGCATTGGCGGGTGTGGGTGTAAAAAAGTATAAGGATTCACAAGGAATGACAGCAAATCAAAATGACGGTACTCTGGATTCCTTTGAAGAAGATGAAGAGATAATGGAGAACTCTGCTGATACAGGGTATACGGATGATAATGAAATTACGGAAGATAAAGAAGGAATAGAAATGTATGAGGAAGAAGATGATTCTTACGATTATATTCTGCCGGGAAGTGATAAAAGTTATTTAACAATGTCGGATCTTGAAGGGATGACGGCGGAAGAATGCAGGTTAGCAAGAAATGAGTTGTATGCACGACATGGACGGATTTTTCAAGATGAAGAACTGCAACAGTATTTTGAAAGTTTTGATTGGTATCATCCTTCCATTCAGCCGGATGATTTTCAGGAATCTATGCTCAATGCGTATGAAACAGCCAATAGAGACCTGATTGTGGAGTATGAAGAAAATCAGGGATATCGTTGAGTTTACAGAAATTATAAATTTAAAACATAGGGTGTCGCAAAATCATCAAATTAGATGGCTGAGGGATACCTTTGTTTTGGTTGTGGAAGAATCAGGAGATGATCTGGTGTTCCAGAAAACGTCGTAACAGCTTCAGATATTTCGGGTTCTGTTTTCTACTTCTTGACATGAAAAGGGAGCGCTGCTCCATAGATGAATTACTCATCTGTCTTACAACACTCCATTTTACTTTGTCAATGCTGGCTCCGCAATCGGTCAATAAAGCTACTCAGACGTTCCAGGGCTTTTTTTAAGTCTGCCAGAGAATAAGCGTAGGAGATTCGGATGAAACCTTCTCCGCTGTCTCCGAAGGCGGTGCCGGGTACTACGGCCACCTTCTCTTCTTCCAGAAGACGGACGGCGAATTCCTCCGCGGTCATGCCGAACTCTCTGATGCAGGGAAATACATAGAAAGCGCCGTAAGGCTCGAAGCATTCCAGCTGCATCCGTTTGAACTCATGCATCAGGAACCGGCGTCTCTGATTGTAGGATTCCCGCATCTCTTCCACATCTCTTCCGCAGTTCCTGAGAGCCTCCACTGCGGCATACTGGCTGGCGGTAGGGGCGCACATGATGGCGTACTGGTGGATCTTCAGCATCTGTTTCAGAATCTGTTTTGGCCCGCAGGCGTAACCCAGCCGCCAGCCGGTCATAGCAAAGCTTTTGGAGAAGCCGTTGATCAGGATGGTTCGTTCCCGCATGCCGGGCAGGGACGCGATGGAGCAGTGCTGATTTAGATATGTAAGTTCTGAATAAATCTCGTCAGACACCACATACAGATCATGCTTCTGCACAATTTCTGCCAGAGGCAGCAGTTCCTCTCGGGTCAGAATAGCGCCGGTGGGGTTGTTGGGAAAAGGAAGCACCAGGATCTTTGTCTTAGGGGTGATGGCTGCTTCCAGTTCTTCTGCTGTCAGTTTGAAGTCATTTTCTTCTTTTAGCGGTATTATCACAGGTTCGCCGTCGGCCAAAATGGCACAGGGCAGGTAGGATACATAACTGGGCTGGGGAATCAGAACCTGATCGCCTGGGTCCAGCATGGCCCGGAAGGCAAGATCGATGGCTTCGCTTCCGCCTACTGTCACGATCACCTCATTTTCCGGCTGATAGGATACATGTACTGTCCGCTCCAGATACCGGCAGATTTCTGTTTTGAGTTCCTTCAGGCCGGAATTGGAAGTGTAGAAGGTGCGTCCCCGTTCCAGAGAGTAGATTCCTTCTTCCCGGATCCGCCAGGGAGTATCAAAGTCCGGCTCGCCCACTCCCAGGGATATCACGTCGTCCATTTCATTAACAATATCGAAGAATTTCCGGATGCCCGAAGGTTCCAGAGATAAGGCTTTCTTACCGAGTGGGTTGCGCATCATGGGGTCATCAACATCCTTTCTCCTTTAGATTTTCCGGCCAGGATCGTTCCATGGTCTTTGTATTTCTTCAGAATGAAATAAGTAGAAGTACTGACCACCTCGTCGATAGGGGACAGTTTTCCGGACACAAATCGTGAGATCTCCTGCAGGGTACGGCCTTCTATGGTGACCATCAGGTCAAAGGCGCCGGAGATCAGATAGACGGAAGTGACTTCCGGATAGTTGTAGATTCGTTCGGCTACTTTGTCGAAGCCTTTGTCGCGCTGAGGGGTGACCCGCACTTCAATCAGGGCGTTGACCAGCTCCACGCCGGCTTTGTCCCAGTCAATCAGTGTATGATAACCGCAGATGATATGTTCTTTTTCCATCGCGGCCACTTCATTTGCAATGACAGCCTCGTCGCTGTCCAGAAGGATGGCAAGTTCATGGAGATCGATCTTGCTGTTGGATTCCAGGTGCTTTAATATCTGAGTTCTTATCTTTTCCATGAGATTCTCCTTTGTATAATTTTCTGTCTATTATACATGCGGCGTGCTCGTTTGTCATGTATTATTTTAAAAATTATCAAAATTTTAGACAAATGAAGAAAATATGATTGAAAATCATGTGTAAAAACTGCAAAATTTGATAATAGAGATGCGGAGATAACGAACAGAAGTAATGAGGAAGAAGAAAGTCCTGATTATGAGATAATTTTGAGAAATATAGAATTTGGGTATATATTTGCAGCCGGGGAAGTGCTATAATTAAAATTCGGATAAAATAAGTTCACATCAGAGGAAGGGGAATTGGTATGTCTTCGGCTGCGAAGAAAAATAAATATGAAATAGACATGTGTAATGGCTCGATCATGGATAAGCTGATATCCTTTTCGATGCCATTAATGTTGTCCGGGATTCTTCAGCTGATGTTCAACGCGGTGGACATTGTTGTGGTGGGAAGATTCAGCGGCAGTGAGTCGCTGGCGGCAGTGGGATCTACCACGGCGTTGATCAATGTGTTTGTAAATTTGTTTATCGGCATTTCTCTTGGAGCTAATGTGCTGGCAGCCCGTTTTTTTGCAGCGCAGAAAGAAAAAGAAATGTCGGAAACCGTACATACGTCCATCACGCTGGCGCTGATCAGTGGAATCATCATGGCAGTGGCGGGATTTTTATTCGCCAGGCTTTCTCTGGAACTGATGGGAACGCCGGACAATGTCATCGGTCTTTCTACGCTATATATGCGGATCTATTTCCTGGGAATGCCTTTTTTCATGCTGTACAATTATGGCGCGGCCATACTGCGGGCCATCGGGGATACGAAGCGCCCGCTGGCGTATCTGATCATTGCCGGTGTGATCAATGCCGGGCTGAATCTGATTCTGGTTATTGTATTCAAATTGGGCGTGGCTGGTGTGGCCATCGCTACGATTATCTCGCAGTTTATTTCCTGCGTTTTGGTACTGCGTTGCCTCTGGAAGTCCGAAGGAAGTTATCAGCTGCGGTTTTCAAAACTGACAATTAAAAAAGTTTATGTGAAACAGATTTTTCAGGTGGGCGTGCCGGCAGGAATCCAGAGTACAGTCATAAATTTCTCCAATGTTCTGCTGCAGTCCTCTGTCAATTCCTTTGGATCCACCGCAATGGCAGGTTATACGGCGGCTAACAATATCTTCGGCTTTCTGTACGTTGCAGTCAATTCCGTGACCCAGACCTGTATGAGCTTTACCAGCCAGAATTATGGAGCCTCTAAACCGAAACGGATGGACCGGGTGCTGGCGGACTGTATTATCTTATCGGTTGTTGTGACGCTGGTTCTTGGGGGAGGCGCTTACATTTTCGGAAATGAATTACTGCGGATTTATACGTCTGACGTAGAGGTTATCCGCTGTGGAATGGAAATTCTGTTGTATACGACGGTCACTTACTTCTTGTGCGGGCTGATGGATCTGTTTCCCGGCGCCATGCGTGGGATGGGGCATTCTATGGTGCCAATGATTCTGTCTATCGTAGGAACAGTAGGAGTTCGAATCATCTGGATCTTCTGGGTATTTCCGCAGTATCGGTCGCTGGATATTCTGTTCATATCTTATCCGGCATCATGGATTATCACGATAGTGATGCAGGTGATTTGTTTCTATTTTGTGCGGAAACGGGTACATGGGTGGTTAGGGGGTCAGACCCCCTAGCTGGAAACCGCGAAAACACGTAGGGGGTCAGACCCCCTGGAAGGGAAATCTATGGGAAATATTAATCGTGATGATATGTTGGAAC
Organism: uncultured Lachnospiraceae bacterium; assembly: GCA_949287925.1. Classification (GTDB taxonomy): domain Bacteria; phylum Bacillota; class Clostridia; order Lachnospirales; family Lachnospiraceae; genus Merdimonas. The sequence continues at coordinate 27,657 of CASEIR010000028.1, forward strand.
TGACGCGCAGAATGACGCTGAGCCGTCATTGTTTCAGCCGTATTGCCGGCGCTTATCTGGATGAGGATGGTTTTGTGGAAGGGACATTTAACCGTCATTTTCAGAGGCTTTCACCGGTGGATCAGAAGAAAAATCTGGAGATTGCCAAAGAGGTTCCTTTTGCGGAAACAAATGTGGAGTTGAAAGAATATGCATTCCGGCCGGAGGAGATGAAACCTGGCGGAATTTGGCAGATGTTAATGGCGATGAAGGAGTCGGAACTGAAGAATGACGCGCTGCTGGACGTATTTTACGAATATATAGGCCAGAAACACAGGGCGTCTGGTCCATATGCGGTTTACCTGTTTTATGGAAGTTATGATGTGCCGTTGCAGGCGAAGGACAAGGAAAGTCTCTGGGAATCGGAAGAGGTGTATAGTTTTTTGATCTGTGCCGTGTGTCCGGTCACCGGAGATTATGAGCCGGGGAAACCGCAATCGGGGTTCCTTTTTCCTGCGTTCCGGGAAAGAAGTGGGGACAGAGGGAGAATTGACGTTCTGAAAAGATAATAGTGTTAAAGCAGAAATATGAAAAGGAGGGTAAGAGATGTACCAAGCGTTGTCTGAAGAATTATTACGGTTTTTAGATGAGAGTCCAAGTACATTTCATATGATTGCAAATATAGCCTGTCTTCTGGAGGAGAACGGTTTTCAAAAACTGAAAGAGTCGGCAATCTGGAATCTGGCGGCAGGGGGCAAATATTATGTGGCACGGAATGACTCCAGTATCATTGCTTTTCATCTGGGGGAAGATCTGGAAGAATACACGTTTCAGGTTGCCGCCTGCCATAGTGATTTTCCAACGTTTAAATTAAAAGAAAAACCCACCCTTGCGGTGAAAGATCAATATATCAGACTGAATACAGAAGGTTATGGGGGAATGATCTGTTCCACCTGGTTTGACCGACCGCTTTCGGTCGCCGGAAGGGTCTTGGTAAAGTATGAGGACCGGATGGAAACCAGACTGGTGAATCTTGACAGAGATCTGGTGATGATTCCCAGTGTAGCAATTCACATGAACCGCAAGGTAAACGAAGGATATACATTTAATAAGCAGATTGATCTGCTGCCATTGTTTGGCGGCAGCGGTGTGATGAAAGAAGATCTGGACCAGATGATTTCAGAAGAGTTGGGAGTGGAAGCGGACGCTATATATGGCAGGGATCTATATTTATATAACCGAATGTCGGGTACAGTCTGGGGCGCCCGGAAAGAGTTCATTTCGGCGCAGCATCTGGATGATGCTCAGTGTGCATTTGCCACGCTGCAAGGATTTTTGAAAGGTTGCCCAAGACAGTCTGTTAATGTGTATGCCTGTTTTGATAATGAAGAGGTAGGGTCGCAGACAAAACAAGGGGCGGGTTCTACGTTTCTATACGATGTGCTGCAGCGGATTAACAGTGCGGCAGGGAAAACGCCGGAGGATTATTATCGGGCTGTAGCTGGAAGCTTTATGGTCAGCGCGGACAATGCCCATGCAGTTCATCCCAATCATCCAGAGAAAACAGATGAAGAAAATTGTGTATTTATGAACCAGGGTATTGTGATCAAGTCCCATGCCGGCCAGAAATATACCAGTGATGCGCTTAGTATTGCATTGTTCCGGAATGTTTGTGAAAAAGCAGGAGTTCCGGTGCAGTATTTTGCAAACCGGTCGGATGAGGCCGGGGGAAGCACCCTTGGAAATATCTCTTCGGCAAAAGTGTCTTTGAATACGGTGGATGTGGGACTTCCACAGCTTGCCATGCATTCGGCATATGAGACGGCGGGAGTGAAGGATACTTTTTATCTGGTAAATGCAATGGAACATTTTTTTGGTACGCGGTTGAAAGAAGAGGAAGGCGCATATGCCTGGCTGTAAAGAAGAGCATTGCCGTTCCTGTGAAAAAAGGTGACGTTTTAAACGCCACCTTTTTGCTATCTTGTCTATACAATGTTATATGGATTATCCGATTACTTTCCATTTTTTATCGACTGCATTCAGAAGTTCGTGCCCGTCTTCTGTTACCAGTACCAGGTCTTCGATACGGACGCCGTATTTTCCTTCCAGATAAATACCAGGCTCGATGGAGAAGATCATGCCGGGTTCAGCAACGTTGGTGTTGATAGGGCTGACGTCGCCGTATTCATGGTCTTCCTGTCCGATGAAATGTCCCAGACGGATCTTCCAGTATTCGCTGTAACCCTTTTCATCGATGTAATCTCTTGCCTGTGCGTCGATATCGCAGAAACGTACGCCCGGTTTGATCACAGATTCTGCGCGGAGAACTGCTTCGTGGACGATATCGTGGATCTCGGTCTGTTCCGGATCTGCGGATTTGCAGTAGAAGGTACGGGTCATATCGGAACAGTAGCCGTTCCATACACATCCCATATCGATCAGAATACATTCGCCAGCTTTCAGAGTCCGCGTATCGCTGGGCTCGTGATGCTGATCCGCGGCATTTGGCCCGAAACATACGATCGTATCGAAGCTGACGCCGCTGGCGCCTGCAGCCAGGAATTCTGCGTCGATAAAATCAGCCACCTGTTTTTCGGTCATGCCTTCTTTGATGTAAGCCATAACCTTTTCCATAACGGCGTCATTGATCTCAGAAGCTTTTTTCATGATCGCGATTTCTTCTTCGTTCTTAACGGCACGTACGCCGTCTACACAGTCAGATCCCCATACAGTTTTCAGTTGCGGAAGTTTTTCCTGGAGCGGGATCAGGAAGCGTGCCGGCCATGTCTTGTCGATTCCCAGTGTCTGATCAGGATCAATGTTGGCTGCGATAATGGAGATTTGGTCTTCCATGTCCGAGAACCAGACTTCCTCAAAACCGGTATTCTTTACGAAGTATAAATAGTTCAGCAGCATGGTGTGTTTTCCGCTGGTACGCAGAATCAGAGCGTACAGACGCTCGCCCGGATTTACCATAATGCCGGTGAGGAAGCGGATGCTCAGCGGATCAGAAACGATCAGCTGGGTCAATCCCTTATCCTCCATTTTTTTCAATACTCTTGCAATTCTGTCATTCATCTTTATGTGCTCCTTTCGCAATCAATAATCTCTGCAGATATTATAGCACAAGCAGAGAGGGTGTCAAAGAGGAAATGGGGTCAGCCCCCCTATAGCCTAATCTTCTCTTTGAGTACTGCGCAGCAGGCCAGGTCGCCGATGACGTTGACGCAGGTCGCGCCCATGTCGCACAGGGTGTTAATGCTGATGTATACGCCCATGACTCCGGCGGGAAGTCCGGCCATGGCAGCCAGGGCGGTAAAGGAAGCAATAGCTCCACCGGGCACGCCGGGCGTTCCAATAGACAACAGTACGTTTGCCAGCAGTACCACTACCATGGTAGAGATGCTGACTTCGATGCCGCAGGCATTGGCGAAGAACATAATCATGAAGGACATGAGAATAGAAACAGCGTCCATATTTACAGTTGCCCCAAGTGGAATGACAATACTGGTGATCTTATCGGACACACCGTAGTTTTCTTTCATACAGCGTTCGCTGATGGGGATCGTGGCAGAGCTGGAACAGGTTCCGAAGGCATTCAGGGCTGCCGGAAGAATGGCTTTGAAAAAGGCCAGCGGGCTTGCTTTTCCCAGGATTTTTACGGACAGTCCGTAAACGATGATCGCGAATCCGAAGAATGCGATATACAGGATGATCAGCTGGGTGGCCAGTGAAATAATAGTAGAAGTTCCGTTGGCTTCTACCACCGGTACGATGGTACAGAAGACTCCGATGGGAGTAAAGTACATAACGACACTGATGATCTGGATGCAGACTTCGTTGAGTGAACCGATTACTTTCAGAAGAGGCTCTCCCTTTTCGCCGATGGAAATAAGTGTAAATCCAATGATAGCGGCGAATACCAGTACCTGCAGCATGTTTCCGTCTACGAAGGCGGCTACAGGATTGGATGGGATCAGAGTCTGGAGAGTATCCAGAATTCCTGTCATTTTGGCTGCTTCAATATCAGACTCGGCCATTTCGAAGGTGACGCCTTTGCCCAGCTGGACCAGCCGGGGCAGAACGATTCCGACAAAACTGGCAAGGGCTGTAGTACAGATGAAAAAGAGCATGGCAGCTCCGGTGATCCTGCCGGTAGTCCGTGCATTTCCGATACTGGTGATGCCCATGATGATGGAGCAGAAGACCAGAGGGAAGATCATCATGTTCAGAGCGCTCATGTAGATACTTCCGATGATGCCGGTCACGGTCAGAATAGGCTCAAAAAGATCTGCCAGGAACAGTCCTGTAAAAATTCCCAGGATTAACCCTGTAAAAATAGCACCGGTAATGTGTGCTTTGTACCAGTGATAAAATGATTTCATAAGTATTTCCTCCTCATTCCTTAGCATAAAACTTCTTATATTATTACATTTTTGAGATGAGTTTTCAAGTTTTCTGAAAGAAAGGGGAGAAAGACCCGGAAAAAGGGAATCCGAGCCCTGGTAAACTGGATAGATAAAAAATAGAAAAATCTTTATTCTTTATAATTATAGAAAAGAAAATGTATACAGGAGCGTTGTATCTCAAGCTGGGTGCGGCGCTCTGTCTGTATGTTCCGATATGGCACGGCGTTCCTTTTCCTGTTTATATATCGCACTTTCTGCTACAATAAGATATCAGTGTACGGAAGGAGTAACTCTATGACAGGAAGCAATGGCGGGCAGGGACAAGTAAAGAGTATTTTAAGTCATTGAGAGTTTCTTCGCCCGGTCTTAGAGGTCTGTGAATGAAAATGATATCCAGGTATGGTATAATAGACAACAAGTCAGAACCTATGTGGATGGAAAGGAGAGGCGGCACAATGAAATATTCGGAAGATGCAAGTAAACAGTATCATGTTCAGGTTGGGACGGGAGATGTGGGGCGTTATGTGATCCTTCCCGGAGATCCGAAGAGATGTGTGAAGATTGCCCAATATTTTGACGATGCGGTTTTGGTGGCGGACAGTCGGGAGTTTGTAACATATACAGGGTATCTTGACGGGGTGAAAGTCAGTGTGACGTCTACGGGAATTGGAGGTCCCTCTGCGTCTATCGCGATGGAAGAGCTTGTACAGGCGGGAGCAGATACATTTGTCCGTATCGGTACATGCGGAGGAATGCAGCTGGACGTCAGAAGCGGAGATGTGGTAATCGCAACCGGCGCAATCCGGATGGAGGGAACCAGTAGAGAATATGCCCCTATTGAATTTCCGGCAGTTCCGGATATTCATATTACCAATGCATTAATGCAGGCAGCGGAAGAATTGGGACAGCGTTACCATGTAGGTGTCGTACAGTGCAAGGATGCATTTTACGGGCAGCATAATCCGGAGAAAATGCCGGTGAGTTATGAGCTTTTGAATAAGTGGGAAGCGTGGAAACGATTGGGATGCCTGGCGTCTGAGATGGAGTCTGCGGCGCTTTTCGTTGTAGCCAGTACACTGAGCGTGCGTGCGGGCTCTTGCTTTCTGGTCATGGCGAACCAGGAAAGAGAGAAGGCGGGGCTGGAGAATCCGGTAATTCATGATACAGACGCAGCAGTCCGGGTGGCCATAGGCGCTGTCCGTAAGATGATAGCAGCTGACAGAAATAAGAGGGAACAGGAGGAGAAAGCATGAGACAGGAACAGATTCAAGAACTGATAGAAATTGCAGAAAAACAGCTCGTATATGCTTACGCACCCTATTCAGGATTTAAAGTCGGAACTGCATTACTGACAGAAAGTGGAAAGATATATACGGGATGTAACATTGAAAATTCTGCATATACTCCTACAAACTGTGCAGAGCGGACTGCATTTTTTAAAGCAGTAAGCGAAGGGGAAAAACAGTTTCAGGCAATCTGTGTTTTGGGAGGAAAAGATGGAAAACCAGAAAGTTATACGCCTCCATGCGGTGTTTGCAGGCAAGTGATGACAGAATTCTGTGATCCGGAGCAATTCCAGATCATATTGGCGATCAATAAAAAGGATTATAAAATATACAAACTAAGTGAATTAATGCCGTTAAGCTTTTATTTATAAATGCGGATTTCCTTTTTGTTATAATCATTGCATTCGTTATTAATGCCCGGTTTATAGCAAATATATGGAAGAATAGAAAAGAGGGATGGAAATGAAGAAGCATGTATTGACGGCGGTTAGTGTGCTTTTGTCAGTTGTCTGTGGAGTTTATGGAATTCTGGTCTGTGGCGCGGCTTCCGGAACTGTTTTTTTTCTGGTATGGTTTGTGATAGCGGTTGGATTCCTGGCTTTGGGATTGTCGTTCTTTTTTTCGGTCTGGGAGAAGGTCCCCCGGATTGTAATAAGAGCGATTCTGTGCATTGTCATAGCTGGAGGTTTAGTGTTCGGTGCTGTTGAGTTTCAAATTGTCAGACAGCTGCATGCTTCCGGAATGCCGGGGCTTGACTATATCATTGTGTTGGGTGCGCAGGTGCGGGAAAATGGCCCTAGTACTGTCCTGAAATACCGGCTGGATCGGGCGGTTGTATATTTGAAGGAAAATCCGGATACAGTGTGCATTGTGTCCGGAGGACAGGGACATAATGAACCGTTTCCGGAGGCGGAAGGAATGGCGGAGTACTTGTGGGAACAGGGAATACAGGACGATCGTTTACTTATGGAGAGCGAGTCTGGAACAACGGAGGAAAATATCAAGAACAGTCTGAGACTTATAGAAAAAGGAGCTTCTGTGGGAATTGTGACCAATGACTTTCATGTGTTCAGAGCAATGCAGACAGCGGAGCGGGCAGGACTTGAGAACGCCTGTGCGATAGCAGCCGGCTCATCGCCTTTATATTTGCCGAATAATATGCTCCGTGAATTTTTTGCAGAAATAAAATTCCTGATGCTTTAGCACGGAAAAGATTTTCGTTCCGGCATATTGTCAAAAGTGTGGTAGATTCCAGGGCGATTGCCGGGAGATGTGGCAGAATTTGGCGGTTTTTTGGGCTATGCGCTGATTATGCCGGTCAATGAATTTGACTGCGCCGCATTTATCAGCCGAAAAGGACGGATTCCGGCGCCGATTCACAGCTTTAAGAACTAGAAATATACGGTTTCGCAGAAGCCGGGACGGATGTAAGAAGTTGTAAGGAACGTTCATTTTTATTTAAGAGGATATTTAAGATGTTTCGAATAAACTGAGACCATAAAAGTTAGATAAAAAGGAGATAAAAGTTATGGCAATTGGTTTTTTAGGAATAATTATAGGAGGAATGAGTCTGGTCAGTATTGTGGGACTGCTGTTGTTATATCTGACGAAACAGGCAATGACAAAGAAAACGTTATTTTATGTTATGGCAATATGGGGAGTCCTGATTGCGTTGATCAGTGTGGTGAATATGCCTGTAAACTGGGGAACACAAAGAGCTGCGGCAGGAATTCTGGGCTGCGTCAGTCTGGGAGGGATTCTGATTTTTAACAAGGCAGATAATGAAAAACAGCAGATGATCGCATATGTGCTTGTAACAATATCTGTTGTGGGGGGAATGTTGAAACTGATCATTCTGTAAAATGTTCCTGAATGAAAGAAAGAAGGACGAAGCATGGAAATAGAGAAACTGACGTTGTTTCGGGGACTGACGGAAGAAGAAATTGAGCGGAGCATTATATGCTCTCAGGCAAAAATAGAACATTATAATAAAAATGCTTATATCTTTCGTCAGGAGGACAGGCCGTCCAGACTGTTTTTTGTATTGTCTGGAACGGTGATGCTCGGACAGATTAATGTGGCAGGGCGACAGAATTATGTAGAATATGTGAAAGAAGGGCAAGGCTTTGGCGAAGTTGATTTGTTCCTGGGGCATGAAGAGTACCGTTACTTTGCGGTGGCAAGAAGTGAAGTGACGGTGCTGGCTGTGTCCAGACATTTTTTTTATGGTACTTGTGCGAAGAACTGTTCGCATCACCATAGGGTTATCTTTAATCTGCTTCGGATATTTGCGAAAGAAGCAGACCGAAATACTCGAAAACTGCATCTTCTTACCAGCGGAAGTCTGCGTCAGAGAATTGCAGGATATTTGATGGAGCAAAGCGCTGGAAACAGAGAAGTGCAATTGACAATGAAAAGGGAGGAACTGGCCGCATATCTAAATACAACCAGACCCTCCCTTTCCAGAGAATTATCCTGGATGCGGGATGCGGGGGTAATTGAACTGACCTCCCGGTCCCGGATCCGGATTATTTCTTATCAGGTTTTGCAAAATATCATTGATGGGGAAGAGGTGTGATTAGGCTTCTTCTACAAACACTTCTTTTCCCATTCCACAGATTGGACATACCCAGTCTTCCGGAAGATCTTCAAAAGAGGTTCCGGGTTCAATTCCGTTATCCGGATCTCCGACTGCAGGATCATATTCATATCCGCAAGGTTCACATACATATTTTTTCATGGCTGTTCCTCCTAATAATATTTATCAATTACACATATAGAATACTAGACTGCAGAATCAAATTCTGTAACAAATGTTACGAAATTGGTTCTTTTTTCTTTTTTTTATGCTCGCAGTCATTTAAAACCTGTAAAAGCTGCTGGATATCAATGGGTTTTGGTATATGGGCGTCCATTCCGGCTTCTGTTGTACGGGCAATGTCTTCCGCAAAAACATTAGCTGTGACAGCAATGATCGGGATGGTCGCCGCATCCTTGTGAGGAAGCGCACGGATTGCGGCGGCGGCTTCACAGCCGTCCATTACAGGCATCTGCATATCCATCAAGATCGCGTCGATACTGAATTCCGGCTGGGTCTGGAATGTGGTGACGGCTTCCTGGCCGTTCCATGCAGGAAGGACGTCCGCGCCCAGCATGGTGAGATATTCGGTGGCGATTTCCATATTCAGTTCGTTGTCCTCCGCGATGAGAATACGTTTTCCGTCTAAAGAATAGGAGGGCTGGACTGAAGAGTCCGCAGCAGGCTTTTCTAACTCCTGTGCCAGCTGGAGCGGAAAGGTAATGGTAAATTCGGTTCCGGTTCCCAGTTCACTGCGTACGGTAATTTCTCCGCTCATCTGCTGCACCAGAGTTTTTACAATCGGCATCCCAAGGCCGGTTCCGGTTATATTGCCGGAAGTAAACCGGGTTTCTCTCGCGAAAGGCTCGAATATGTGCTGCAAAAATTCGGCAGACATACCGATACCGGTATCTGATACGATAATCTGGAACTTGCCGTGCCCATATTGTACGTTTCGTTCGATGAGAGAAATTTTTACATGCGCCCCTTTTTCGCTGTATTTAAAAGCATTGGACAACAGATTATTCAGAATCTGTGTCAGCCGTGCCGGATCACAGAAGACATTGGGATTCTGAACGTCGAAGCAAAGCTCCAGGGTTTTCTCTTCCTGAGCAGCCTGTTCCCGGAATAGAGAGGCGGTGTCCTGAACACATTTGCAGATATCCATAGGAGAGTATTCCAAAGTATTTCCTTTTTCATGTTCCAGTCTTGACATGTCAAGAACATCATTGACAAGTGTGAGAAGCTGTCTGCCGGAATGTTCAATTTTCTGCAGATAATCAGTCGTCTGCTGATGACTGTCAGTATTCTTTTGAGCCAGTTCTGCGAAACCAATAATTGCATTTAAAGGAGTTCGCATATCGTGAGATGCATTGCTGAAGAAAAGGTTTTTTTGTTGTACTGTTTTTTTGGCGGAGGACAGCGCATTTTCTAGAAGTATGAGTTGCTGTAATTCCTTGTGCTTTTGAGCGTTAATATCCCGGAAACACATAATGACCTCGTCCAGATGCATATTTTTGTTGTATACAATCTGGATACTTACCCATTTATATTCGTCTCTAAATTTTCTCTTATAATCTCCGCCAAAATTATAAGTTCCGGAGGCGATCAGTTTCCGGATGTTTTCCAGGGAAAAGCTTTGTTCAAAATCTTCGTAGGTATTGTGGTCTACCACCTGTTTGACGGTGTTGATCAGATGCTCGTAATCTCCGGACGCCCCAAGAATGTTTGTTATATCATCCGAAGATTTGATGCTTTCATAAGTTCCCTGCCTGAAGTTGACACGGTAAATTGCGTAATAAGAGTCGCCGAGAAGCTGCAGTGTATCTGATATGTGTCGGATTTTCTTTCCGCTCATATGCCCTTTTATCATAATCAGTCCGGCGATCAGAAGCAGGATGCCGCAGATGACTGACAAGATAATGATTGTACGGTCCCAGCCGTCCTGCAGAATCTTGTCAATGGGGATCGTGATGACGGACAGCCATCCGTTGCTGGCCTCGTAGTAGTAGACGCCTCGTTGTTTGCCGCCCAGATCGGTAATGGTGGAGTCATATTTTTCCATCTCTCCGGTACGGACTGAGTCAATCAGGGAATCCAAATAAGCCTGTCCCGTTTCGATGTCGACATCCATGGAGGAAGAAAAGTACATAAGATTGCCGCTGGAATCGAATAGAAAATAAGAGCTTTGTTCCGGCATGGAGGATCTGTTTTCGTGCGTATGGAAGTTTTTCAGCAGAATGTCAAAAGCCAGTACATTTCCTTCGCCTTCCAGCGCGCAAGCGAGAGTTACCATTGGTTCTCCGGTTATGGCATCTTTGTACGCGTCGGTGTAAATGACCTCGCCATCCGCAGCCAGAGCTTTTTGATACCATTCGGTTGAACGGTATTCATAATCTTCAACACCTTCCAAGGGAACAGCGGCAACGATACTGCCGTTGATCACCGCATACGGGTCCACGATGGAAGCGCCCAGAAGATCAGAAAGATACCCCGTGTACTGGTACATCCATTTTTGAGAAGTGTCCAAGGGAAGATCGCCGTCAATATTTTCGTTAATATAGCATGCGCCCAGACTCAGAAGCATAGAATATACGTTCAGACGGTTTTCTTCTTCGATAGCATAGCTCTCGGCCAGGTGCATTCCCATTTCATTCGCATTTTTCAGAAGCTTTTCCCGGATCAGAAAGATGCTCCATATAATCAGAACAACAAACGTTGCGAGTATGGAGATCTGTATCCATAAAGGAACCGTTTTGCGTTGAAAAATATTAGGCTTTTTTTGCATTATATATCTCCTTTGATTGGCTTTCAGCTGATTCAAATCATTTCTTTTTTGGGTTATATTATAACAAAAGTACTTTTGAAAGTCTAATAGATCCCTGTGATCTGAAAGAATGTTGAGATACAATAGATAGGTAACAAAATAAAAACAAGGATTCACCTTGATATGATATATTGGAGTTGTCGAGAAACCAATAGTCAAATCAAAAGGAGAATCCTTGTATGTCGAGTTTATCACACCCGAAATATCAGC
>CASEIR010000029.1 GCA_949287925.1 uncultured Lachnospiraceae bacterium
GATTGACAGCGCAAAAGTTTTCTTGTATAGTAGATGAAGATAAAAGGGAGTAACTTGCGTCAGGCATTGCATTTCCTGAATAAGAAGGTTATACAGCAGGCCTGCCGTTTGCGAATACGTCAATACGATGAGAGATCATCCGTATCGCAATGAAAAGGTGAGACTTTTATTGCATAACAAGAAGTGTGCAATAGGGGTCTTTTTTTTATCCTATTGCAAAAGAGAGAGGAGAAAAAAATATGCTGACAAGTGAACAGGCCAGACAAAACCAGGAAAAATATGGTTTTAATGAGCTGGTGGAAGGCAAGAAGAAAAGCACGCTGCAGATTTTTCTGGAACAGTATAAGGACTTTCTGGTAATTATACTGATCATTGCAGCGATCGTATCCGGATTTCTTGGCGATTTTGAGAGCGCCATTGTTATTCTGGTGGTAATCACCATGAATGCGATCCTTGGAACGGTACAGACTTTAAAGGCGGAGCAGTCGCTGGATGCACTGAAGCAGATGTCTGCGCCGGAAGCAAAAGTTATCCGTGACGGAGTGGTAAAACAGATCCCCTCCAGGGAAGTTACGATTGGAGACCGTGTGCTGCTGGAGGCAGGAGACTGTGTGCCGGCAGATGGAAAACTGATCGAGTGCGCCAGCCTGAAGGTGGATGAAAGTGCGCTGACAGGAGAGAGTTTATCTGTAGAAAAATCTCTGGATGAGGTGCCTGAAGGCGCAGCGCTTGGAGATCAGACGAACCGGGTATTCTCCGGAAGCTTTGTTACTTACGGCCGTGCGGCATATGAGGTTACGGCGATCGGTATGGGAACAGAAGTGGGCAAGATTGCCAGTCTTCTGAAGAATACCTCAGAGAAGAGAACGCCGCTCCAGGTAAATCTGGACGATTTCGGAAAGAAACTTTCCATTCTGATCATTGTATTTTGTGCGATCCTTTTTGGAATTAGTATTTTCAGAGGAGACCAGCCGGGAGATGCATTCCTTTTTGCGGTAGCGCTTGCAGTAGCCGCGATCCCGGAGGCTTTGAGTTCTATCGTAACCATCGTGCTGTCCTTTGGTACGCAGAAGATGGCCAAGGAGCATGCGATCATCCGTAAGCTGCAGGCAGTGGAAGGCCTGGGAAGCGTGTCTATTGTCTGTTCCGATAAAACCGGTACGCTGACACAGAATAAGATGACGGTAGAAGATTATTATGTGGATGGCAAGCGGATCCCGGTTTCCGAGATTAACCTGAACGATCCGAACCAGGAGAGACTTCTGAACTTCAGTATTCTCTGTAACGACTCTTCCAATGCAAATGGGCAGGAGATCGGAGATCCGACAGAGACGGCTCTGATCAATCTGGGAAGCAGACTGGGAAGAGAGGCTTTTGAGGTGCGGGATGTATACGACAGAAAGTCGGAGATTCCGTTTGACAGCGATCGTAAGCTGATGTCTACGGCTCATGTTTTCAGCGGCAGACATGTCATGGTAGTAAAGGGCGCGGTAGATGTCCTGTTGACCAGAATGACCCACATCCGCCGCGGCGAAACGGTCGAGCCTATGACTGCAGAAAGAAAGGCGGAGATCGAGGCGCAGAACCTGGAGTTTTCCAGAGACGGCCTGCGGGTGCTTGCATTTGCATATAAAGAGATTGAAGAAAATCGGGAAATCACGCTGGAAGATGAAAATGATCTGACCTTCCTTGGTCTGATCGCCATGATGGACCCGCCCAGAGAGGAATCCAAAGCGGCGGTTGCCGAGTGTATCCAGGCCGGCATTAAGCCGATCATGATCACCGGAGACCACAAGATCACCGCTGCGGCGATCGCAAAGCGTATCGGTATTCTGAAAGATGAGTCAGAGGCCTGCGAGGGCGCTGTGATTGAAAATATGTCCGATGAAGAGCTGCAGGAATTTGTACCGAAGATTTCCGTTTATGCCCGTGTTTCACCGGAACATAAGATCCGGATTGTCCGGGCATGGCAGGAAAGAGGAAATATCGTAGCCATGACAGGAGACGGTGTCAACGACGCTCCGGCTCTGAAACAGGCGAATATTGGTGTTGCGATGGGAATTACCGGAACGGAAGTTTCCAAAGATGCGGCCGCTATGGTCTTGACAGACGATAACTTTGCAACTATTGTAAAAGCAGTAGAAAACGGACGGAATCTGTACCGGAATATCAAATTCTCCATTCAGTTCCTGTTATCAGGAAACTTCGGAGCGATCCTTACGGTACTCTTCGCCTCCATCGTAGGCCTGCCGGTACCATTTGCACCGGTACATCTGTTGTTTATCAACCTGCTGACAGACAGCCTTCCGGCGATCGCCCTGGGACTGGAGCCTCATTCCAAGGATGTGATGAACGAAAAACCCCGTCCGATGAACGAATCGATCCTTACCAGAGACTATCTGGCGCGGATCGGTACAGAAGGATTATGTATCGGCGCTATGACTACCATTGCTTTCCTGATCGGATTAAACGAGGGCGGAAGCCTGCTGGGAAGCACTCTGGCGTTTGGTACGCTTTGTACCTCCAGACTTGTACACGGATTTAACTGCAAATCCAACAAGCCGGTAATCTTTACAAAGAGATTTTTCAACAATATTTATCTGATCGGTGCATTTGTACTGGGACTTCTCCTGATCACAGGAGTATTGATGATCCCGGGACTGCACAACCTGTTCAGTGTATATACGCTGGACGGCGCGCATCTTCTGATCGTATACGGCCTGGCGCTTTTGAACCTGCCGATCATTCAGCTGATGAAATGGATCAGAGAACATTTAAAATAGGATGATGCGATATGGAATTTAACGATGAAGTGGTAAAAAGAATCCGGGGACTGATCGTCTTTGCTGCGCTGGTGGTTCTGTGTTTCTGGCGGTACGACATTATCCTGGACGTGATCCGGTTTATCATCCATGTGATCTTCCCCTTCCTTTTGGGAGGGGCGATCGCATTTGTGCTGAACGTGCCCATGAATTTTATTCAGAGACATCTTTTCAAGCCGGAGCGGATCGAAGGGAAAAAATATCTGCAGAAACTGGCAAGACCTGTGAGTATGCTGCTGGTGCTGTTTGGCGTGATCGGCGTGATCGCGCTGGTTATGCTGGTGCTGGTGCCGCAGCTGGGCGAAACATTTATCAACCTGGGAAGAAATATCCAGAGATTCATCCCGAAGCTGCAGGTATGGGCAGCCGGGGTATTTCATGACAATCCGGATATGATCGTCTGGATCAACGACCTGAAATTTGACTGGAACAAGATCATGGATACAGGGATCAATTTCTTTACCCAGGGCGCAGGAAATGTGCTGAATTCAACGATCACTGCGGCAAGAAGTATTGTCAGCGGACTGACCACATTCTTCATTGCATTCGTATTTTCCATTTACATTTTGCTGCAGAAAGAAAAACTGACCAGACAGTGTAAACGCGTCATGTATGCGTTCATGAAAAAGAGCAGGGCAGAGGCAACCCTTGAGGTACTGGCCCTGACCAACAAGACCTTTTCCAGCTTTCTTACAGGCCAGTGTGTAGAGGCGTTGATCCTGGGAAGTATGTTCGTAGTAGCGATGACGATCCTGAATCTGCCTTATGCATTGCTGGTAGGAATCGTGATCGCTGTGACGGCGCTGATCCCGATCTTTGGAGCATTTATCGGCTGCGTGATCGGAGCATTTCTGATCTTTATGGTGAATCCGCTTCAGGCGCTTGGATTTATTGTACTTTTCCTGGTGCTGCAGCAGATCGAGGGAAACCTGATCTACCCCCATGTGGTAGGCGGATCGGTTGGGTTACCGTCGATCTGGGTACTGGCGGCGGTCAGCATCGGCGGCAGCCTGATGGGCATTGTGGGAATGTTGATTTTTATCCCCATCGTGTCTGTGGTTTATGCCCTGTTCCGGGAGATCGTGTATCTGAAGCTGAAGCAGAAGAAGCTGGATCCGGGAGATATTGAGTAGAGGGAAGAAATATGAATCATATTTGGTCTAAATATATTCAGGGAACCAAAACTTTATATTATACTCGAAAATTGCGGTTTGACGATATGTTTTCGGCGCAGTACAAAGAATTGTTTGATCTGGATGAAACAAAAAAACTGAAAATATTAGAGATTGGCTGTGGTCCGGGTGCCCTTGCAGGAGCCCTTCACCGCTGGTATCCAAATGCAGAGATAACAGCGGTTGACCGCGACAGCGAATTTATTCGTTTTGCGCGGGAATACGAAGAAGGGATTGATTTTGCAGAAGGGGACGCCACAGCCCTTTCTTTTCCCGACAATTCTTTTGATGTCGTGATTTCAAATACTGTAAGCGAACATATTGAACCATCGAAGTTTTACGGGGAACAAATGCGGGTGTTAAAACCGGAGGGAATCTGCCTGGTGCTTTCTTCACGGAAAGGGATTCAGATTACGCCGCACTGCATTGCACCTGGAGAATATGAGAAAAGATTCTGGGAAAAAGCAGAAGAGCATGAGGAATCTTTGGATAAATTTGAGGTATGTAAATATCCGATGAATGAAGCAGAACTCCCGGTTATCATGGAAAAATACGGATTCAGAAAGGTGACAACCGGGTATGTGCTGATGGATCTGACACCAGATAATCCGAAATATTCCAAAGAAATGGCGTATCAGATAATTAATACCGGCAGATACGCAAGCCTGGAACGGATCCAGACGGTGGCCGATACCATGTCGGAATATTTTTCGGATCAAGAAATAGAAAAAATGATCTGTCTAACAAATGAGAAATATGATACACGGATCCGGCAGTATGAGACCGGAGAAAAACAGTGGGATACCGAGGTATTACTTACTATGGTGATACGGGGGATAAAGTAGAAAAAAATATCTTTACGGAGAGCGAATTTCGGCTGGAAGCAACTGTTGCAAAATTTGCAACAGTTCAAATGGAAGGAAAGCGAATAAAGAGATCAGATACCGAAATTGCAAAGAATTATTTGACACAAACAGAACTGGATACTCTAAATAAAATTGTATCGGCTTATCTTGATCTTGCGGAGGTGCGTGCTCTGGCACATGAACCGATGTATATGAAAGATTGGTTAGAGACGATTGACGATTATCTGAAAATGACCAGACGGGATATTTTGACAACAAAGGGCCGTGTAACTCATAAACAGGCAATTGATAAAGCACACGCAGAATATGAAAAATATCAAAAAAAACAGGATGAATTACTTTCTCCTGTTGAGCGCCATTTTATCGAGAGCATTAAGGAACTGGAGACATTGAAATAATTGAAAAAACGGACAAAATGCTATCTCTATACACGGTACTTACTTCTATGCAGTTGGATGGATATTGTTTTGAAAAGTTTGTCCGTGGGAAGAAAAGAGTTGATGCACCATTCGATGGCGCGTCAACTCTTTTTTCGATCCATCAGTTTACAGAATATCACCGCAGTTCCGGTGCTTACCGCTGTTGCCACAATTCCCGCTCCTACAATGGCAGCCGGGTTCACACTTCCATATTGGCTGCGGTAGGCGATGATGTTCACCGGGATCAGCTGCAGAGAAGAAATGTTGATGATCAGAAAAGTACACATCTCATTGCTGGCG
>CASEIR010000030.1 GCA_949287925.1 uncultured Lachnospiraceae bacterium
AGTCAGGAACTGCAGATCAGGAATTTTGAAGATGAAGAAAAGAAACTCCGATATATGAAAGAAATCCTTGGATATCTGTCTGCCAGCGATCCGGACGCTTCGGCCCCGGCCCTGGTGAAGTCCATTTCCAGAATATATGAAAACTACTGGGGAAAGAAAGACAGCATGGAAGAGGCCAAAAAAGAATTCAACGATTTTCTTTTGTCGATGGAAAAGGATCTGGAAGCGCAGATCCGGACACATACCGATCCTGTGGAGGCGGCGCTTTGTTTTGCAAGAACCGGGAATTATATTGACTATTCTGCAGTGAAGGATGTGTCCAGGGAGAAATTACTGGAATTATTTGAAGAGCAGGAAAAGGACGGGCTAGATCAGACGGAGTACGCATATTTCAGACAAGAACTCACACATGCGTCGACACTGGTCTATCTTGCTGACAATTGTGGAGAGATTGTCCTGGATAAAATCGCGATCAGGATCATCAAAGAACAGTTCCCACATCTGAATATTACTGTCATTGTACGCGGGGCTCCTGTTGTCAACGATGTAGATCTGGACGCCGCTTATTATGTGGGTCTGGATAAAACTGCTTCGGTTATAGATAACGGAAGCGAGATCGCGGGAACGGTGCTTTCTGATATCAGTCCTGCTGCCCGCAAAGAACTGGAAAATGCCGATCTGATCATTGCAAAAGGACAGGGCAATTTTGAAACGCTTCACGGCTGCGGACTCAATATCTATTATCTGTTCTTATGCAAATGCGATTGGTTTATGAGACGCTTTGCGGCGGAACGGTTTCAGGGAATGTTGATCAACGAAAATCGGATACCTGCTGAACGGCAGTAGGCGTATGTGGGATTTACAAAGTCAGAAGTTTATAAGATGTGCAAAAAGTGAGGCGCTGTATCTATAACAGATACAGCGCCTTTACTTGTATTTTACATAACCTTTACACAGTTTTGCTGGTTTTAGATGTAAATTATAAGTAAAATAAATTTGATTCTTACCCTGTTTTTCTGAAATGATATCCGTATTCTATATATGAGGAGGACTTAGGTCATGCAAAGCGAGAATCAGATTGTAAAAATGGTCTATGACGCAAAAGCAGATCTGCAAAAGGCAGACAATCTGATCCGTACCTATATCCCCTTCATTCGATCTGAAGTGTCAAAATGTATTTCCCGACTATGTACAGAACAAGACGATGAATTCAGCATCGCCATGATGGCCTTCCATGAAGCCATTATGGGATATGAGAAAAAAAGAGGAGCATTTTTGAATTATGCGGCTTTATTGATTCGAAGCCGAATCGTTGATTTTCAAAGAAAAGAAGCCCGGCATCAGAACCATGTTTCTATTTATGAAGAAAGTGGAACTGAAGGTCGTTTGATCATTGATGAAATCACGGATGAACATGATTATTTTGAGGAGACGGCTTCCAGAGACGCCACAAAACAGGAAATCGAAGAGCTGGCCCTTGTTATGGCAGAATTTGGGATTTCTTTTTCTGATGTAGCAGACAATTGCCCAAGACAGGAACGGACAATAAAAGCCTGTTCTGCAGCCATTTCCTTTGCAGCAGAAAAACAGGAACTGCTGGATGAATTGTTAAGAACAAAAAAACTTCCTCTTGCCAGACTTGCTTCCGGCTCTGGAACAGAGCGGAAAACACTGGAACGTCACCGGAAATACATATTGGCAATGCTCTTGATCTACACAAATGGATATGAAATCATACGCGGACATTTGAAGCGCATCCTGAAAAGGGAAGGGGGGATGTCGGCATGAAATATATGGTCATGGAATGTCATCCGGGATATGCGGTGGTCCTGTCTGACGATGGAAATTTTCTGAAGGTTGCAAATATGCATTATGAAGTGGGGCAAACTGTTGCGGATGTGATTGAAATGCAGTATCCACTTCCAGAAAAGAAGAAAAAGAGCAGATGGATTTACACTATTGCAGCCACAGCAGCCTGCCTTGCATTGATCATAACTTCTGTATTCCGAATGGGACACGGTACAGCCTATGCGTCTGTCTATATGCGGATTAATCCGGAGGTCAGGATTGATGTGACAAGAGATGATCTTGTGGTAGGATTGGATGGTGTAAATGAAGATGGGGAGAAACTGGCAGATAACTACAATTTTACTGAAAAGAAACTAGATCAGGTAATGGATGAATTAGTCGACAAAGCGGCAGATCAAGGATATCTACAGGAAGGCGGACGTATTTCCCTGACTCTGGATGCCGACGACGATGAATGGGTAGTATCACACAGTGCATCCCTGAAAGATCACCTGAATCACCACCTTGAGGAACGAATGTCGGTTACCATTGAAGTAACAAACGATAGTTACAAAGACAATAAAGTAACGATACCCGTTTATCCAGATGCCAGTGGCTACGGAGATGATGGTGACAGCGGCTATGGTGAATCCGGATACGGCAACAGCGAATATGATTAAAAAATATTTTTCCTTACCCCGTTTTGGAAATGTCAGTTCCGTATTCTATGTATGAAAGGCAAAAAAGGAACGCCTGAAAAATAATCTGCAGATAAATACACAGTCTGAAAGGAGAATGAATTATGAAAAAGAAATCTATGTTAGCACTGGTATTAGCAATGACAATGAGCACAGGTCTTCTGTTTGGATGTGGACAGAACAGTACAGAAGCAACTGTAACTGAGACCGTGGAGGAAACTTCCGCAGAAACCCAACCTGCCGGCGGGACACTGGTATTAAGTGTAAATCCGGAAATAGAGATTAACTATGATGAAAACGGAAATGTAACGGAAATTTCCGGACGCAATGATGATGGAAATGCAATTCTTGCAAATTATTCCGGATATGAGGGTAAAGCAGCCCGCGAGGTTGTAACGGAACTGGTAACAGCAATCGGAGAAGCGGGTTATTTTGTCGAGGAGGTTGAGGGCGAAAACCGTCAGATCACCATTGAGATCGAGCCTGGTTCAGGTCTTCCTCATGAAACTTTTTTAGATGAAGTTGCATCTGATGTTCATGAATGTGTAAGCGCCAACAACTGGCAGAGTCCTGTAGATCTTCGTGGAGAGAGCGACTATGGAATGAGCGATTATCAGGACACGGATTATGGTCCGGAAAACGATGGAGTTACAGATTACGGGGATGGACAGTCTAACTATGATGAAGGACAGTCTAATTATGATGACGGGCAATCTAACTATGATGACGGGCAGTCTAACTACGACGACGGGCAGACCAACTATGACGATGGACAGTCCGACTATGATAACTAAGAATCCGGTAAAACTCCGGCATGAACTGAAGCAATTAATCAATCCACAAGATGATTTAATACTGTCATCAAGGCTTAGGAAGTTGTTTCCACATGACAAACATTCCTGCTCACGCGGAACATACCGTGTGAGCAGCCTTTACTTTGACACACCGGATGATAAAGCATTGCGACAAAAACTGGACGGAGTAAACTTAAGAGAAAAATTCCGCATCAGATATTACGGAACAGATACTTCGTTTATCCGGTTGGAAAAAAAGTGGAAGATCAATGGTCTGTGTGGTAAATCAAGTGCCCGTATAACCAGCACGCAGGTGCAGGATCTTCTGGAAGGGAATTACCGGTTTTTACTTGTATCAAACGATCCCCTTCAGATAGAATTCTACAGCAAGATCAAAGGACAGTTGCTTTGCCCTAAGACAATCGTTGTATATGAAAGAGAAGCCTTCTCTTACTTACCTGGAAATGTCCGCATTACCATAGACAGAGATCTTAGAAGCAGTATGGGAAAACACGACTTTTTAAATCCGGATGCATACCGTATCCCTGTTTCAGACTCCTTTTCCGTACTGGAGATCAAGTATGATGAGTACCTGCCGGATATTGTCCGGATGGCAGTTCAGTGTGAAAACAGGCGGACAACGGCTTTCTCTAAATATATGGTATGCCGAAGATACGATTAGACAAACGGTACGGGAACAAGGAGAAGAATTATGACATTTCAATTTCAGGATATTTTTAAATCAAGTTTTCTGGAAAATTCAGCCTCAATTCATCCGATGGATATGATATTGGCGCTGGCGCTTTCATTTTTACTTGGCTTATTTATCTTTTTTATTTATAAAAAATGTTATGCCGGCGTTATGTACTCGGCAAGTTTTGGGGTAACACTGATCGCATTATGTATGATTACGGCGCTTCTGATTCTTGCAGTGACATCCAATATCGTGCTTTCTCTTGGTATGGTAGGCGCACTTTCAATTGTCCGGTTTCGCACAGCAATTAAAGACCCGTCAGACATTGCCTTCCTGTTCTGGGCAATCGCAGCAGGGATCGTTCTTGCGGCAGGTTTTCTTTTGCTTGCAGTGTTTGGAAGTGTTTTCATCGGTATAATTCTTATTATTTTTGCCGGCTATAAAGGATATGACAGACCGTATATCCTGGTCCTTCACTGCGAAAACCAGGACACTGAAAAAGAAGCCTGCGACTTTTTGGCTAAGAATGTACAGAAAATATCATTAAAGAGCAAAAGCTTATCACGGGGCTGTATTGAACTAAACTATGAGATTCGCCTGAAAGATGCCAATACTGATTTTATCAACGAATTATCCGGGTTTCCCGGTATCATGCAAGCAGTAATGGTTTCGTATAATGGCGATTATATGAATTGAACATATGCTGAAACATAAATATATTGATGCCATCTGCATCACAGGAATAATACTTGCTGTTCTTGGAACCATTTTATTTATAAACGGCGAGCAATGGGGGCTGCAAAAAGCCTCCTCAAAACCCGGCTATGTGTCGCGCCTGTTCGATAAAACAAAAGTACATCAGATTGACATTCATATGGATGATTGGAAAGGTTTTCTTGCAAATGCACACAAGGAAGAATACACCTCCTGTACAGTAGTGATTGATGGTGAGATTTTTCATGATGTGGGAATTCGGGCAAAGGGGAATAATTCTCTGCGTCTGACAGAGAAGTATGGGCATGAACGATACAGTCTGAAACTGGAATTTGACCATTTTAAAGCTAACAGTTATTACGGATTAGATAAATTATGTCTGGATGCGTCCTTTCAGGATAACAGTTATCTGAAGACCTGGATCACCTATGATATGATGGAACATATGAAGATTCCAACTCCTTTGTGCAGTTATGTGTGGGTCAGAGCCGGCGGAGAAGACTGGGGGCTTTTCCTGGCTGTGGAGGAACCAGAGGAAGCATTTGTCCGTCGTAATTTCGGAAAAGATCATGGTCAGCTTTATAAACCGGACTATAAATCTCTGGAGGATCCCAATCATGATGTCTATCTTCAGTATACCGATGATTATGAGGATAGTTATGATAATATTTTCCGTAATGCTAAATTCGAGCCTGATACGGCAGATAAAAAAAGACTCATTCAGGCATTGAAAATCCTGGCATCTGGAGAGAATTTAGAAACGGCGGTTCATGTAGACGAAGTATTGCGTTATTTTACCGTCCAGGTTTTTGTAGTAAATCTGGACAGTTATCTTGGTAAAACCGGTCATAACTATTTTTTATATGAAGAAGATGGAATATTG
Source organism: uncultured Lachnospiraceae bacterium (assembly GCA_949287925.1). Lineage (GTDB taxonomy): Bacteria > Bacillota > Clostridia > Lachnospirales > Lachnospiraceae > Merdimonas. The sequence goes on from CASEIR010000030.1 coordinate 5,572, forward strand.
CAAATAATACCCTGGGATTATAATTTAGCTTTCGCCACATATTCTCTGGGAATGCCTGAACCTATTAATGACTCCAGACTGTATGTTAATTATCCTATTAACACACCGGCATCAGGCGAGATTATGAAAAACAGGCCCCTCTATCATAATCTGATGAAAAGCCGAGAATATTATGCTCAATATCACATCTATTTTAATCAGCTGGTCGCAGAGTATTTTGAAAGCGGCCATTTTGAAAAATTTGTATCTGAAACACGAAATATGATCGAACCATACGTAAAAAAAGATCCGACGGCCTTTTGCACCTATGAAGAATATGTGGCAGGAGCAGAGACCATCACCGATTTCTGTCTACTGCGCGCACAAAGTGTGCGCGGACAGCTTGACGGGACGATTCCATCCACAATTTCCGGACAAATGAAAGATCAAGATAGTTTTGTGGATGCATCTTCCGTATGGCTTCCGGATATGGGAGAGATAGCAGACTTGAAAGAATAATCGAAAAAAGAAAATATTCTTTTTCTCAGTGTGTAAGTGTGGTACAATGAAAAGCGATGAAACCGAGATTCTTACATGCGGAGATCGATTATATGAAAAATGAACAGGGAAGGACAGAAACCCTTGAATTTATTCAAGATGTAACTGAAAAAATAAAAAACAAACTAAAGGAAATTGATCAGTCCCTTTTGGCTGGACAGAAAGATATTGAACGCATGCACGATTATTACTGGGAAAATTATACAGAAATGGACCAGTATGGTTACGAGGATTATGACAATCAGCAGGCGTTATTGAACCAGACAAACGCAAATCAGGAATTGATCCGCAGAAAATGGAGATTTCAAAAGATGTTGGAATCTCCGTTTTTCGGGCGGGTCGATTTTTGTTATAAAAATGAATCTTCAGCAGAACAATTTTACATCGGCGTTGGCAATTTTGCAGAAAAAACGGGCGGAACGCCTCTCATCTATGACTGGAGGGCGCCGGTCTGCGAATTGTTTTATGATTACGACAGCGGCCCGGCTTCTTATCAGGCTCCGGCCGGCACCATGGAAGGAGAGATCCTGTCCAAATGGCAGTATAAGATCCGCAGAGGAAAACTGGTCTATGCTTTTGAAAGTGATACCAAAATTGATGACGAGATCTTAAAACAGGAACTGGGAAGCAACAGTGACGTAAAGCTGAAGAATATCGTACGCACCATCCAGAAGGAGCAGAATGCCATTATCCGCAATACAAAGGATAAGATCCTTGTGATCCAGGGCGCAGCCGGAAGCGGCAAGACTTCGGTCGCCCTCCACCGGATCGCGTATCTTCTGTATCACGACCGCGGGAACCTGAAATCGTCGGATATTCTGATCCTGTCCCCGGGCAGTGTGTTTGCAGATTATATTTCTCATATCCTGCCGGAACTTGGCGAAGAAACCGTGCAGGAGATGAGTTTTGACCTCTTTGTCTACCGGGAACTTAAGGATGTGGCTCCTGACTGCGAAGACCGGTATCACCAGCTGGAGCGTCTGATGAAGTTCCCGGATCCGGAAGCTTATGAAAGATATCTGAATAAACAGTCAGAATGGATGTCCGGACAGATGGAAGGATTTCTTGCCACACTGGAGGACAGCCTGATGGATTTCCGGGATCTGACATGGAACGGGCTTCATAAAACCGAACAGGAACTGATCCATCTGTTTTATTTTCGTTTTCAGAATGTGCCGCTGCTTGCGCGCATGAATGCTGTAATGGAATATGTGGTAGATGAATACGAGACTCTGAAAGGAAGAGAACTGTCTGAAGAAGAGTCCGAATATCTCCGGCAGAAATTTAACAGCATGTATGTGACAAAAGATATCTATCAGATATACAGCCGGTTTCTGGAAAGCTGCGGATGGCAGCCTCTGCCGGATGTCCCTTATGAGCGCAGGCTGGTGGAGTACGAGGACGCGGCGCCCATGCTGTATCTGAAATACCGGCTTCTGGGAAAAGGTTCCCATAAAAGGATCAAGCATCTGGTAATTGATGAGATGCAGGATTACTCCTATATCCAGTATCTGATCCTGGCAGAGTTGTTTTCCTGCAGCATGACGATCCTGGGAGACAAATATCAGACACTGGATGAAGAGATGCGGGACGTGACTGCTTTTTTGCCCCGGATCTTTGGAAGTCATGTGAAAAAGATATCCATGAATAAAAGTTACCGTAACACAGTGGAGATTGCGGCCTATGCGGCAGGACTTTTGTCCCCGGGGGAAAAAGAAGCAGCCGAATATCTGGAACGGCACGGGAAGCCGGTGGAAGAAGAAACCTTTCTGACCATCGACGAGATGCTGGATACCCTCTGCGGAAAACTTCGGATACAGGGGGAGAACAGTTTTGAGACAGCCGCTCTTCTGACGATGACTGAAGCAGAGGCTTATGATCTTTATCAGCTACTGAAGAACAAAGGACAGCCGGTTTCTTATATTGACAGGGACAGCAGCACTTTTCATCCCGGTCTGTCCGTAACCACCTTTTATCTGGCAAAAGGACTGGAATTCGACCAGGTGTTTATGGTAAGTGAGGACAGCAGCAATCCGTTCCTGCCCCGGGCTCGATATATCAGCGCCACAAGAGCGCTTCATGAACTCTATATGTATAAGATTCTGTAACAGAGAGGAGAGAATACTATGCAGAAAATCATTTTAGGGAAAACAGGGATCCAGGTCACCAAAAACAGTTTCGGCGCATTGCCTATCCAGAGGATCAGCAAAAAAGACGCGGTATATCTGCTTCAGAAGGCTTTCTACAACGGGATCAATTATTTTGATACGGCAAGAGCCTATTCTGACAGTGAAGAGAAGCTTGGCGCGGCATTTTCTTATATCCGCGGGAAGCTGATCATCAGCACCAAGACTGCCGCGCAGACAGGTGAAGAGTTGAAGAAAGATCTGGAAGAAAGTTTAAGAATGCTTCAGACCGATTATATTGACATTTATCAGTTCCATAATCCGGCATTCTGCCCGAAGCCGGGGGACGGGACCGGACTTTATGAAGCGGCCGAAGAAGCAAAAAGAGAAGGAAAGATCCGGCACATCGGTATCACCAACCACCGGATCGCCGTGGCAAAAGAGGCAATCGTCTCCGGGCTCTATGAGACGATGCAGTTTCCGTTCTCATATCTGGCGGCGGACGCGGATCTGGAGATCGTAGAAATGTGCAGAGAAGCGAACATGGGATTTATTGCTATGAAGGCCCTGGCCGGAGGATTGATCCACAACTCTGCATGTGCCTATGCATTTATGGATCAGCCGCAGTTTTCCCATGTTGTACCCATCTGGGGCGTGCAAAGAGAATCGGAGCTGGATGAATTTCTTTCTTATCAGGTCTGTCCTCCAAGTCTCAATGACGAACTGAAGGCAGAGATTGAAAAGGATAAAAAGGAGCTTGCCGGTGATTTCTGCAGAGGATGCGGATATTGTATGCCCTGTCCTGCGGGAATTGAGATCAACAACTGTGCCAGAATGAGCCTGATGCTTCGCCGTGCGCCGCAGGAGGGATGGCTTTCACAGGAATGGCAGGCAAAAATGAAGAAGATCGAGGACTGTTTACACTGTGGACAGTGCATGAATAAATGTCCTTACGGCCTGAATACGCCGGATCTTCTGGCGAAAAACTATGAGGATTATAAAACTTTTATTTAAGGAGGATGTGCAAGATGGCATTTCAAGAAGTTGACATTTCGACATTAGAATTTAATCCGTTTGATAAGATCAGCAGACAGTGGATGCTGGTGACAGCAGGGAACGTAGATGCATCCAATACAATGACAGCCAGCTGGGGCGGCGTCGGGATCATGTGGGGAAAGCCTGTGGCGACGGTTTATATCCGTCCACAGAGATATACAAAAGAATTTATCGACAAAGACGAATACTTTACCATTTCTTTTCTTCCCGAAGAATACCGCAAG
>CASEIR010000031.1 GCA_949287925.1 uncultured Lachnospiraceae bacterium
CTTGCCGGAAAATATCCTTCTGGTAGAAGATGTCCAGTCAGATCGCCTTCAGAACGGGCACATATATTTTCTTCCGGGATCAGCTCCGTTTGAGGCGATAAAGGAAATTCTTGATGCCCGGGTGTATTCTGCTCTGGAGAAAGGGAGTCTCATTTACGGGTATGAGTTTGAATCGGTCGGGGATTTTTGCAAAGGGAAGAACTCCGGCGATCACATTGCCGTAGAAGATTGTGCCGTTCTTCCGGAAGAGGTAAGATGTGCTTGTGAATCAGGTTATGATCTGGTGCTTCCATTGTTTACACCGTTGTTATCTACCAAGGCATATCTGATGACAGTCTCTGGAGATGATATTGCAGGGAGCGTATCATGTCTTATAACTACAGCAGAGAAGATAGGAAGGATACTTCTTGAGAATGCTGTTGTGAATATGGCTGTAAATGATCCGGAAGGCTGTGAATATCTTCTTTTTTCCGATCATAGCACGCCGTTGGAGGAGCAGACACAGTGCCCGTCAGAACCGTGTTTTCCGTTAGGGATGATCGGTCGTTTCTTTCTGTCCTCTCCACCGATATGTGCGGCATTGCCGGTTGGATCGGCTTTGCTGCCAGATGATGTGTCATTTGAGTCTTTTGAAGAAGAAGTCGACGGGCGGGCGGATTTTTTGAATAATTGCAAAATTTATAAAAGGAAACACGATACAGTTGCGCTGAGAAAGATAAAATGCGTAATTAAAGATCTTGATTGGTATGATCTCTTAAGGTTTATCGATACTCTTCCGAAGAGAGAGAAAGAGAGGTTTGTGAACGAGTTCATTGACAGGATAGGTATAGGAAACCGCACGAAAGTGAAAGTGAATATCAAGAAATTCAATTCCTCTGTACCGACAAGGCAGAATGATGGCATATACCGGATATATCTTCACAAAGATGGGTATGACCCGAAACTGCTCCATTTTGAGACAAAGGCGCAGAATATTCTTTATATGATGTACCTCATAGACAGACAGAAAAAGGGAGATGAAGTCTCGGCGATATCTCTGCCGGACAATAAGGACTCGTTCAAGTCTCTGTATGAGAAGGTATATGCAGATGTGGCGGACAGATCAAAGATTGAGAATGAATGCAGGCATCTTGTTTCAGTTCCGGAGTCGTTAAGACAGTGCTATAATGGGATTAACCGTGTGCTGAAAAACACGCTGGCGGATCTGGATGAGCCATATCAGCCATTCCGTCTCCTGAAATTCAGCCATATTACATTGCCGGCAGAGAATATATCCCTTCCTGACGAATTGTCTGCTGTTAAGATCATATAATTCCACTATGTTTTAGAAAATGTTATAAAAACAGAAAAATATACGTTGTTGCTGACCTGTAATCGTCAGATAATCATATGATTGTAATTTGATCTGCCTTATCGCGATAAATCCAGGCCTGCCAGGGTTCAGTCTCTGTAACTTTGTAATAAGTAAAGGACTGAACGACTATGAAGACAGATTACAGTGACTGGCATTGCGATGGATCTACACCTGAAGGTGTTGCGGACATAATAATGCGCTTGAAGAATGATCCGGCATTCGCTGAATATTTCTTTTATACTGCAATTGTCCCGATGAGGGCGCGTATTATCGGGGAAATCAATCGTATCTATCATATCCGGATTGATCCGAATGATTTCAGTACAGTGCTTTTTGAATATCTCTGGGCTGATGGTACCTGGGGGAAATTGTCATCTTATTCCGGAACAGGTAATTTTTTCAAGTGGCTTTCAGCGGTAGCTTTCAATCAGATGCGGGCTCACCTTGTTGAAATGAGATACATATTTCCAGACAGTATGCTCAGGGCAGAGAATTCAAGGTTGAGGCTGTTGAGCCAGGATCGGGATGTGAGGGAGGATGTCGTGTCTCTGGTGAAAGTAAAACCTCTATATGAATTTCTGTACGCATTCTATGTGGAAAAGAAATCCAGGGAAGAAATAATGTCCAGTCTGAAACTGAATGATGAACTATACTCTAAGACCAGACGTGCTGCAGAAAAACTTCTGAAGAATATGATTATCCTTACCGACAGTCCGTATAAGGATATGGTCCTGACAGTTGGCAGCCGGCGACGTGAAATAGCATCTTCGGCTTTGCTCGGGGATTTGTCGGAGATTGTCGGAGACTCTGCTCCGGAACATCTAATAGAGGATTTTTTCAGGGTGCCGGGAGAAGATATCCATAATACGATATATAGGTTTATGTATGATTTTCCTCTACGGCTTGGCTGGAAAGAGTCAGATATAGAATTATGGAGATCACGTTATCTCCGGGATGAAAGGCCTGTTGACCTGGCAAGGAAATATGGTAGGCCAAGAAGCTGGATTGATTTGAAATACAGCCGCCTGCACAGGAGGTTCAGGGAGGCGGTGAGGCGTTGGTGGAATGTCAACAACAGTTAATGGAGAAAAGTTATGAAGAGAGATATGGATCCGGATGGACTGCTGGAGCTTCAGGCCAGGTTCGGCGACTA
>CASEIR010000032.1 GCA_949287925.1 uncultured Lachnospiraceae bacterium
ATATGAGTATATCTCCTTTAGGTGGATTGGTTAATTAGTTTTTAGGCAATTCTATTTTACCATAAACCTTGAGGAGATATTTTAATTTATAACAAAAAGAATCCCGTATTTATGCGGGTTTTGGCGTTTCGCAAACGCCTAAAATAAGTAAAGTGAAAAGGAGCAAAGCTGTCTGAATAGAAATATTTAGGCAGCTTGCTTTGTCTTAATGGGAGAGTCATTATGCTTCAGAACGGCGATGTGATTGACGGGATGTATCAGGTTATACAGGAGATCGGAAAAGGCGGGACGGGAGTCGTCTATCTGGGATGGCATCTGCGTCTTTGCAAGCAGATTGTAATCAAGAGAATAAAAGAAAATTACAATGGAAGGATTAATGTGAGAAAAGAGGCCGATATACTGAAACGTCTTCATCATACATATCTTCCGCAGGTTTATGACTTTTTGGAAGTAGGAGGGGGAATTTATACCGTCATGGATTATATTCCCGGTTCCGATCTGCAGCATTATCTGGACAGTGGGTATACCTTCCCTCAGCAAACGTTGCTTCTGTGGATGAAACAGCTCTGCGAAGTTCTGGATTATCTCCATACTCAGGATCCTCCGATTCTGCACAGCGATATCAAACCGGGGAATATTATGATCACGCCCCAGGGAAATGTGTGTCTGATTGATTTTAATATATCGCTGGACGGTTCGGAGAATGGAAAACTACAGGGATTAAGCCCACATTATGCGGCGCCGGAACAATATCAGGCGGCGATGGATATGTTGTATTCTGGCGGCGGGAATTTTGTGCCGGACTGCAGGATGGATATCTACAGCCTGGGGGCGGTATTTTACCGGATGATGACCGGATATCTGCCAGAGCCACGGACGGGAGTGCCCTATCCGATTATGGATCTGGATATTCCCTACAGCGACGGTGTAAAGGCAATTATCAGTAAGGCGGTTGCATTAAATCCGACCCGCCGGTTCCGTACAGTCCGGCGTATGTTGGACGCGCTGCAGAATCTGGAAAAGATGGATCCAAGATATCGTTGGCTCGGAAAACTTCAATGCATGTCAGGGATTCTGTGCGGCGTATGTGTAGCAGCCGGTGTGCTGCTGATATACAGCGGTTTTGGCCTGTGGCAGAAGGATATATGGCAGGAAAGGTACACAAAGTTGTATGCAGCGGTAGAGTCCGGGACGGAAACGGATATTGTTACAGCAGGAACGGAGCTTTTAAACGATTTCATGGCGGGCGGTTATATGAATTTCCATTCGGATGATAAAGCTGATGTGCTGCGCATTCTGGCGGAAAGTTACTATAGGCAGGAGCAGTATGCTGTATCTGCGCAGTATTACCAGGATGCGCTGCAAGAAGTACCGGACAGCTCGGAATATCTTAGAGACTATATGGTTGCCATGGCGAGAGATGGGCAGCCGTTCAATGTGACAGAATTGGAAGCACATTATCCGGAAGCAGTGTTGGACGTATCTGAAGTGACTTTTATCGAGGCGCAGTCTCTGTATGCAGCCGGAGATTTTGAAGAAGCGTTGGAAAAAGTGGAAGAAGCAATTACAGCCAGTACAGATCCGGACTTGATGGCTTTGATATATGATTTGCAGTCGGATATTTATATCAGACAGGAGCGATATGGAGAAGCGGTGGATGTACTGGAAAAGGCGGTAATGTATTCAGATGAAAGCAATCTGAAGCGAAAGATCGGACAGACGGCGTTTGATGCCGGAAATGCGTCGGCAAACGATATCTACAGACGTTCATATTATGAAACGGCTCTTCGTATATATGAGCAGATCTGTACCCTGGGAGACCCGTCCTATGAAGATTTGTTGAATCGGGCGTTGATACTTCGTGCATTGGGACGATATGGTACAGCTTATGACCGGTTTCGAGAAATGGAGCGACTTTATCCGGATGACTACCGGATTCCTATGTGGATGTGCTATTGCAGTTTGGACGAGGCCGCGTCAGAAGGACGAAAAGAGATCCCTTCAGAGGCGGATTTCGCTTATAACACAGCAAAACATCTCTATGAACAGTCGGGTGAGACGGATCCGGATATGGAGACATTGATTGTTACAATGAAAGAATGGGAGTGAGATAAATGGCAGGCATTATACTGGTGGTATCAGGAGTGCTGGCGGTATTTGGTGGAATAGTGGGATTTATTGTATCTTACCGGTTACTGGGAAAAAGGAAGTCAGAGATTCGGGATGAACTCAGCTGTCTGAACGGATAGAGAGCGACAGGAGGGAAAGGGAATGGAAGAGAAGAAATCAAGGAAACGGATGATCGTCGTATTGATTGTTTGTGGAGTTGTATTGATTGCGGCGCTTTTGGCTGGGATTTTGCTGATTCGAAAAGGGCTTGCACGGGAGACTTATAAACAGTCTATCAGCAAAGCGGAAGAATACGTTGCAGCAGCACAGTATGCCAATGCGATTGTAGAATATGAGACGGCGATTGAAGCAGTACCGAAAGAAGACGACGCATATCTGGGGTTGGCCGATGTATATCTGACGCAGGGAAAGGTTTCTCAGGCAAAATCTACGCTGGAGAAGGCATTAGCGTTTACAGATGCTTCGACCATACTGGATATGCTCAAAGGAATTGAAGATGGATCGCTGCTTGTAAAATATCCTGGACAGGACCAGGACAAACAGACGTTGGAAAATACGAGACCGTTCGGATGGAATCATGCATTCATACAGAGGCTTGAAATCTTTACATATAATGACTATTCGCAGGAATACGGGGCATGGCCGGATATTACGAAAGTAAGCAAAGGGGAGGTAAAGGTTGTACATAACAACCTTTCTGCCACAATGTATTATTCTGATACTCCCCAGGATGATGGAATTGTGGATGATAAAAAGAACCGGCCGGATAAATCCAGCATGCCCGAAAAAATTGAGTTGGACTCTCTGGATATAATTTTTGATAATTTTGCGGCTCCCGTAACATTGGATCAGCTGCAGCAGATTTCCAGTTCAAAAGTGGAGCCGGTTACAACGGATGAGAGGACCTATGTGCAGATAAAGACAGGTTCTGTAGTGATTAAGATTGAGACGGATACATCAGGTACGGTTCAGTCTGTTAATGCATGGAATGAAGTGATTCTTACGGATGCAAATAAAAATCGCAGTAAGGGTGTTCTCAGCGGTTTTGTGATCGATGCGATTACGGGAGATGGCGTAGCAGACGCTGAACTGGAATTTGTCGGACAGAACGATCCTTCGCATAAAGAGAAGATCGAGTCAGGAAATAAGGGCGCTTTTTCGGTAGAACTGGATCCGGATACCTATGAAGTAACGATTGTGGCAAATGGTTATGTGGTGGAGAAGTTTGAGTTTGAGATGAAGGAAGATCGAAACTACAGCGGAGAACAGTTTGTTATTTCACCGGAACTTGCAGCTGGATCAGCCCGTATTGTTTTGGAATGGGGCGCTGAGCCACAGGACCTGGATTCTTATTTGATTGGTGAGAGTGACAATTCGGGAAGTGTATTTGTAAGTTATTTCAACAAGGTGAATGAGGCAGCGGAACTGGATGTGGATGACACGAACGGATATGGACCAGAAACAATCACCCTATATGATCTGGAAGGCGTTTACAGATATACGGTTGTGGATTACAGGCTGACGTATACGCTTCAGGAACAGGGGGCTACGGTTAAAGTATATCTTCCAGGAAAAGCGCCGGAAGTAATTACGATTGCATCGGGGGCAGGAGTGGAAAATATTTGGGAAGTATTTGAACTTGATCATGGTAAACTCAATATTCTGAATCGTGCAGGAGATGAAAGCAGTTTAAGAGAAAGAGATAAATAATAACCGGACTGAATGAAGGGAAGTGGGAAAGTGACGGAAAAGAAGAAAACAGAAGAAAGCCGGGCGCTTGAAGAAATGGATTGCGGAACAAATATTGCATATCTTCTTAAAGATAACAGCCAGTTTCTTACCACAGAATATAAAGTACTGCAAAGTCAGACAGGTGGGTGTTTTCTCAGAAGTATGAAAATGTTTTATAACGGAAGGATTCAGCTTTATTACATAACAAATGGATATAAGACATTTTTATCGATGAGTCCGGTAATAAGTGGCGACAGATTTCCGTTAGTAGTTGGAAATCTGTTAGATGCAGTTGAAGAAGTACGCAATAATGGTTTTCTCTCCGTATGCAGGCTGGATATTCGCTTTGACAGGATTTATCTGGAACCATCTACATATAAGATCCGTCTTGTATATCTTCCGATAGAACATTCTTTACACGGAGATAGTCAAATATTTGAGAGCAGACTGCGTTCCGATTTAATCCACCTTATTGATGGAAGAGCGGACAAAACACTTCCCGAATTGATGAAGCTGATATCGGATCTGGCGGATGCATCCCTTTCTCTTAATGACATTTGCGTACGGCTGCGAGGAGGTATTGTCAGCCGCCAGATGAGCGAAGAAGGCGCAGTATCCAGGAAGCAGGAAAAAATATCCATGTATATTATAGCCATGAATGCTCCGGTAAGGATAGAACTGAAGATTAACAAAAGTCCATATGTGATTGGCAAGAAAGTATCGGAAGTAGACGGAGCAGTTACTTTTAGTCGTATGATCAGCAGGCGGCACTGTATGGTCAGTCAGAATGGAAATGAGTTTACAGTGACAGATCTTCGAAGCGCCAACGGAACCTTCCTCAATCGGGAAAGATTGATGCCGGAGCGGCCATATACCGTCAGAAACGGCGATATAGTTCGGATGGCAAACACCGATTTTCAAGTAATTATCAGATAAGGAGAGACCGCAGTGGCAAATCCAAGAATTATTATAGCAGATATGGACAGCAGTTATATTTTACCCATTCAGGCAAAATTTGTCGAAGAATTTCCAGTGGAGACAGATCTGGAGATCATAACGGACAGGGTATATTTTGAGCAGCTTTTTAGCACACCCCAAAAGGTGGATATTTTAATTGTATCGGACCAGATTTATACAGAAGCTCTCAGCCGACATGATATTGGTTGCATATTTGTAATGATGGAGAAAATGGAAGAGGGGAAAACGGATGAGTTGTCTTTGAACAGGATCTTTAAGTATTCCAGTATAAGGGAGATATTTAATGAGATCATAGGAAAGAGCGCGGATATCATAAACGTAAACACCCATAGAAAAAAGAACTGTCAGATTATTGTTGTGACTTCCGCTTCCGGCGGAACGGGTAAAACAACGGCAGCAGTAGGGCTGGCGGGATGCCTTGCCAGGAATTATAAAAAGGTACTTTACATAGATGCGGAACGCATGCAGTCCTTTCATGGAATTTTTGAAAACCGAAGCCCGGTTGCAGATCCGGAAGTTTATATGAAGCTTGGCAGACCGGGAGCAGGTATCTATCAGGAAATCCGTCATGTGATACGTAAAGAAGGATTTAGCTATCTTCCGCCATTTAAGGCGCCGCTTATGTCACTTGCAGTAAACTTTTCCGTTTTTCTTCAGATTGCAGAAAGCGCAAAAGGGGAGAATGATTTTGACTTTATTATTATAGATACAGATTCTGTGTATGATGAGGCAAAAGCGGAACTGATTGGAGCGGCGGACCGGGTGGTTATTATTGCTAAGCAGACGGAAAGCTCAGTGCGTGCAGCAGAATTATTCGTATCGAACATAAACGGTATTGACAGTGATAAATATCTGTTTGTATGCAATGACTTTCGGAAAGATGAAGAAAATTTTTTGACTTCATCAGAGAGAGGCCTGCGATTTCGTGTGAATGAATATATCGAACATTTTCCAGAAGGCGACCGAATTACTGCTGATGCGCTGGCTTGCGAGAGCGGAATACAAAAAGCAGCATTTTTGCTGATGTAATAATGAGGTACAGAGATGGAGAGAGAAAAAGCAATTATTATATTTCATGCTTTAAAACAGGGGCTTACAACTGATCTGGAAATTCCCCTTGATATTTCAGCAACTGATCTGGTCCTTGCGCTGAATACAGCTTATGACTTGGGGATCGATACGACGAATATTAAGAACTGCTATCTGAAGGCTGAGAACCCGATTGCCTTGCTCAGAGGAGACAGGACTCTTAGAGATTTTGGAATACGAAGTGGCAGCATTATTCAGTATACGGAATAGGAGAGTGGGGGAATGGAAAACAGGTATAAGATCATTATCTCAAATAAAAACCTGTATAAAGAAATTGAACTTGAACCGGATGCGGAAAAACTGAGAGTGGGAACAGAGATGGACTGCGGCATACGGTTGTATAGAGATCTGTTTTTCGAAAGGATTGAACTTTCTTTTATGAAAGTTAACGGAAAATGGACATTAATCTGTTCAGACAACCTGTATTTATCTTTCGGAGACGTGAGAAAGCTGATGACAGCCGAATTAATGCATGGAGATACACTGGAGGTCAAATATCAGGATTCCGATAATCTGGTGTTATCTCTTGAGTTTCTCATTGATTTTGAAGGGGGCAGGAAAAAATATGAAAGGGTGATCGATTTTGGCGCCGTACATTCTATACGACTAGGTGCAGGAAATGGATGCAATATTACGATGCGAAGCCCTTATACGATGAATGAATCAATCATACTTGCCAGACAGGGAGAATCGCTGTCTCTTCAGATAGAAGAAACACAGTATGGAGTATATCACAATGGCAGAAAAACCCGTTCCGGAGAGGAGATCAGAAGCGGGGATTTCTTTTCTGTTTCGGATTACTCTTTTTATTACAAAAGCGGAAAACTGTGGACGGAAATCCGAAGTGACATGGGGATTACCGGACTATCTTTTTATGATGTTCCCGAGAGAAACGGCTACCCGGCATTCGGGCGTAATACCAGGCTTAGGACAAGGGTATGTAATGATGAAATCGAGATACTCGATCCGCCGGAAAAACCTCAGAAGCAGAAGAATAATCTGTTTATGCGAATCTTTCCTTCGATGGGAATTTTGATAGCGGCGGGAGCCATGGCATTTCTCGGAGGAACGATGGTCATTTTTTCACTGATCTCAGGCGTTATTGCGATCATTACCGCAATTATGGGGATGAGAGAAGGGAAAAAGGAATATAAAGAAAGCTGCGAAGAACGTATTACAAAGTATAGCGCCTATATCGAACAAAAGAAGGCCCAGATCGAACGGTGCCGTATTCTGGAGCGGAAGGCCCTCGAAGAAATCTACATATCTCAGGATATGGAAAAACAGCGCATCGAACAATTTTCATCAGATTTGTTCGACCGCGTACCGGAAGACGAAGATTTTCTCTGTATCCGTCTGGGAAGCGGAGCGGTAGAATCAAGAAGGCCGGTGAAATATAAGAAACAGGAACGGCTGGAAATCGACGATGAACTACAGCTGATGCCGGAACAGATTTGTGAAACTTACAAATATGTGCAGGGAGTTCCGGTAGTGTGTGATTTGAAATCCATGAATGCCCTGGGAGTTATCGGTCAGGAGCAGTACCGTTTTGAAATTTTTAAGAATATTATCTTAGATATAGTGTCGAGACAGTATTTTACAGATGTCCGGCTGTTTTTTGTAGTGGAGGAAAAACATACAGACAGGGTGCGCTGGCTGCGTTTCCTTCCGAACGCATACTGCGACCAGACGGATACCAGGGCGATCGTCAGCGACGATGACAGTAAGAATCTGATCTTTGAGTACCTGTATAAGGAACTTTCAATCAGAGAGCAGAACAAATCTTATGACAGCCATATTGTTGTATTTTTTTACGATGAGTATGGCTTTCAGAGCCATCCGATTTCAAAATATGTAGATAAAGCTCAGGAACTGGGGGTAACATTTATATTTTTCGGGAATGACCGATCCGAAATACCGGTTGGCTGTTCAGCTGTTGTCAATATTCTTGACGGGCAGCAGGGAGTGCTTGTGAACGCGCAGGACCGTTCAAAAGTAAACACCTTTGTATATCCCCGCCTGAATAACAGGCAGGCGCAGCGGATTGTTCAGATCCTTGCGCCGGTCTATACGGAAGAGATTTCCCTGGAAAGTTCACTTACAAAAAGTATCAGTATGTTTGATATGATGGGTATTTTGACGGTGGAAGACATTGATCTGGGAGCGAGATGGAAGGCTTCCCATGTATTCTGTTCCATGGCAGCTCCCATCGGCATATCGAAGACCGGGATAATCTCGCTGGATCTGCACGATAAAGCGGACGGACCACACGGCCTTGTAGCAGGAACGACAGGTTCCGGTAAATCCGAGATTCTGCAGACGTACATTCTGTCCATGGCTGTGCTGTTCCATCCTTATGAGGTAGGATTTATGATCATAGACTTCAAAGGCGGAGGAATGGTAAACCAGTTTGCGGACCTGCCCCATCTGTTGGGAGCGATAACGAATATCGATGGAAAGGCGATCAACCGATCTCTGAAATCGATCAAGGCGGAACTGCAGAAGCGGCAGCGATTGTTCGCAGATGCGGATGTCAACCATATAGACAAATATATCAGAAAATATCAGGCAGGAGAGGTAACAGAGGCACTTCCCCATCTTATCATCATTGTAGATGAGTTCGCAGAACTGAAGGCAGAGCAACCTGAATTTATGAAGGAACTGATCTCTGCGGCACGTATAGGACGAAGTCTGGGTGTACATCTGATCCTCGCCACACAGAAACCGGCAGGTCAGGTCAATGAACAGATCTGGAGTAACTCCCGGTTCAAGCTGTGTCTGAAAGTACAGAGTAAAGAAGATAGTAATGAAGTGCTCAAGTCGCCGCTGGCGGCAGAAATCAAAGAGCCAGGGCGGGCATATCTTCAGGTTGGAAATAATGAAAAATTTGAGCTTCTCCAGTCAGCATACAGCGGCGCTCCGGCTTTGGCTGATGACAGCGGCGTACGGGAATTTACGATCTATCAAGTGCCTGATGCGGGAAGGAAAACTCCCATATTTATACAGAAGAAAGATAAAACCGGAAAAGGTGGCGTGACCCAACTGGACGCATTGGTGAAATATGTAAATGAATACTGTAAAAATCATAATCTGGACAAGCTTCCGGATATCTGTCTGCCGGCACTGGAAGAGCATATTGATTTTGCGCAGACGGACGGAAAAAAAACGGAGTCAGCGGGATTCTATGCAGATTTGGGAATTTATGACGATCCTGATAACCAGTACCAGGGGATTTATTCTGTGGATCTAGGCAGCAAAAACCTAATGATTATAGGTTCCGCACAGACGGGAAAAACCAATATTCTGCAGACGGTGATCCGAAGCCTGACTTCCAGATACACACCAGAAGAAGTGTCCATTTATATTCTGGATTTTGCGTCTATGGTGCTGAAAAACTTCGATAGTCTCAGTCATGTGGGCGGAGTGGTGTGCGCGTCGGATGATGAGAAACTGAAAAATCTTTTTAAACTCCTGCGAACAGAGATGGAAAAGAGAAAAGAAAAACTGATCTCAGTCGGCGTAAGTTCATTTGCGGCATACCGGGAAGCCGGTAAGACAGACCTTCCGCTGATTGTTCTCCTGATCGACAACCTGACCGCACTGAAGGAACTTTATTTTCAGGATGATGATGAACTGCTCAATTTGTGCCGTGAGGGTATAGCTGTGGGCATCAGCATTGTGATTGCCAATGCGCAGACTGCGGGAATCGGTTACAAATATCTGTCTAATTTTTCGGCAAGGATTGCGACATTCTGCAACGATTCCAGTGAGTACAACGCTCTGTTTGAACACTGCGGCCAGCGCTTGGATGATATTCCCGGCAGATGTTTTGTGGAGATTGAAAAACGGCATCTGGAATGTCAGTGCTATGTGGCATTTCCGGGTGAAAAAGAATTTGAGCGGGCAGTCAGTATCAGAACGTACATTGATCAGATTAACGAAGCAAACGATGGTATGGCAGCACGAAGAATCCCGCTCATACCGGCGGCGCTCAACGAACGTTATATGATAGAAGAGTTCCGCGGTTTGATGCGGAAGAGGTTTTCGGTCGTTGCCGGTCTTGATTACGAAACGGTTATGCCTTACATGGTGGATCTTGCATCCGCAGGCGTATTTGCCATAACCGGGCGGGAAGGCGCCGGACGTCATAACTGGATCCGATATGTGGTACACATAATGGATTGTATGTATCCGGGGGAGACCAGGTTGTATATTGCCGATAGCATCGGCAAGCGGCTGTCGGATCTGAAAGACGCTGCATCGGCCTGCGGTTACAGTATCCTGCCGGATGAAGCCGTCGGGTATATCAAAGAGATTGAGACTGAGCTCAAGGGTCGGTATGATGCGTTGGCAGCAGGAGATGAAACAATCCTTGATAAATCCAGATTGCTGCTCCTTGTTATCGATAACTATGACGCAGTAACTGCCATCTGCAATGACAGAGAGGCAATGGAAGCATATAAAAATATTACGGGGCGGTATAGGAATCTAAATGTGTGCATTATTATTTCCGCTCTGGAAAACATACCGATTCCGTACAGTGCACCGGAAATATTCAAAAACATCAGGGATCAGCGACAGATGCTCTGCTTTGATGATATTGCTAATATGAAAATTTACGATATGCCGCTTGCGGTAGCAAGAAAATTCAAAAAGCCGATCGAAACAGGCGATGGATATTACATCAGGGATAATGAGTGTATTAAACTGAAAACACCGCTTGCGTCCCGGATATAGAAGAGCCGTCCGCAGTAGGGACCGTTTAAGTGTATATACCCGGGAAAACCGGATATATAAATAAATATTCCAAGGAGGAAAAACCTATGGCAAACCAAATCAGAATCACTCCGGATCAGATGAGACAGAGAGCAAATGAGTATCGCGCACAAGCCGATACTGTAAATGGCGTTATCGCGAAAATGGATTCTCTGCTTGGAGCGCTTCAAGGCGAATGGGAAGGTGCTGCAAGCGAATCTTATGCGGAACGTTATCAGCAACTAAAGCCAGGCTTCCAGAATGCGGAAGAACTCATCCGAGAGATTGCGACAGCTCTCGATGCTACAGCAAGGATTGTCGAGGATACAGACTCCAGCATTGCAAGTCAGTTCAGAGCTTGACCAATGCAAAGGATACCCGGCGCGGTATGGCGCCGGGAATTCATAGTAAAACGAAAAGAAAAGACTGGCGGAAGTACAGAATTTATATTCAGAATCAGGAAGGAAGCATCTCGTGGAAAAGAAAGGAAAGGTAGATTATGAACGAAAAAGCATGGATTGATTATCTCCCGCTTGGCAGTATTGTTATTCTAAAGGGAGGAGTGCAGAAAATTGTGATTAACGCAAGGGGGCTTGTTACAGCGGCAACAACACCTGCCGGATATTTTGATTATGGCGGCAGTCTGTATCCGCAAGGAATTGTCGGTGATCAGATTCTTTATTTCAATCATTGTGACATTGCAAAAGTGGTGTTTGAAGGCTATACGGATGATGATGACAAAATGATGGTGGATAATATTAATGAGTGGTATACCAACTCGGATTTTGAGAGAATCGATACCGCTGAATGGAACAGAAAGAGGAGGCAGGAAAGTGGCGAGTACAGGGGATGATCAGCGGCGTGAACAGGAGCTTAGGAATGCCCGGAATGAAAAGACTGGTCTTGAGCGGCTAATGGAGCAGAAGCAAAGTATATGTAGGGAAAATCAAAATAAAATAGACCGACTCAAAGAGGTAAAAAATAATCTTGAGATGCAGAAAGCAAATGCAAAAAGACAACATAAATTATTAAAAGAATATGCGCAGAGTGGAGATGACTTCATTGAATGGACTGGAAAAACACGGGACAAAGCAGAGGCTAAATTTGAAGATTTTATAGTTCCACAATATGATGCATATGTTGACCGAATTGATGAAATCCTTGACGCGGTATGTGATGAAATTACCAGATTGCAGAATGACAATCTTCAGCTCAATGGAGATATATTTGGTTTGATTTCTGCAATTAATTCTTTAATCAATAAGATACGGACTTTGTGCAATTAGAGAGGTGTCTTTATGTTGAAAATGATCAATTTAAATGAGGTTGTCTTTGTAAGCGCGATTAGTTCCATGCAGGGAGCCGCTGACAGAATTAGCACTCAGGCGGAAGTCTGGACTTCTATGGGCGAAAAATCAACAGTATTTGAAGAATATCTGAAACAGTATGCACAATTACAGTCTATTTTCATTACTTACCAAAAACTACTTTATAAAGATATAAAAGCAATTGAAATAATCGGTGATAAAATTTCTGAAGCCGATGATCGTATAACCCAATTGTGGAAATAGGGATATGCGAGAGTAGGAGTAAGTGGTATGAGTGGAAAAAATTATATAATTAAGTATAGCGCAATGGATCAGTTGTATTTACTGATATGCAGCAGAATCAACAAATGGTATAATGAATTAGAAGATTGGTCTGAGGGATATAACCGTATTGTATCCATGAACAGCTTTAAAGGAGAAAGTGCGGACTCAGCCAAGTCCTATCTGGAAGAAGTTCACGGTATTCTACTTTGCTCTATTCAGCAGACACTGCAGTCTTTTCAGGCACGATATCTTCTTTATAGGAGAGGGTATAATAGCATTGATTCGGACTTGTACGCAAATCTTCCCCAAAAGGCAATACAGAATGTTGAACGGAAGCTAGGAACGGAATCCGAAACGTTGCAGGATATTTCCGATAGTATTGGAAGAAGCTTGAGAAGTGTTTCGGATCTACTTTATTTGTCTAATCCTTCGATTTTTTATTTGAAGGATGCGATGGATGAATTAAAGCAGGAATTGAATAATCTTGATTGGGAAATCGAAGGATATGAAAGCAGTGAACTTACTGCGGTGCGTGGGGATATGCAGGGATTGATCAGCAGCCTGCAGACTGTTGTACAGGATTATTATGTAAACGGGACAAACATTGCATCCTATCAGTCAGGAGCTGTTACCGGAAATACGAATATGCTGGATCTATATCAGCGAGTAATGGCAGCGGGTGAATATGTAAATGAACACAAAGAGGAAATCGAGATCGCAGCGGTTGAACAGGAAGAAGCATTTGCCCAGATGCAGGCAGATTATGAGGCAGCATGCCAAGCAAGGGAAGAGGAAGGCAAGGCAAAGATAATTCAGGGCAGTCTTGCCATTGTTGTTGGCACACTAGCTGTTGTTGGCACAGCTGGAATGGCAGCACCGGTTGTTATTACAGCAGGAGTATTTGGCACATGTTCCTTTGCATATGGGGTAAGTAATACAGTGGAAGGCGCTCAGGACTGGTATCTGGGAAGTATAGGAGATCTGGAAACAGCAGCGGTGAATCCGATCCGCGATACGATATTTTGTGGGAATCAGGAATTATATGACTTTTGGGGAAGTCTCAGTATGACAGTTGCAGGAATGTGCGTTCCGGTTGGACAGTCTATAAATGGAGTAGCCGGAATGGGGAAAGATGTACTGGTTGAAACTGCACTTAAAACAATTGTGAAAGAAACGGTCAAAGATACTGTTAGTGATATAGTAGCAGGAGAGATTACTGATTTTGCGACAACAAAATTTAATCTGAATGCGGTTGAAGCAGCAACATTAAATATTGGAGTGAGCTTGGGACTAGATAAAGGGCTGGATTTTGCCGGTCAGAAATTAGGCGTAAGTGATGGCCCGAGTTTTACGGATGATATGACCTTTGATGAGGCAAAACGATATAATCAGTACTGGAATGACTTGAAAAATGGCGTGCATATTAATTATCCTGGTTTGACATCATCTGATATAGCTGCCTGGGAACTTGCAGATGCAAAGCTGAATGAACATCTCGCTGTCAGAAAAGTTGATTCAGATGCGGTTGTAGAGCTAAGAGCAAAAGAAATTTCTGCACAGGAACATTTCTATTATCCGGCTGCATCGTATGATGCATCGTATTCCAAGACGCTTGATACAATAGACGCGGAAGAATACG
Source organism: uncultured Lachnospiraceae bacterium (assembly GCA_949287925.1). Taxonomy (GTDB): domain Bacteria; phylum Bacillota; class Clostridia; order Lachnospirales; family Lachnospiraceae; genus Merdimonas. The sequence goes on from CASEIR010000032.1 coordinate 13,915, forward strand.
CTTTTGATGCGATCAAAGGAAATGAAAAAGCAGATTCTATTGTGCTTGGCAAGTATGAAAAAGGCTGCGACACCAGTTATGATGCAGTGGCGATAGAGATAGATGCGCAGTATTTCAATCTTGATAACTGGGATGATTTGACATTGCAGTATTCGAATGATGAAATATGGAAAATTAACGAGAAATTCCTTGATATTCAGATTAGTTCAGGGCGAGACATCTATTTGACCCACGATCCGGCATTGTTTGAAGGACAAAAGTCATTCTATTCCCGTGAAATACAATATCTATATGATAATGGATATAAGTTTATAAAAAAAGGAGACTTATGGCATGCAGTCAGGTAAAAGCATTTTGCGGCAGGAAGCTTTGGAATTTATCCGGAATGAAATATTGAAGTTGTTTGGGAAGGACATGGAATTGAAAGAGGAGAAATCGGACTGGGAGCATCACGGCTGGTTTATGCTTGTGTTTCAGTATGTACCAAAGAAATATCGTATTTATATTGAAAGAGAATTTAATTCCTTTAATATCCGGATCACAAGTAATGATGGAGGTTATATTGCACTGGAGCAGCTGGCTGATTATGAAAATTGTGTTACAGGCGAAAATATATGTAATGCGGTGGACAAACTAAGAATTGTTCTATCGAGTGATATTTCTTTTTATAAGGTAATCAATGGTAAACGATATCAGCAGGTTGACGGACAATATAAACGTGTAAAAGAGTGAAAGGGTAGATTGTTATGGAGAACCGTTTGATTAAAGAAAAGAATGTGTATAGTCTGTATTTGCAATACAGGGATCAGGTGATGAGATATACTCATGAGGATATGAATCTAAAACTGACATCAGACGATCAGGTCTATATTGCTATATTTGATATTCCGATTGAGAGCAGCCTGGTTGGATTTCAGACAGAAACATTGGCCCTTGTATTTGGATTAAATACACATTTATATCACGGAACTGGAACAGCCGTTACGGAACTGGAAAAGGAACCGGAAATCAGAAAGGCTGCAACATCTCTTCTGATTAGTGCACATCAGGTGCTTTCAGGAATGACGCTTACACAAAACACGGAATTTTATAACAGTGACAAAATACGGGTATATCTCAAAACAGCAAAAGGAATTTATTTTCGGGAGCTTGACGGAAAAACCAGAGAAGATCGTTTTATAAATATGCTGCTTATGCGGATTATGGAAAAGATAAGAGATTTTCAAAGAAGCGATGAGACAAAGAAATGAATAAAAGAAAGTTAGAAGTCTATGAGATTGTTTTAGGCGTCCTGATGCTTATAGTCATCGTTGCAGGACTGATGATGCCAAAAACTGGCCGGTTTGTCCTGGCCGATGAGGTCTGCGATATCATTGTAATCTGGATTGGGTGTATTCTCGTGACCGCCCGTATCGTCCGCCATGGAAGAGCATCCTCTTTTACGGGGAAAATGTTCCGTGGCATTGTAGTGATTATGCTGCTGGCGCTTAGCCTGTGGTTTGCGAAAGATGTGGCGCTTGATGTCGTATCCGGACCGGAAAGTACGGTACTTTCCAATCTGGAGGAGAGCCAGACGCAGGCGCATACCGGGGTTTTTTCACGGCATTATTATGTAATGGGAACCGATGTTTCGGGGAAATATCTTCGATTGGAAATTTCGGGAAAGGATTATTCGGAACTGTCAGGACATGATAAGATCAAGATGAAGTATTATAGAAATACCAGTCGTGTTGTGGAATTTTGGTAGAAACCATACGGGCATCACGGGAACATAGTGATTGCATATAAAATCAGCCCAACTTTACATTCCTCTGGCGGTCCCTTATACTGGGCATATGAGGAGTTGATGACCATGAGAATTTTAATTGCAGAGGACGAACGGGATCTGAATCGCATCGTCAGCGCCAGGCTGGAGGCGGAGCATTACAGCGTGGATTCCTGCTATGACGGAGAGGAA
>CASEIR010000033.1 GCA_949287925.1 uncultured Lachnospiraceae bacterium
TGTATTTTACCAGATCTACCCGATCGGGTTCTGCGGAGCTCCGGTTCACAACGACGGGGTATGCGTTCCCCGGATCCGAAAGCTTCTGGAATGGTCGGAGTATCTGGAACAGCTTGGAGTGGATTCGATTCTGCTGAATCCCATTTTTGAATCAGATAATCACGGTTACGACACCAGAGACTTCCGAACCTTGGATGTAAGATTGGGAACCAATGAAGATTTCGCCGAAGTCTGTAAGGATCTTCACACACACGGTGTGAAGATCGTACTGGACGGTGTGTTCAATCATGTGGGCCGCGGATTCTGGGCCTTTCAGGACGTCCAGGAAAAACGCTGGGATTCTCCTTATAAAGACTGGTTCCACATCAATTTTGACGGCAACAGCTGCTACAACGACGGCTTCTGGTACGAGGGATGGGAAGGCCACTACGAACTGGTTAAGCTGAATCTTCAAAATCCGGCAGTTGTGGATTACCTGCTGGACTGTGTGAAATTCTGGGTGGACACCTTTGATATCGACGGACTGCGCCTGGATGTGGCCTACTGTCTGGACCGCGGCTTCATGAAACGGCTTCGTTCCTATACCCAGGAGCTGAAAGAAGATTTTGTCCTGATCGGGGAAGTATTGTTCGGCGACTACAATCTGATCGTCAACGATGAGATGCTCCACAGCTGCACCAATTATGAATGCTATAAGGGGCTGTATTCCAGTTTCAACTCCATGAATCTGTTCGAGATCGCCCATTCCCTGCAGCGCCAGTATGGACCGGAACAGTGGTGCCTGTACCGGGGCAAACATCTGATGACTTTCGCAGATAATCATGATGTAACCAGGCTGGCCAGCATTCTGACAAATAAGGAACATATTCCGCTGGCTTACGGGATTCTGATGGCCATGCCCGGCATCCCCTGTCTCTACTATGGCAGCGAATGGGGCCAGACCGGAGAGAAGGCTCCGGACAATGATTATGCGCTGCGCCCCTGCTTCAAAGAACCGATGCCGAATAAGCTGACATCGTTTATCGAAAAGCTGATTTCCGTCCGCCAGAACAGCGATGCCCTCTGCAACGGAGACTACCGCAACGTGGTGATCCAGAATCACCAGCTGGTGTTCTCCCGCACCTCGGAGCAGGCTCGGATGCTGGTGGCAGTCAATGCCTCCGATGCGCCGTACACCGCCTGCCACCACGAACTGCAGGGAAGGGCCGTGGAACAGATCACCGGAACCGAAGTAACGCTGGACGGGAAGCTGGAACTGCCGCCTTACAGCGTGCAATATCTGAAAATACTTTCATAATGACTAACACACAAAAAAGAAGCATCGACATGGATGCTTCTTTTTTACGTCTATTCCTTTACAAGTACCTTGACGATCTCCGCCATATACATGATGTGGTAATCCTTCTGAGGATACCATTTCTCGTCACATTCTCCTCCGTCAACAAAGCATTCCGGCTTCATATCCTGGACGTATAACTTACGGCAGACCAGTACCATCTGCGCTTCTTCTACCGCCGTCGTGCCGTCTGTGTAGCATGGATGCAACCCGGCCTCCTGCCATTTATCTTCCACATCTCTTCCAGATACGCTGCCGCATACGTTCAGCGCTTTGCAGTGCTCCTCCGGCAGAAACGACAGGGTGAACATCTCATTCTTGTCTACGAACTCTTTCGTATATCGTTGAGGGCGGATGTATGCTGTAGCGACATTTTTGCCCCACATGATACCAAGTCCTCCCCAGCTGGCCGTCATAGTATTGCTCTTTGTTTCATCTCCAGCCGTGATCAGCATCCATTCTTTTGATATCTTCTGAAATGGATTGAAACTTAATTCTTCCACTGCTATTTCCCGAAACGCCATATCTTTGCCTCCTTATTTCATCACGATCTTGCGGAAGTTTTTCTTGCCTTTCTTCAGGATCAGCCCCGCCCGGAAAGCTTCTTCCGTAAATACTTCATGGATATTGGTGATCTTTTCACCGTCTACGGTCACACCGCCCTGCTGTACTGCACGTCTTGCTTCCGATTTGGACGGTACCAGCTCGGACTTCACCAGCATAGTCAGAATATCCATGCAGCCATCCTGCAGATCTTCCACAGTCAATTCTGTGGTAGGCATTTCTGCCGCCGCACCCTGGCTGAACAGCGCTCTGGCAGAATTCTGCGCCTTCTGCGCTTCTTCTTCTCCATGTACCAGCTTCGTCAGCTCGAAAGCCAGAATTTCTTTCGCCGTATTCAGCTGCGCTCCTTCCCAGGAATCCATCTTGTCAATCTCTTCCAATGGCAGGAATGTCAGCATACGGATACACTTCAGAACATCCGCGTCTGCCACATTTCTCCAGTACTGGTAGAACTCGAACGGAGAAGTCTTCTCCGGATCCAGCCATACCGCGCCGCTCTGAGTCTTGCCCATCTTCTTACCCTCGGAATTCAAAAGCAATGTGATGGTCATTGCACAGGCATTCTTACCCAGCTTCCGGCGAATCAACTCCGTACCGCCCAGCATGTTGCTCCACTGGTCATCGCCGCCAAACTGCAGGTTACAGCCGTATTTCTGGAACAGCTCATAGAAATCGTAGCTCTGCATGATCATGTAGTTAAACTCCAGGAAGCTTAACCCTTTCTCCATTCGCTGTTTGTAACACTCTGCCGTCAGCATCCGGTTTACGGAAAAATGTGGTCCCACCTCCCGCAGCAATTCGATATAGTTCAGGTCCAGCAGCCAGTCAGCATTGTTCACCATAAGCGCTTTCCCTTCAGAGAAATCAATGAACCGGCTCATCTGCTTCTTGAAGCAGTCGCAGTTGTGCTGGATCTGTTCCGGCGTCATCATGGAACGCATGTCTGTTCTGCCGGACGGGTCGCCGATATATCCGGTACCGCCGCCGATCAGGGCGATGGGTTTATTGCCCGCTTCCTGCAGACGCTTCATCAGACACAGCGCCATAAAATGTTCCACATGAAGGCTGTCCGCCGTCGGATCAAATCCAATATAAAACGTAGCCTTGCCATTGTTCACCAGATTACGGATCTCTTCTTCATCCGTTACCTGGGCTATCAAGCCTCTTGCCTGCAATTCTTCATAAATACCCATAATTCTCTACTCCTTTTTTGAAAAATAAAAAAGCCCTTATCTGTATCAGATAAGGACGGGTCAACCGTGGTACCACCTTGCTTCACCAGCAGCTCACACTGCCAGCCTCAACGAGTCTGCTTACAAAACTCTGCGCGGTAACGTGCGCCCACGCCGCAGCCTACTCTCCTCGCCGGTATACGAACCAGACTGAAAATTTCAGTACGGAGCTCCGGGATGTATTCGGGATTCCTTCCATCGTGCGCCTCTCACCAGCCGGCAACTCTCTGAACGGGAACCGGAATCACTACTTCTTCCCATCAAAGCCAATCACATCTAATCATATCTCCAAAACAAAAACCAAATGCCCATACAAGCACCATGATTATGAAAAAGTCTACCCGATTTGAATACGTTTGTCAAGGACAACCTTCCGTATATTCAAAAAGGGACAGGTGTTTTTTCAATTGGGGACGTAGGTTTTTGCAAAAAACCTACGTCCCCAATTGAAAGTATGGACAATGCTTCTTCAGGCATTGTTGATTTTCTTCGGAATGATTGCACCGTATGGTTTCTGGTATTTTCATCTCTATACCAAATTCTTCTTTAACCAATTTCACGGCCTCTTTAATGGCGGTGTAGGTGTTTCGTTTGCAGCACCGGGGCCCGCCCAGTTCTGCGATGGCGGCCAGGGATCTGGCTGTCATGCGGTTTGCCAGACGCCAGGATCTGCCGGTCAGTGGAGTAGCCTTAGTCAGGATACTCATGAACATACCGGTACTGACTGCAGCGCCACAGCACCCCCACAATCCACAGGAACCGCCGGGATACTGACTGCCTCTTACTTTCATCTCTTCCAGGGCTGCTTCCAGTTCCAGTTCGCCGCCGCAATTATGATAGGCCGTAAGAAGCGCCGCTCCCACCATTATGTGATGCTCCGGGCCATGCATGTAAATATATAGATCTTCCATCAATTCCTGTACGATCCGGATGGGATCGGCAGAACTGGTTTTTTTGCAGCCGTCCATGATTACCTGGATTCCTTTTTCGGCATGACAGCTATCGCACACATAATGTCCGTCTTCGCAGCTGGCATAGCTTTCGAACTGCTGATGGCAGATCACACATTCCATCTTCTTTGCTTGTTCAAAATATTGAATGGGCTTGCCGCACACCAGACAAGCTCCTATCTCTCTTTTACTCAACTCTTACGCCTCCGTGATTACCCGTTTCAAATTCAGATCCTGGTCAAGAAGCACCAGTTTCCCTTTCTTTCCTTCCGCAATCGATCCATACTGATCGTAGATCCCCAGACTCTTCGCCGGATTCATGGTGGCGCAGGCAACCGCTGTCTCCAGCGGAAGTCCCATTTTCAAAACAGCAGTCCGCATACAATCCATCAGGTTTGTGGCAGAGCCCGCCAATGCCCCGTCAGATACCAAAGTAGCGCGGTTTCCTACCACATCCACATCCAGACCTCCCAGAGTATATCTTCCGTCCGGCATACCAGTGGCCCGCATACTGTCGCTGATCAAAATCATCCGGTCTTCTCCCATCATCTTGAAAGTGGCACGGACAGTGGACGGATGAATATGCACCCCGTCACAGATCAGCTCCGCCATTACATGCTCGCTGTCGCACACCGCTCCCACTACTCCGGGCGCACGATGGGTAAATGCCGGCATCGCATTATACAGATGCACTGCATGGCTGGCGCCCGCGTCAAAAGCCGCCTTTGCCGAATCATAATCCGCATTAGTATGGGCCAGAGAAATGTGTACCTTCTCTTTCATATTCCGGATGAATTCTATCGCCCGGCCGCTCTCTTCCGGTGCGATCCCCACATATTTCACCAGCCCTTCGGATGCATCCAGAAATTTCTGACAGATCTCCTCGCTGCACGGTACAATATTGCGCTCGTCCTGGGCGCCTTTCTTCGCCGGACTGATGAATGGACCTTCCATATTGATTCCTACCAGATCCGCTCCGCCAGGATATGCGCCCGTTTCTGCTTCTTTTTTATATTCCGCGGCAACCGACAGAATATGTTCCAGCTCCGGTACCGGCAGCGTCATGGTAGCCGGCGAGATAGCTGTCACACCGATAGAAGCTTCATAGCGCGCGATCGCGGCGATATCTTCCTTGGTTCCATCACAGAAATCATGTCCCATACAGCCATGGAAATGAAGATCGATCAGTCCAGGTATAGCATACGCCCCTTCTGCATCCATCACTTCTTCCCCTTCGTCAGCAATAAATTCACCCTTTCCGTCACCTTCTGTACGAACACCTGCAAATATTCCGCCACGAATCAGAATTTCCCCTTCTGCAAATGTCTTGTCTTCCCGGAATACTTTCACATTTTTGACTATCATAGCCTTTCCTCTCTTTCTGAGACCGATGCCTCCATACACTTTATCTATCTTCTTTTGAAGCTTCTTCTGTCACATCCTCGCTTTTCCCGTCACTCTGGCCGCCATTCTCAATTACAGCGCACACTTTCCCGGCCTTCCGGCGGTTATAGAGGATCAGGCAGACCGAGCCTGCCACCATCACACCGGCCAGCACCCGGGATACCGGAAGTCCCGTTCCCGGGATCAACAACTGGTCTGTCCGTAACGCTTCGATCCAGAACCGGCCCGCTCCATATCCAGCCAGATATAAAAGAAACAATTCTCCATTAAATTTTTTATGGTTCAGATACAACAGCAGCAATACCAGGACTAACAGACACCACAGGGATTCATAGAGAAATGTAGGATGCACCTGAATACAATCCACGCCATCCACCTGCTGCATATGCTCCCGCATCAAATCTGTTACATCCGAGCTTCGCACCGCATCCAGCGGAAGACGCATGGCAAACAGGTTATCTGTATACTCTCCAAAGGCTTCCCGGTTGAAAAAATTCCCCCAGCGGCCGATCATCTGTCCGGTGATCAGTCCATATGCACCAGTATCCAGCATAAGTCCGAAAGGGATCTTTTTGACCCGGGACAACACAAGCACCGTCAGAATCGCTCCAATGACTCCTCCATAGATCGCAAGCCCTCCGTGCCGCGTATTGAAAATTTCCAACAGATTATCCTTGTACATATCCCAGGAAAATATTATGTAATAAGCTCTGGCACCAATGATTCCAAAGATAATGCCGAAAATAGCCACATCCACATAATCTTCCTGCTTCTGCCCGGTCCGCCTGGCCACATAAGTCGCCATAGCGATTCCTGCCAGCATACCCAGACCAATCACGATCCCGTAATAAGCAATATCAAAACCGAAAACCGTAATGGCCTTCCCTACATTTTTCAGATGGATTCCCAGATTGGGAAAATCAATAAACGTATGCATGTATTTCCAGCCCCTTCCCCAATATGGTCTCCGTTATACGTTAAAACGGAACAGCATAATGTCGCCGTCTTTTACCACATAGTCCTTTCCTTCCAGCCGGATCAGACCCTTTTCCTTTGCGGCGTTATGGCTTCCGCAGGCAATCAGGTCGTCATAAGACACCACCTCTGCCCGGATAAATCCCCTTTCAAAATCCGAATGAATCTTGCCGGCTGCCTGAGGCGCTTTCGTCCCTTCTGTAATCGTCCATGCGCGGACCTCCGGCTCTCCTGCCGTCAGGTAACTAATCAGTCCCAGCAGACGATAGCTTGCCTTGATCAGTTTTTCCAGACCTGATTCTGACAGTCCAAGATCCTCCAGGAACATCTTCTTCTCATCATCATCCAGCTCTGCAATCTCCTGCTCAATCTGCGCGCAGACCACGAAAACCTCACTTTTCTCTTCTCTCGCATATTCCCGTACCTTCTGCACACCTTCGTTGGACGCTCCATCATCCGCCAGATCATCCTCCGCCACATTAGCCGCGTAAATTACCGGCTTGTAGGTCAGCAGATTGTAGCTCTTCAGCCATTCCTGTTCATCTTCATCTTCAGCTCCTTCAAAGGTTTTTGCCAGCTTTCCTTCTTCCAGATGCGCCTTGATCTTCTCCAGCAGGCCAAGCTCTTTGGCCGCTGCCTTGTCATTTCTGGCCACCTTGGTAGTCTTGGCAATGCGGCGCTCCAGAATCTCCAGATCGGAGAAGATCAGTTCCAAGTTGATCGTCTCAATATCTCTCAGCGGATTAATGCTGCCATCCACATGGACAATGTTGGTATCCTCAAAACAGCGCACCACATGAACGATGGCGTCCACCTCCCGGATATTTGCAAGGAACTGATTGCCCAAGCCCTCACCCTTGGAGGCTCCCTTTACCAAACCGGCAATATCCACAAATTCAATGGCCGCCGGAATGATCTTCTTCGTGTGATACATCTCTCCCAGCACATTCAATCTCTCATCCGGAACCGTTACCACTCCCACATTCGGGTCAATGGTACAGAACGGGTAATTGGCAGATTCCGCTCCTGCCTTCGTCAGCGAATTGAACAACGTACTCTTCCCCACATTGGGAAGTCCAACGATACCTAACTTCATACTTACCTTTACCTGTCCAGGATCCTTATCTATAAAAGTTCCTGCCTTTCTTTTCCATTTCTCAACATCACGGATTCTCAAAAAAAGAATCCAACGCAACTATGTAGTATAGCACAAAAGCACTGTTTTTTCAATCACATACACACCAATTGCCAGTCTTTAATTGTACATACTAATTGCCAGTCTTTCGTTCATCTCCCCTACAGATAAAAAGGCTCTGACATTCTGTCAGAGCCAGTGTTTGATCACCAGGTATATCCCGTCTACAGCTATCACAACCGCACATACCAGGGCTATCATTTTCTGAATCTTTGGATTGACGCGTTCGGTAAACCGGCTGGCCAGCGGCTGAAGAAGATACAGGATTAACCGCGCCGAATCCATAGACTACGCAATAAGGTCCAGTCAGTACGCCGCGGTTGGAAAATCCCCAACGGTATACCACAACTTCCAGAAACACTTCATAGATCCATCCGAGAATCGAATAAAACATAAAGTAAAGAAAGTACTCCTGAATCCTTTTCATCTTTCCCCCCACTTATTCTCTATCTTGTTTCCACTGTCTGTATGGAGAACTCCTCATCCGTCTTATCTCTCGTCTCCATCAGGATCACGGTTCCTACCGGGAACTGAATCACTACTTCTTCTCCCGCAATCTCGTTGCTGACACACAGACTGTCATAAGGCGTCAGCACATGGTTTGACAGCGGGTATTTAGCTCCCTCGATGCTGAATCCCAGGATCTCTTCTCCCAACGGGAAAACAGAAAAATACTTTCCATAAGCTTCTTCCCTGCGCAGATGTGTCTCTCCACCCCCGATCAGCCGGATCCGGTTCTGGCTATCCAGAATTTCCGCGTTGATTCCAGCTTTGTAGGGAATATACAAGGTCTGTACATTGGCCCACAGATGATCAATCCGTCCGCCGGTAGCGCCCAGAATAACCATCTCGTCCGCCCCAAGCGTAATTGCCATCCGAATCGCAATCTCCGTATCCGACGCATCTTTTACCGGATTGAATTCCCGGATGGGCACATTCGTCTCATTCCGGTAATATTCCGCAATCTCAGCGCGTACACTGTCAAAATCTCCCACGATATAATCGGGCATAACCTTATGGTCATACAAGAATTCCAATCCCTTGTCCACCGCAATCACATATTGATTTTCACTCTCCCCCAATACAGAAAGGCACAATTCCTCCTCCAGTTCTCCCCCGCTCACAATTACGATTCGATTACTCATATTCTCTCATTATCTCCATGAAATCTTTCGTATTCTTTCCTGCATCTCCGCGGAACACTGCGGATCCGGCTACAATAATATTCGCGCCGGCGTCCAGTACTTCTCTTACGTTCGTCAGATAGATACCGCCGTCAACTTCAATATCCACAGATAATCCCCGTTCTTCTGCCGTCCGGCGGATCTGGCGGATCTTATCCAGAGATTCCGGTATGAATTTCTGACCCCCGAATCCCGGATGAACAGACATAACCAGAATCATATCCACCTGATCCAGATATGGATCTACCGCAGCCGCATCCGTCTCCGGACAAATGGACAGTCCCACCTTGCACCCTGTTTCCCGGATCTTTGCAATGGTTGCCGCCACATCTTCGCAAGCTTCCAGATGAACGGTAATCAGGTCCGCCCCAGCCTCTCCAAATGCTTCTATGTATCGGATGGGCTCCTGCACCATCAGATGTACATCCTTTACCTGAGCCGTCGCTTCACGGATCGATGCAAGAACCGGCATTCCAAAGGATATACTGGGAACAAACATCCCGTCCATTACATCAAAATGCAGATATCCAGCGCCGTTATCCTCTGTACGTTTCATCTCTGCGCCAAGTTCTTTAAAATCTGCCGCCAGGATCGACGGAGCCAACTCATATCTCATCTTCCATACCTCCTTTGATTCTTCAGTTCCTCGTAAAATTCCACATAATTATGATATCTTGATTCATGGATCTTTCTCACGGCCACCGCATCCTTCACCGCGCAGTCCGGCTCGCTCACATGATCACATCCATGAAACCGGCACAATCCCTCGTATTCCGAAAACTCGGGGAAATAATATTTCAGCTCTTCTTTTTCAAAATCATTAACGTACAGAGAACTGAACCCCGGCGTATCCATAATATATGCATCTTCTCCCACCGGAAACAGCTCCGAGTGGCGGGTCGTGTGTTTTCCCCTTTCAATCTTCACACTGATATCTCCGGTTTCCATATTTGCCCTGGGATTCAGAAGATTGATAATAGACGATTTGCCCACACCGGAGGGCCCTGCGATTACCGTTGTTTTCCCTTTCAGGCTCTCCCGGATCCGGTCAATATTCCGTCCCTTGGCCGCGCTGGAAAATATCAGGGGATATCCGCATCCCTGGTAAATGCTTCGCAATTCTTCCACTTCTTCTGCCGCTGCCGCATCTTCCTTGTTAAAACAAAGAACTACCGGAATGTCTTTGCGTTCCATCATCACCAGAAACCGATCCAACAGATTCAGATGAGGCACAGGCCGTGTTACTGCAAATACCACAAGAGCCTGATCCACATTGGCCACTGCCGGGCGGGCCAGTTCATTCACGCGAGGTTCTATCTTAATGATGTTTCCGGTCTTCTCCGTTTCCGAACTCACCTCAATCTTCACATCATCTCCCACCAGGGGCTTCTTCTTCTCTTTTCGAAATATTCCTTTTGCCTTACATTCATAAACACCGGATTCCGCTACATGTACGTAGTAGAATCCGGCAATACCTTTTACAATCTTTCCCTGCATCTTTCACCTGTTAATCCGACTCATCCTCGGAATCACTTCCCTGATCCGGCTGGCTTGGTCCTTTGCTGACCACAAGGTCCACCTTGGTTCCTTCATCCACACTGCTGCCGACACCCGGATTGCAGCTGATGACATTACCGGCCGCAACGGAATCGCTGTTCTGATAAGTCACATTTCCCACGTCAAGACCTGCGCTTCGGATCATCTGTTTCGCATTGTTCTCAGACGTATTCACGATAGATGGTACGCTGACCTTCGCCGCTGGCTGCGGTCCGCGGCTTACTACCAGATTTACAACAGTGCCTCCGTCTACCTTCTTCCCACCGGCTACGCTTTGGGAAATCACAAGCCCTTCTGCAACACTGTCGCTGTAATCGTACGTGACTGTTCCGACCTGCAGACCCGCACTGACAATAGCATTCTGGGCGTCTGCATCAGCCTTGCCAACCACGTTGGGCACCGTCTTCTTCTCCGCTCCCTTGCTCACCTGCATCACGATCTGGGTGTCTTCCGTTGCTTCGGAATTAGCCGCAGGCGTCGTTCCGATTACTTCGCCGCTGGCAATGGAATCGTGATAGGTAAATTCAGACGTAATATTTTTAAATCCGGCATCCTCAAGGGCGCTTTGTGCCTCGTCTTCTGTCATACCGCTCACATCCGGCACCACAATCGTATCCCCTACCAGTTTCGAACTTACCACCACTTCTATAGTCGAATTCTTTTTCACCTTATCTCCGGATCCGGGATCCTGCTTGCAGACCACACCCTTTTCATACTTTTTAGACTCTTCTCTGGAAGTGACTTTATACCCAAGCCCCTCTTCCTTCAGAATTGCCTTCGCTTCTTCTTCCGTTTTCCCCACAATATTGGGAACCGTCACCATATCCGTCTCTTCCACCGGCAGAATATCCGGTCCGATCTTGAATACTCCGGCCGCTTTCCCAATGGCAAAAATCACGATAAACGCAATCAATACCGCCGCCACGATCGTCAGAATCCTGGTGACCTTCTTCATCCGGGGATTCACTTCGTCAGAGCTTTTATTCTTCTTTTTAGAATCATACTCCTCATCATATTCGTCTTCGTCATATGCATCCTCATCGTAATCATCATCATACTCTGATTCCTCATATTCATCGTCTTCATAGTCCTCGTCATACTCGTCGTCTTCATAAGAATTCTGAATCTCATCCAGCTCTTCATCCGTAATAATTACCGTATCCGCATTCCCGAGCGGAGGAATGACCACAAAATCTCCTTCCGGATCCACCAGCGACCGTTTCAGGTCCTGGATCAGTTCGTCTGTATTCGGATATCTCCGTTCCGAATTCTTCTGGGTACATTTCAGAATGATCTGCTCCAGGCTGTAAGGAATATCCGGAACAAACTCGGAAGGCGGCGTAATCTCCTCCTGCAGATGCTTAATCGCCACCGATACCGTGGAATCTCCGTCGAAAGGCACTCTCCCTGTAGCCATCTCAAACAGAGTGATACCGATAGAATAAATATCACTCTTCTGATCGCTGAACCCGCCTCTGGCCTGCTCCGGTGATGTATAATGGACAGACCCCATGGCGTTGGAGCTGATGGTATTCGAAGTGATTGCTTTCGCAATACCAAAATCCGTTACCTTTACTTTTCCGTCTCTGGAAATGATAATGTTCTGCGGCTTAATATCCCTGTGGATGATTCCCGCCGCATGGGCGGCTCCGATACCGGAGCATACCTGAATGGCAATACTGATCACTTCCTTGTGGGACAGTCTTCCCTTCTTCTCAATATACTCCTTCAGCGTAATTCCTTCCACCAGTTCCATAACCATGTAGTACAGTCCCCGGTCTTCCCCCACATCGTATACATTCACGATATTCGGATGAAGAAGGCCTGCCGCGGCCTGAGCTTCCGAACGGAACTTCCGCACAAAATTCTCATCTTCTTTATATTCTTTCTTCAGTACTTTGATCGCCACATAACGGTTCAGCATCTCGTCTTTGCCTTTGTAAACGTCTGCCATTCCGCCCGCGCCGATCTTGCTCAGCACCTCATACCGTTTCCCTAAAAATATTCCATCTTTTACCATGCACTCACCTCATCTGATAGCGGCTCCGCGATCACAACCCCGATATTGTCTCTCCCGCCGTTGCTGTTCGCCTTCTCGATCAGCATCTCCACCGTCTCCACAACATCTCTTGCGCCTTTGACGATATCAAACATATCCTCATCTTCTACCATGTTGCTGAGTCCATCGGTGCACATCAGGATAACGTCCCCTTTTTTCAGCCGATACTCATAGATATCTGCCTCCACATCATCCTTCACGCCGATGGCGCGGGTGATAATATTCTTGTCCGGATGGTTCTTCGCCTCCTCGGCCTTGATTCCTCCGAGTCTTACCATCTCCTCTACCAGAGAGTGATCCTTCGATAACTGACGGATCTTCTCGTTAATCAGGTAAAGTCTGCTGTCTCCCACATTGGCGAAATACAGAGTATTCCCCACTATGGTCGCCGCCACCAGAGTCGTTCCCATTCCTTCCAGCTTCACATCCGTAGCTGCCACTTCTATTAACTTACGATTTGCAATGCCAACGATGTTGCGCAGAATCTCCTCCGGCTTATCCAGAGGGGTTCCCTTCAGTTCTTCCAATAAAACATTCACCGTATATTTAGACGCAAAATCACCGGCTTTATGGCCGCCCATCCCATCTGCAACCGCAAGAAAGTTCGGGAACGGTCCCACCGGCTGATCCGTTACATATACGTAATCCTGATTTACTTCGCGCTTTCTCCCCACGTCAGTCATTGCATATAATTTCATCTGTTTCTCCTTCGCTGGCAGCCGCATGTCTTCTTCTGAGCTGCCCGCAGGCTCCGTCAATATCCGAGCCTCTTTCCCTTCTTATAGTAACATTAATTCCGTTTTTTTCAAGTTTATTTTTGAATTCCAGCGCATTTTTGCGATCCGGCCGCTCATAGTCCCTTTCCCGGACCGGATTCACCGGAATCAGGTTGAAGTGACAGTTTCGGCGCTGTAAGATCTCCGTTAATTCTTTTATATCTTCCGGCTGGTCATTGACATCCTTAACCAGACTGTACTCAAAGGTAACTCTCCGGCCGGTTTTTTCGAAGTAGTAATCACAGGCTTCCAGTACCTCCCGGAGGTTATAGCGGTTAGCCACCGGCATCAACTTTTTACGTTTCTCCTGGCTGGATCCATGGAGAGACAATGCCAGCGTAATTTGCAAGCCTTCCTCAGCAAGCCTTCGCATATTGGGAACAATACCGCAGGTAGAAGCCGTAATGCTTCGCTGACTGATATGAAGACCATGCTCGTCACTGAGCATATGGATAAATTTCAGGAAGTTATCATAATTATCCAGCGGCTCCCCGGTTCCCATAACCACTACATTGGACACCCGCTCCCCGCTGATCTTCTGGATCTGATAGATCTGGCGCAGCATCTCTGAAGACGCCAGATTCCGCTGAAGTCCGCCGATGGTCGACGCACAGAACCGGCAGCCCATCCGGCAGCCTGCCTGGGATGAAATGCACACGGAATTGCCGTAGTCATACTTCATCAGCACACTCTCAATCATATTCCCGTCCCAAAGCCGGAACAAGAATTTCTCCGTCGGATCTTTCTTCGAAATCTGATGGGCTTCCACATGCATCTGGGGGATTTCATAAAAAGCTTCCAATTTTTCCCGCAAACCCTTAGACAGATTCGTCATCTGAGAGAAATCCTCCGCCAGTTTCACATGAAGCCACTCATAGATCTGCTTCCCACGAAACGCCTTCTCGCCAATCTCTTTCATCTCTTGCTGCAGTTCATTATATGAAAATGATACGATATCTTTCTTATTCATGCTCTTTCCTCCGGAACAGGGCTATATAGAACCCGTCCCCTTCCTGGATTCCCGGCAGCCGCTGCTCCTGACGGACCAGCTCAAACTGTGGATATGTACCGGCGAACCAGAACGTATTCTCTTCGTTCTCTTCCCGGTTGATGGTGCAGGTGCTGTACACCAGCTTCCCTCCGGGTTTTACATAGGCCTGCACCACAGACAGGATCTCCCGCTGAAGCTTCGCCAGCTCACGCTGGGCCGCTTCCGTCATCTTATAACGCAGGTCCGGCTTCTTGCCAAGCACGCCCAGCCCGGAGCAGGGCAGATCTGCGACCAGAATATCCGCTTTACCCACGGCTTCCGGATCCGGCACCCTGGCGTCCCGGCGCACTGCCGTAATATTGACAAGTCCGCTCCGCTCAATATTTTCCTCCATCAGGCCGACTTTATAATCTGTCAGATCCCTGGCCTCCACATGGCCGGTTCCTTTCAGAAGCTCCGCCAGATGGATGGCCTTGCCTCCCGGCGCTGCACAGACGTCGATAATCTCATCTCCGGGTTTCGGATCCGCCCAAACCGCCACCTGCATGGAACTGATGTCCTGCACCTGATAGAATCCCTGCTGAAAACTTGGAAGGCCGGACAGGTGATCATATCCCGACAGATACAAAGCAAAAGGAAGTTCTTTTACTCTGACCGCCGTAACTCCCTCTTCCTTCAGCATCTCCACAAGAGCTTCTCCGGAGATCCGCTCCGGATCGAACCGCACTGACAACGGTTTCTCTTTCAGAAAATCCGCGGCCATCATCTCCACCTTTTCTTCTCCGTATACATCAATCCACTGACTGACAACCCATACCGGCAGGGAATAACAGACCGAGATTCTCTTCACCGGATTGGAATCATCCGGATAAGAGATCTGGTTAAGATTCCTGCTGATATTGCGGAGTACTCCATTGACAAACCCCTTCAGATTCCGGAATCCCCGTCTCCCGGCCAGCTTCACCGCCTCGTTGCATACGGCGGAGTCCGGCACGCTGTCCATGTATTTCAGCTGGTATACGCTGCTTCGCAGGATACAGCGTATCACCGGCTTCATCTTATTCACCTTTACCTTAGAAAACTGATTGATGATGTAATCAATTTCTATCATGCGTTCAAGCGTGCCATTCACCACCCTCGTGATGAACGCACGCTCTCTCTTGTCCATATACTGATGAATGTCCAGAAGGTTCTTCAGCGCCAGATGGCTGTATTCGCCATCTCGCGTAATCTGTAAAAGAGCCTCCAGAATCAGTTCTCGTTCGTTTACCGCCGATGCCATAGCCTCTCTCCTATCTTCTTCTGGAATTAGAAATCAGAATCAGACGCAACAGCTGCAGAATCGCCGATGTGGTTCCCGCCACATACGTCAGCGCCGCCGCTGTCAGTACTTTCTTCGTCGCATCTATCTCTTCTCCATACAGCATGCCGCTGCCGCCCAGTATCTGCACCGCCCGCCGGGAGGCATTAAATTCTACCGGAAGGGTAACCAGCTGAAACAGAACTGCCAGAGAAAAAGCGAAAATTCCCAGGTTCAGAAACAGCACCGAAGATTGGTTATTAAAAATCAGGCCGATAAGGATCAGCGGCCATGCAATACTGCTTCCAAAGTTAGCCACCGGAACCAGAAGACTCCGCAGCTGAAGCGGCGCATAACCTGTAGCATGCTGGATCGCATGTCCGCACTCGTGAGCCGCCACTCCAACCGCCGCCACAGAAGTGGAGCTATAGGTTGCGTCAGACAAACGCAGAACCTTCGTTCTCGGATCATAATGATCCGTCAGATCGCCGGATATATGCTCCACACGAACATCATAGATGCCGGCTCTTCGAAGCACCTGCTCCGCCGCATCTCTCCCCGTCATTCCCGCGTGATTACGGACTCTGGAATATTTGGAAAAAGTGGACTTCATCTTTGCCGAAGTTCCCAGACAGATGACCAGCCCGATCAAAACTAATATATATGTGCTGTCAAAATACATTGGATAATACATGCATCTTCCTCCTGCTATCTCTCTTAATGGTTTCTTTGAGATATTATATATGAAAAACGATGAAAAAACCGCTTTTTCATCGTTTTTTAACAAATCTTAATAAATCATTTCTACCCGGGATTATATATCCGCTGATAATATCATCCCGGCTTCCATCGGATATCCCCGCAAAAATGCATCTGCTTCCATCCGTTTCTTTCCTGGAATCTGCAGTGCGCACACCTTCAGAACCCCATCTCCAGTCTGAACCAGGAACCCATCCTTCTCCACTCGGACGATAGTTCCAGGCGCCGCTCCATTTTCCGAATCTCCGCATACCTGCGCCTCCCAGATCTTCATCACCTTGCCGTTCCATCCGGTATAGGCGCTGGGCCATGGATTCAGCCCCCGGATCAGCCGCTCAATCTCTGCTGCGCTTTTGCTCCAGTCAATATTTCCAAGCTTTTTATCCAGCATCCGGGCATATTCCGTAGGACTTTCTCCCTGGGGAACCGGTTGAATATTTCCCTGCCGAAGCCCTTCCAGAGTCTCTACACACAGCTTTGCCCCGGCTTTTGCCAGCTTATCATGAAGGCTTCCGCCGGTCTCCTTCTCATCCAGGATGATTTCCGTCTTCAGCAGCATATCCCCGGTATCCAGGCCTTCGTCCATCTGCATAGTGGTAACGCCGGACATCTGTTCTCCACGGATCACCGCCCACTGGATAGGAGCTGCTCCACGGTATTTGGGAAGCAAGGATGCATGGACATTGATACAGCCGTAAGGCGTCATCTCAAGAATCTCTTTTGGCAGGATCTGGCCGAATGCGATTACCACCATCACATCTGCCTGATATCTGCGCAGCTCTTCCACACACTCTGGTTCCCGGATCCTTCTTGGCTGGTATACCGGGATTCCATATTCCTGCGCCTTTTCCTTCACCGGTGTAAACTGCATCTTTCCGCCGCGTCCTTTGGGTTTATCCGGCTGAGTCACAGCCAGTACCACCTCATGCCCTGCTTTCACCAGCGCTTCCAGCGTGCCCACCGAAAAATCCGGCGTACCCATGAAAATAACTCTCATCTATACTTCCTCCCCGTCTTCCGGCTCTTCATAATTCACATCATGAAGTTCTCCTTCTACCAGATCTACATACAGCTTTCCGTCCAGATGATCAATCTCATGACAGAAGGCACGGGCCAGAAGCCCTTCCCCTTCCAGTTCGATCTCTTCCATCTCTTCGTTCAAAGCTCTCACTTTCACATAATCCGGCCGGGTCACCTGTCCAGACTTTCCTGGAACGCTCAGGCAGCCTTCTTCTCCGGTCTGTTCCCCGGATGTTTCAATAATCTCAGGATTCACCAAAACGATGGGTCCCTCACCCACATCGATGACCACAATCCTTTTTAAGATTCCCACCTGAGGCGCCGCAAGTCCTACACCATAAGCCTCATACATGGTATCCAGCATATCGTCGATCAATATCTTCGTCCGAAGTGTCATCTTCGTTACTTCCTTACAAGGTTTTGTCAGGACCTCATCGCCCATCTCTCTGATCTTTCTGATTGCCATCTTTCTTCTCCTCTCACATCTGGCTTCTAGAACACACCCATGGGGTCCAGGTCAAACTGGATCCGAAGTGTCTGAAACCCCTTGTTTGCTTCAATATATTGTTCCATCCTGTTCTTTGCTTCAATCAGGATACTCTTTTCCTCTTCCTTAATGTACAATACCCGCCGGTATACGTCACTGACCTTCGCCACATAAGGACTGGCCGGTCCAATGACCTGCATCCGGCCGCCCGGATCGATCCGCTTCAAAAACTGTTTCAAATAATCTGCTGCCAGATGAAGCTGCTCCTCCTCCGGTCCGGTCATCAGCACTGCCAGCAGATGCTCCACCGGCGGATATCCCATCAGCTCCCTATAACGCATTTCTTCTTCATAGAACCCTTCGTAGTCCTGGGCCGCCGCCATCTGGATACCGTAATGGTCCGGACTGTAGGTCTGGATCACCACCTCTCCTGCACGATCCCCACGGCCTGCACGGCCTGCCGCCTGGGTCAAAAGCTGGAAAGTACGCTCTGCGGACCGATAATCATCACTATAAAGAGACAGATCCGCCGCCAGAATTCCCACCAGAGTCACCTTGGGGAAATCATGACCCTTCACAATCATCTGAGTTCCGATCAGAATGTCCGCCCGTTCGTCCGCAAATGTTTCCAGAATTTTCTCATATCCATCCTTTTGCTTCGTGGTATCCAGATCCATCCGCAGAACTCTTGCTTGCGGGAACTGCCGCCGTACCAGTTCTTCCACCTGTTGGGTCCCGGCCCGGAATCCTCCCACATAAGGGGATCCGCAGGACGGACAGACATGAATCACCGGCTCCTCGTAGCCGCAGTAATGGCAGACCATTCTGCCATTGCGGTGCGTCGACAAAGACACATCACAGTGAGGACATTTTACTACATATCCACAGGCTCTGCAACAGACAAAACCAGCGTATCCCCGCCGGTTCAGGAACAACATGATCTGTTCCTTCTTTTCAAGCCGGTCTTCCATTAATTCCCGGAGCCGGTCGCTTAAGATGGACCGGTTGCCCGCCTTAAGCTCCTCACGCATATCCTGAATATACACAGACGGCAGTTCCTGCCGACGGCTTCTGTTCCTTAATTCCAACAGCTGATACCGTCCTGTCCGGCAGGAATAGAAAGATTCCAGCGACGGAGTGGCCGATCCCAGCACCACGCTGGCCCCTTCCGTTTCCGCCCGGTGGATGGCTGTCTCCCTGGCATGATACCGGGGAACCTGTTCACTTTTATAAGTGCCTTCATGTTCTTCATCGATAATGATCAGACCCAGGTTGAAAAATGGAGTGAACAACGCCGATCTTGGCCCGATCATCACATCCACCTCTCCTGCTTTCACCCGGTCCATCTGGTCGAATCTCTCTCCCTGGGACATCCGGGAATGGAGAATAGACACACGATCCCCAAATCTTCCATAGAACCGCATGACCGTCTGATAGGTTAGGGCAATCTCCGGAATCAGGACGATAGCCTGCTTTCCTTCGTCCACCACCTGGCGGATCATTTCCATATAGACTTCCGTCTTCCCGCTTCCGGTCACTCCATAGACCAGATAGGTCTTGCGGATTCCCCGGCTGTAATCCTGCCGAAACTGCCCAACTGTCCGGCTCTGCTCTTCATTCAGCTCCACCGGCTCTTTTTTTGGCCGCATTTTATGGATCGGTGAACGCATTACCCGCCGGCTGCTGACTTTCACCATCCCCTGCTCCTCCAGCGCACGTACCACCGAGGCAGTGATATGCAGCTTCTTTGTAATCAGATCATATTCCTGTTCCGGGCAATCCAGAAGGGCCGCAAGAAGCCGGGCCCTTGCCTTCTGGTTCTTGTGAAGATACCAATCCAGCTTCTTCTTTCCTTCTTCCTCTGTCACCGCCAGCAGAATTTGTTTCTTACTGCGGATTTCTTCCTGCTTCTTAATGGGCAGCACCGTCTTCAGCGCCTGGATCATAGTACCGCCGTAGGTCTCTTTCATCCAGCCTGCCAGCTCCACCAGCCTGCCTTCGATAGCAATCCCATCCTCCACGATACCGGCCACCGGCTTGATCTTCTCCAAGTCATAACCGGGCTGTTCTGAGAATCCCACTACATAGCCTCTGGTCTCCTTATTCCCTTTTCCAAAAGGCACCCTCACCTCGGTTCCAACCTTAAGCATCCCCTCCAGATGAGAGGGGATGCCATATTGAAACACTCGGTCTAATTTTTCATGGGTAATATCGATGATAATATCAGCGTACATGCAACTCCTCTAATACTTCCTGGATCAGGACACGGTCATCCATATCATACTTAACGCCCCTGATCTCCTGATAAGTCTCATGGCCCTTTCCGGCCAGCACGATAATATCCCCCGCCTGTCCATGTTCAATCGCATACCGGATGGCTTCCTTACGGTCACAGATATCGATATATTTTCCATCTGTTTTCTGCATACCGGTAATGATATCGTTGATGATATCCTGGGGTTCTTCAAACCGTGGATTATCCGATGTGATGATAGTAAAATCCGACAGCTTTCCAGATACTTCTCCCATCTCGTAACGCCGGGTCTTCGACCGGTTGCCGCCGCAGCCAAACACGGTCACGATCCGGCCAGGATTATAATCCCTCAGAGTATGAAGCAGACTCTCCAGACTCATGGCATTGTGAGCGTAATCGATCAGCAGGGTGAAATCATCTGACACCCTCACCATCTCGATTCTTCCCTTCACCTTCGCCACCTTCAGTGCCTTCTTAATATTTTCCACCGGCACATCGAAATGCCGGCAGACCGCGATCGCCGTCAGGGAGTTATACACACTGAAGTCTCCCGGAATATCAATCTCCACGTCAAAGTCCATCAATCCGCTGACGTGATAGGCAACGCCCAGATATCCCGGCCGGGAAATATGCTGGACATTCGTGGCCCGCAGATCTGCCTGTTCCGAGAATCCAAAGGTCTCTACCTTACAAGTGGCGTTGCGGAACACGTCCCTGTACCACTGGTCATCCACGTTGGCGATTCCCAATTTGCACTGGGTAAATAAGATTCCCTTGCACCGTTTATAATCTTCAAAATCTTTATGTTCATTAGGCCCGATATGATCTTCTCCCAGATTGGTGAAGATTCCGATCTCAAATTCAATACCTGCCGTCCGGTGGAGCATCAGTCCCTGGGAAGACACCTCCATCACCACGCTGTCGCACCCTTCCTCTACCATCTGCGCAAAATACTGGTGAATGGTAAAGGATTCCGGCGTCGTATTATTGGCCGGTATGGACTTGTCTCCAATGATGGCTTCAATGGTTCCGATCAGTCCTACTTTATGTCCCACTCCCTCCAGAATGGACTTCACCATATACGTTGTGGTCGTCTTCCCTTTGGTTCCGGTGATGCCGATTACTTTTAATTTCTCCGCCGGATATCCGAAATATGCAGCCGACATCAGGGCCAGCGCATAGCGGGTATCGTCCACATGAATCACCGTCAGTCCTTCCGGCGCCTCCACCGGCCGTTCCACCACCACGGCTGCAGCTCCCTTGGCCGCCACATCTTCAATATATTCATGACCGTCTGACACCGCCCCGCTGATGCAGACGAACACACTGCCTGCCGTCACCTTTCTGGAATCGTTAGTCAGTTCTGTAACCTCGATTCCGTCGTCTCCCTGTCTTACTTCATATTCCAACCGTTCCAGCAACTCTGTTAACTTCATGCTTTTATGCCTCCCGTATGATCTCTCTGCAAATTCTGCGCCCGTCCGGCGCTACAGGTATAGTATACCATTATTTTAGGATGAAACAAAGATGAAATTGTGTTATAGTAGGTTATAGCAGACAGACGGTTTTTCGGTCCGCCTGAAAATCACAAAGCAAAGGGGAATTCATCATGAAAGCTTATGAAAGACTATTGAACTACGTCACCGTACGTACACCAAGCGATGAGAACAGCGAGACTGTTCCATCCTCTCAGTGTCAGTTCGATCTGGCGAATATTTTAAAGGAAGAAATGGCAGCTCTCGGGCTTCAGGATATCGTCCTGGACGACCAGTGCTACCTGTACGGCAAGCTTCCTGCCACTGCCGGGTACGAGGACAAGACCTCCATCGGTTTCATTGCACATATGGATACAGTAGCAGATTTTGTAGACCAGGAGATCCGTCCGGTCATCACAGAAAATTATAACGGAGAAGATCTTCCGCTTGGGGACAGCGGCCTGGTACTAAGTACCGAAGTATTTCCGCATCTGAAGGATCTGAAGGGCAGAACGCTCATCACCTCCGACGGACATACCATCCTGGGGGCCGACGATAAGGCCGGTATCGCCGAGATCCTGACTCTGATCGAATATCTGAATACCAGCGGCATGCCCCACGGTCCTATCAGCGTGGCTTTTACGCCGGATGAAGAGATCGGCACCGGAGCCGCTCACTTCAATGTGGAGCAGTTCGGCGCTGAATATGGCTACACTCTGGACGGCGACACAGAAGGCGAGATCCAGTATGAGAATTTCAACGCCTGCAAGGCCCAGTTCGACATCACCGGCTTCAGCGTACATCCGGGTTCTTCCAAGGACACCATGATCAACGCCTGCCTGGTAGCCATGGAGATCAACGACCTGCTGCCGGGAATGGAAACTCCGCGCGGAACGGAAGGATATGAAGGCTTCTATCATCTCATGTCCATGTCCGGCGACTGCGCCAAGGCACAGCTGAACTATATCGTCCGTGACCATGACGCCACCTTCTTCGAGGCGCGCAAGAACACCCTGCGCCTGATCGAGAAGAACTTAAACGAGAAGTGGGGCGAGGGCACCGTATCCCTGACTATCTCCGACCAGTACAAGAATATGGCAGAGATCATCGCCGGATGCATGCACCTGATCGACAATGCCAAGACCGCCTGCGAGAACGCCGGCGTTACACCTCTGGTACTGCCCATCCGCGGCGGCACCGACGGATGCCAGCTCAGCTTCAAAGGACTTCCCTGCCCGAACCTGGGAACCGGCGGACATGCTTACCACGGCCCGTACGAGCACATTACCGTGGAAGGCATGGACAAGGCAGTAGATGTTCTGATCGAACTGGTAAAATTATATGCATAAGGAATAAAAGAAGTTGTAAAGGGGCTGTCCTGTTTCGGACAGCCCTCTTTGTTCTGGCTTCTTCCCTCTATTCCAATTCGCCCAGCTCTTCTTTGAATCCTTCTCCTACCACTTCGTTGGATTCCATGATGATGGTAAATGCTTTGGGGTCCAGTTTGTGAACCATTTTCTTGATGGTGTACATCTGTTTGTTGTTGCAGGCGCACATCACCACATCCTTATTCTGTCTGGAATAGCTTCCCATGCCCTTCAGAATTGTAGAGCCTCTTCCGGAGTAAGCGTCGATCTGTTTCGCCAGTTCTTCGCCGTGTTCGGTTACAATCAGTGTCAGCTTGCCTTCGTCGATTCCATACATGATCCGGTCCATGACGATGGCCATCAGATAGGTCACGATAATACCGTAGATGAGACCGTCCACATCGTGGAAGACGAGTACTGTACCCAGAATGATTGTCACCATATCCAGCACAAAGGTGATGATACCCAGGGTCATATGTGGTTTCACTTTTTTGACAGCTACGCTGATAAAGTCCTGACCGCCGGTAGAGGAACCCCGCATGAAAATCATGGCATAACCGATACCACAGAGAACGCCCATGCACAGGGCCGCCAGGAAACGGCTGCCGTCATATACCGGAAAGAGGGGCGCCACATAATCCATCAGTGCCGATGATATCAACATAGATTTGACCGACTTCAGGAAAAAAGTCCGTCCTAGGAATTTATAACAGAAGATTGCCACCGGAACGTTCAGGATGATGGTTCCGATACCCACCGGCAACCCCAGCAGGTGGTACAGAATAATGGCTACGCCTGAGAATCCTGCCACCGGGAAATTGGCGTTCAGTGCGAAATTGTACACGCCGATGGCGATCACCATTCCTGCCGCCAGATCCACCAGAATATCCAGCCCCAGCTCTTTCCAATTCAATTGTTTCATATGATCCTTCCTCTCTTTCTTACTGCTTATCATTTATCGTTTCACCGAATTTTACACAAAAAAGAACACCCGCAAACTATACAAAATATAATTCGCCGATGCTCTTATGCGTAAAAGTATATCTGTTCCTCCAGTTTTTGTCAATACCCCGGTCCCTTCCGGATCACATCTTTTCCGTACTTTCCGCGCAGTTTCTCCATGGCAGCTTCCATCTGACGCCGCTTCCTGCGCTTTTCCTCCGGCTCTATCTCCAGATCAAAGAGGCTGAGCTGTTCCGGCTCGCCTTCTTCCGCCAGCTTGGAACTGCGGATACCCAACAGCCGCACCGGCTCCCGGTTCCAGAGTTCCCGGAACAGAACCATTGCCGTCTCCAGAATCTCCTTTTCCTGGTTGGTGGGCCTGTCAAGCTGCTTCTGATGGGACACATTTTCAAAAGTATGATACTTGATCTCCACACTGAGCATGCCCGCCTTCTGCCCCGCTTTTTTCAGTCTCCCCGCCACACTTTCCGACAGTTTCTCCAGAATCTTTCGGGCCTCTTCTTCTGTCGTTACATCCCGGGGCAAGGTTACGGAATTGCCGATTCCCTTGGCTTCCTGGGGTTCCCATTCTACCACGTCGCTTCCCATACCGTTGGCAAATTCCCACAATTTCCGCCCGTGGCTTTTCAGATGCAGCTCCAGAATGGCCGGATCCGTCTGCGCCAGGTCTCCGATGGTATAGATCTCCAGCTTCTTCAACGTCTCCGTACTGGAGCGGCCCGCCATATAGAGTTCCCGCACCGGCAGCGGCCACATTTTCTCTTGGATTTCCTCCGGGTACAAGGTATGCGTCTTGTCCGGCTTCTCAAAATCCGACGCCATCTTCGCCAGCAGCTTATTGGTGGAAATACCGATATTTACAGTGAATCCGAATCTTGTCCGGACTTCCGACCGGATCTCTTCCGCCCCGGTCAGTACAGATGGAAAGCGTTTCGCCGCTTCGGTAAAATCCATATAACATTCATCCACGCTGACCTGTTCGATCTGATGGGTATAGGTTCTAAGAAATTCCATCAGCTGAACGCTGTACCGGCGGTACATGGAATGATCCGGACGCTCCATATGAAGGTCCGGACATTTCCGCAGAGCATTGGCCACCGGCTCCCCCGTCACGATCCCGTACTTCTTCGCAGGGATGGACTTAGCCAGAACAACCCCATGACGGGTCTTGCGATCCCCGCCGATGATGGCAGGGATCGTCCGGATATCCACTTCTCTTCCATTCTTCAATTGTTCCACCGCCGTCCAGCTAAGATAGGCGGAATTCACATCTATATGAAAAATTATTTTTCCCATCTTCTGCACCTCTGTCTTTTATTCTAGCACAGAGGCGTCTCCCGCCGCAATCTCCGCCAGGGCTTAAATCTGCTGCAAATGCTGTTTAATCCCGGCTTTCAGCTCGCCGTCCTGCTCATCGATGAGAATCGTATCGCCGCTTCCCACATTTCCTTCCAGGATCAGCTTCGCGGCCAATGTCTCCACATGCTTTTGCAGATAACGTTTCAGCGGTCTTGCACCGTACATGGGGTCGTATCCGCCTTCCACGATCACCTGTTTCGCCGATTCTGTCAGTTCAATCCGAAGATCCTTATCTGAGAGTCTCCGGTTCACATCCTCCACCAGAAGCTGGATGATGGAGTAGATATTCTCCTTCGTCAGAGGACGGAACATGATGGTTTCATCCAGACGGTTCAGGAATTCCGGACGGAAATGCGCCCGCAGGTCGTTCATCACCATCTCTTCTGCTTCCGGCTTAATGCTGCCATCCGGTTCGATACCATCCAACAGGTACGCCGATCCAATATTAGAGGTCATAATCAGGATCGTGTTCTTGAAATCCACCGTTCTTCCCTGGGAATCGGTAATACGTCCATCGTCCAGTACCTGTAAGAGTACGTTGAACACATCCGGATGGGCCTTCTCCACCTCATCAAAGAGGACTACCGAATACGGTTTTCTCCGGACTGCCTCAGTCAGCTGGCCACCCTCATCGTATCCCACATATCCCGGAGGCGCTCCGATCAGACGGGAAACGGAGTATTTCTCCATATATTCACTCATGTCGATCCGCACCATGTTGTTCTCATCGTCAAATAGACTCTCCGCCAGAGCTTTCGCAAGCTCGGTCTTACCGACACCGGTAGGTCCCAGGAACAGGAAGGATCCGATGGGTTTGGAAGGATCCTTGATCCCCGCCTTTGAACGGATGATAGCTTCCGTTACCTTGGTCACGCCTTCGTCCTGACCGATGACCCGCTTATGCAGCTCATCTGCCAGATGCAGGGTCTTGCTCCGCTCACTTTCGTTCAGCTTTGCCACCGGAATTCCGGTCCAGCGGGAAATGATCTTGGCAATCTCCTCATCGGTGACGCTTTCATGCACCAGGGACAGATCTTCGTCCTTCACCCGCTCTTCCTCTTCTTCCAGCTGCTTCTGCAGCTGGGGCAGCCGTCCGTACTGCAGCTCCGCCGCTTTATTCAGATCGTAGCTTCTCTGGGCGGCTTCGATCTCCCGGTTCAGCTGTTCGATCTGCTCTCTTAACTTCTGCACATGCTCAACAGAACGTTTCTCATTATCCCACTGGGCTTTCTGTTTCGCGAACTGCTCACGCTCCTCTGCCAGCTCTCCCTGTAATTTGGCCAGCCGTTCCTTGCTGAGTCGGTCGTCTTCTTTCTTCAGCGCAGCTTCTTCAATCTCCATCTGCATAATCTTCCGGTTCAGGGCATCCAGTTCCATCGGCATGGAGTCCAGCTCCGTCTTGATCAGGGCACAGGCTTCATCCACCAGGTCGATGGCCTTATCCGGCAGGAACCGGTCGGAAATGTACCGGTTGCTCAAGGTAACCGCTGCCACCAGGGCGCCGTCGGTGATCTTAACCCCGTGGAATACTTCATACCGTTCCTTCAGTCCTCGCAGAATAGAAATGGCGTCTTCCACCGAAGGTTCATCCACCAGAACCGGCTGGAACCGCCGCTCCAGCGCCGCGTCTTTCTCAATATACTGCCGGTACTCATCCAGCGTGGTAGCTCCGATACAGTGGAGCTCTCCTCTTGCCAGCATGGGCTTTAACATGTTGCCCGCATCCATGGCGCCGTCGGTTTTGCCGGCGCCTACGATGGTGTGAAGCTCATCGATGAACAGAATAATGTTGCCGTCACTGTTCTTCACTTCCTCCAGCACCGCTTTCAGACGTTCCTCGAATTCACCTCTGTATTTGGCTCCTGCTACCAGAGCGCCCATATCCAGGGCAAATACCTTCTTATCCTTCAGAGCTTCCGGCACATCGCCCCGCACAATCCGCTGTGCCAGGCCTTCTACCGCCGCCGTCTTGCCGACGCCAGGTTCTCCGATCAGCACTGGATTATTCTTCGTCTTCCGGGACAGTATCCGGATCACGTTACGGATCTCCGCATCCCTTCCGATAACAGGGTCCAGCTTCTGCTCTCTGGCTCGTTCCACCAGATCCTGGCCGTATTTATTCAGTGTATCATAGGTAGCTTCCGGATTGTCGCTGGTCACCCGCTGATTGCCCCGGACCGTGGATAACGCCTGCAGGAAACCGTCCCGGCTGATGCCCAGTTCCCGGAACAACTGCTTCATCTCCCGGCTGGCATGCTTCATCAGCGCCAGAAACAGATGCTCGACGGATACATATTCATCACCCATCTGCCTGGCCTCATCCTCTCCGTGAATCAGCACCTTGTTCAAGTCCTGGCCGATAAACATCTGGCCTCCCTGAACCTTGGGCCGTTTCCGGAGTGCTTCCTCTGTGCGATTGATAATCGTTTCTTTCGAAACTCCCATCTTTTCAAACAACTTCAGAATCAGACTGTCATCTATGGTAAGCAACGCATACAGCAGATGCTCCTGCCCGATCTCCTGATTGCCATATTCCATCGCGATCTTCTCACAGTTCTGAACCGCAGCCATAGAACTCTGTGTAAATTTGTTGATATTCATATACATACGCCTCCTTTAAAATGGAAACTAGGTTTTTCTGTTCTATCGGAACTATAACACTTGTTGTTAGCAGAGTCAATAGTCGAGTGCTAATTTTTTTAATATTTTTTTGTAAACCTAGTAAAATCCATGGTTGGCAAGCATTTTTCACTCTTGTAATTGACATTTTTCTTAGGTTGACACCAATTTTTTGCAGAAAAGCGATAATTCTGCCATCGCCCGCTCCTAGCAACAAAAAGGTGTATTGCTGCTCTGAAAACATGCAATACACCATATATTTTTATTGTCACAGGAAACTCATTACGACGTCCTTAAGCGTATCGTAAACACCATAACAACACTTATATTCTTCTCTCGTCGGTAAAATTAAATCTGGTATCATAACGGTCTTACAGCCAGCAGCAACTCCTGCTCTCACTCCATTAACACTATCTTCGAATACATAGCACTCTTCTGGTTTGCATTTTATTCTCTCAGCCGCAATAAAAAAGATATCCGGAGCAGGTTTTCCATGCTTTACTTCTGTTCCACTTACAATTGCATCAAAATACGCAGATAACCTTGCAACCCTAAGATTACTTTCAATCAATTGTTTTGAACTGCTGCTCGCCACCGCAAGAGGAATTTTATTTTTCTTAAAATACTGCAAAATTTCATCAACTCCTGGCTTCTTTGGGACATTTCGTTTAAGTTTTGCCTGCACACGCTGCATACATTCATCCTGAATTTCTTTTCCATCTGAAATTTTGTAATATTTTTCAATCACACAGCACATATGTTTTCCATTGGTTCCTGATATTTTCCCGGCGAACTCTTTCGGAAGCAGGACACCTCTTTCTTCTGCAATTTCATTCCAGGTCTGCTGAAAAAGTTTTTCCGTATCAAACAGCAGGCCGTCCATATCAAAAATTGCTCCTTTACATTCCATCATAAGCCATTCTTTGTCTTCTCCCCTCCAGTTCATCCGTCATTGCTTCTCTAATACTGTCCAGTTTGTAAAAATACGTCAGAACAGCAATAACTACACAAAGCACGATTGGAATCCAGATAAAACAAATTTCTATATAAGAAAGTGCCTTCGGAGTCTGTACTGTATTCGCAACATACCCGCCCTTTTTCAGAAAAACCCCTATAATAAAACTTGTAAGCCCCATTCCGCCTTTAACAAAAAATCCCTGAAAAGCAGCGATCATTCCGGCAATACTTGAATTTTTCTGATATTCAGAATAATCAATTACATCTGGCTGCATTGCAAATGTAATTCCGAAAATCCCATAGATACCAAGTCCTGTGATTACAAGTCCCGTAAGAAGACATACTGCTGAATTTTTACCGATAAAGATCAGAAGATTTCCTGCAATATACATCCCAACGCTCAAAAACATAAGGCTTCTTTTGCTGAAAATTTTTTCCAATGACGGAAGTGCAAGCAACATCGGTAGTCCCGATAAAATTCCAAGAATGCCGACAAGCGACAACCACTCTGTTCTGCCAAGATTGTACTTAAAGTAGTAAAGTACTGTTGTATTTCTTACTACATATAATGAAAAATAGAACAAATTCAGAAGAAATAAAATCCATGCCTGTCCTGTCAGTCCTTTCAGGCTTTCTTTCAGACTTGTTTTTTCATTGCTCACCGTTGGTGGCACAACTTCTTTCGTACTTGCAAATGTAATAAAGAAAATTATCATTGCTATAATTCCATAAATTGTCATTGTAACAAGATAACCTTTTGCTTCATTTTCACCACCAAAAAATTTTACCAGCGGTGCTGTGATCGTCATTACAATCGCCGTTCCGATCATCGCGCATACCATTCGGGTTGATACCAGAATATCTCTTTCATGTACATCTGATGTGAGTCTCGGAACGATTGTATTAAGTGGAATATTGACCACCGTATACGCTGTACAAAGCAGACAATATGTTATGTATGCCCAGATCAGTTTTCCTCTGCTTCCCATATCCGGAATATAAAACGTTAAAAATGTAAAAACCGCAAACGGCACTGCACCCAAAATGAAATATGGTCGCCCTTGTCCCCATTTTGTATGCGTCCGGTCTACGATCATGCCCATACCTGTGTCTGTAAGTGCATCAATAAATTTCGTAACCAGCATCATAGTACCTGCTGCCGCTGCTGTAATCCCAAATACATCTGTATAAAACACCATAAGATAGGAGGCCATTGTGCTGAAAACCAGATTACATCCCAGATCTCCGATTCCATAGCCCACCCTTTTTTTCCACTTCTCCATAATCAACCTCCCGGTTTTACCATTTCATCACTTCGATTGCTTTTTTCTCGATTTCAAGACCTGCCTTATAACGTGCCATAAAAACGTCAAATCCTTTTTTATCTTGCTCATATGGGATCACTGTCTCTCCTGATAGTTCTCCAAAAATGCGATTTTCCAAATAATTTTCCAGTTTCTCATCTTTCTTTTTGTTAATCAGATATGCTGCCAGAAGTGCGATTCCCCATGCGCCGCCTTCACTTGCTGTATCCATTACTGTAACCGGTGCACCAACAGCTGCCGCAAGATATCTCTGTCCAACGCCTTTTGTCTTAAAGAACCCACCATGTCCTATGATCCGATTCACTTTTACTTTTTCTTCTTCCATCAATATGTCCAGTCCCATCTTGACTGCACCAAGTGAAGTGTACAAATGAGCTTTCATAAAGTTTGCCAGATTAAAATGGCTCTCTGGTGTGCGAAGAAAGGCAAGACGTCCTTCATTAATCATCGTGATATTCTCTCCTGAATAATATCCATATGCAAGGAGTCCTCCACAATCTGAATCCCCTTCG
This sequence comes from uncultured Lachnospiraceae bacterium, assembly GCA_949287925.1. Classification (GTDB taxonomy): domain Bacteria; phylum Bacillota; class Clostridia; order Lachnospirales; family Lachnospiraceae; genus Merdimonas. Next base: position 30,621 of record CASEIR010000033.1, read on the forward strand.
AGAGAATTTCTATATAATTTTTCAAACAGTTCTCCTATATCTACCTGATATCCCATAAGTTTTGCAAACTCACCAAACAGGCTGACCCACGCATTTAGATCAGAAGTTCCATTATTGGCATGTGACATCGCACACGGAAAACCGGATGGTGTTGTAACCATGTCAATTTCTCTGTAAACTTTACTGAGTTGTTTTTCCAGAACAATCATTGCAAATGTACTTGTTCCTGCTGATACATTTCCAGTTCCCAGTGCTACAGAATTGGTTGCAGTCATTCCGGTTCCTGCATCTCCTTCTGGAGGACACAGTGGAATGCCTGCTTCCAGATTTCCGCTCTCATCTAAAAATACTGCTCCTTCTTTCGTCAGGCTTCCAGCCTTTTCTCCTGCAACAAGCACTTTTGGAAAAATGTCTCTTAATTTCCAGCCATACTCATATTTCTCAATCAGTGCATCAAATTTCTGAACCATTTGTTCATCATAGTCACAGATATCCGAATCAATCGGAAACATTCCGGCAGCATCGCCCACTCCAATTACTTTCTCTCCAGTCAATTTCCAATGAATATAACCACTGAGCGTTGATACATATGCCAGTCTTTTTACATGTTCTTCCTGATCCAGAATCCTCTGATACAGATGTGCAATACTCCATCGAAGAGGAATATTAAATTGGAATAGTTCTGTCAGTTCATCTGCCGCCTCCTGCGTATTTGTGTTTCTCCAGGTCTGAAACGGTGCGATCTGATTTCCCTCTTTATCCAAAGCCATATATCCATGCATCATGGCACTTACTCCGATTGATCCGATTCTTTTAAGAGTTAATCCATATTTTTTCTTAACTTCATCACACAACGAACGGTAACAGCCACGAAGTCCTCTATGTATCTCTTCTATACTGTAAGTCCAGATATTATCAATAAATGAATTTTCCCAGTCGTGGATTCCAACTGCAAGCACCTTTCCGCTCAAATCAATAAGCACCCCTTTTATTCTTGTTGATCCAAGTTCAATGCCAAGAGCTGTTTTTCCGTTCAAAATCGAATCTCTCTGGTTCATAATAATATTCCTCTCCTTTCTCTTTGCCTTAGAAACAGGTAAATGCTCCATCAACGACAAAATCAGATCCTGTTGTAAATGTACTTGTATCTCCGGCAAGGTATACACAAATGGATTCCAGTTCTTCTGGTTTCCCCATTCTTCCAAGTGGTGCCATTTCATTCCATTTTTCGATCAGTGGAATCAATGTCGGAGAATTGAGTGTCAGTTCTGTTCCAATATATCCCGGACTGATACAGTTAACACGAACACCTCTCTTTGCCCATTCAATGGCGAGTGATTTTGTCAACTGAATTACACCGGCTTTTGATGCGTTGTATGCACACTGTGGCTGCGGAACATTTACAATATGCGCTGACATGGATGCTGTATTGATGATCGATCCGCCACCATGTTCCAACATATATTTTCCTGCTGCGATGTCAGTAAGGAAAATTCCATTCAGATTAATGTTGATTACTTTGCTCCACTGTTCATAAGTCATTTCTTCCGCAGGTGCATTAATACAAATTCCTGCATTGTTATGGCAAAAATCAAGGCCTCCCAGTTCTGACACAACCTGTTCTACCATTGCGTCAACCTGTTCTTTGTCCGTACAGTCTGTCTTGATCGCAATTACTTTTCTTCCTGTCTTCTCTGCCAGCTCTTTGGCTGTTTTCTTTGCTTCTTCATAGTCAAGATCTACAATTGCAACATCAGCACCGGCTTCTGCAAATGCTGTCGCTGTACACTTTCCAATTCCTCTCGCTGCACCTGTTACAAAACCTTTTTTTCCATCCAGTCTCATTTTTTCAATAATTCCCATATTTATTCTCCTTTTAAAAATTAATTTTGTAAAATCATTTATCAAATTGCAATTACATAATACCCTGTAACATTAAATTAGTCAATCTGTAATAATATCTGATTTTATATTTAAAAATTTGTTTATTTTGTACAATAGAAGAGAATTTCAATCCTTGCTATACTATAAGTGGTTTGTATTTTACAAAATAGCTTTACAGATTGGATTATAAGAATATGAGAAAAAGTATCACCCCTAACCAGATCAAAGAAAATAACCGTAATCTGATTTATCAGTATATTTATCGAAATCCGGATGTTTCCCAGCAGGATATCGCTTATGATCTCCGCCTGAGCCGTCCAACAGTTACGTCCAACCTCTCCGCTTTGGAAGAAGATGGGCTGATTACCAAAAACGGACAGATTGATACAGAATATGTCGGCCGAAAAGCTGTTGCTTATGCAATTGTTCCTGATTTTCGAGTGGGAATTGGTATAGAGATTTTAAAAAATGAAGTAAAAATGATAGCCGTAAACCTCTACGGTGAGAAGATTCTTCGCTATGTATATACGATTACATTTAAAAACGAAGATGTTTATTTTCAAAAAGTGTGTCATGAGATTCTTTGTTTTAAGTCTTCTATTGGATTATCCGATGAACAGATTCTTGGCATTGGATTTGCCATGCAGGGACTGATCTCACCAGATTCACGAACTGTGCTCTATGGTAAGATTCTGGATTGTACCGGTCTTTCAATCACTGCATTTACCAGATATCTACCATATCCCTGTTCTTTCATTCATGATGCTGATAGTGCAGCAACTGCAGAGCTTTGGATTTCCCCAACCTTGAACGATGCCTTTTACCTTTCTTTAAGCAACCATCTTGGGGCATCTCTGATTACAGACCGCAAACTAATCAGTGGGGATCATGGACATAGTTCTACAATTGAACACATTCAAATGGAATCAGACGGTAAACTGTGCTATTGTGGCAAGCATGGCTGTATGGAAACTCTCTGTTCTATCCATGCATTACTAGATGATACAGAAACGATAGACTATTTCTTTGATAAAGTACGTCATCATGAAGAAAGCTTCCAGGATCGCTGGCACTCTTATCTTCAGAATCTGGCAAAGGCAATCAATCTGCTCCATCTGATCTATGATAAGACTTTTATCCTGGGCGGATATATCGCCCCTTATCTGTCGGAAAGTGACCTTGCTTTTCTCTACGAAGAAATCAAAAAGCTGACTCCTTTTACAGAAAGTTCAGATTTTCTTCAGATCAGCAAAATGCCAAAACACAATATCACCATCGGAGCTGCCCTTCCTTATATCCGGGATTTTTTGAATAATCCTTAAACATACAGGCAGTATATTTTCCGAAAATACAAGAATACCGAGGTATTCTTTCTATGAGAGTGCAGTAGAAGTAAGTCATTCTTTTTTGTGATTCATCTCTACTGCACACTTCTGCTAAAACCTTTAATACTCTATTTTTTCCAGAATCTGATCAATTATTCCTGCATCAGTTGATGCATTCGCCAAAAGTATCCGGTCACTCACAAATATCTTTCATTTATTTTCTAAATATAGTCTAACTAAAGCACTTCCAATATTTATAAGAAAAGCCACAATCTCCATATCCTTCACACCAGTGACCTTCCCTTTTGAATCAAACTTGTGGAAACGGCTTAATTCCGGATCATTCTTCGGTTCTCGTTCAAACCGCAGGATAAACTGTTCCAGGGCTTTCCCTACTTCTGGCTGATTATCCAGTTTTCCCAGATATTCTTTTTCTTTAAACAACTGCCATCCGGCTTTTCCATCCAGACCAGCCTCCTTGCAAAATTCCAGAATCCGGTCATTCATCCATTTGGTCGTGCAGGTAGCCACATAGTGGTACGCATCTGACAGGTTCCATGAAACTGAATAGACCGCATATCTTCTATGAAACTGTTTACGCTGAAATAGTATTCATCATCTTCCTGCCCCAGATAAAGTGCCTGATAACCGGACATCACAATATTCATTGCAATATCCTGATTGTCCACCAAAAAGATATATTTCTTGGAAGTACCTTCCGGTTCTGTTTCCATATAATGCTTCAGGAACTTCTTATTCATGTTCATCACTTCCTTTCAGAGCAAAAAGAAAAGACGTGGGCCACATTTCTATAACTCACGCCTTACTTTGCATTTATTCATTTTTAATATTGTTCCAAAAATTCCTTCATTGTGAGAATCTCTGGTGTTTCGACATCCAACACCAAAAAGTCTTTATCCCCAGTCAGAAATACATCTATCCCCTCCATAATTGCAGTTGCAAGTATCGGAGAATCTTTTACATCCCTCATTTCCGGGAACTCGTTCAAATCCAGCTCTTTCGGCGTATAAACCAGTTCAAATGGTAATTCCATGAAAAAGCGGTCAAGGAATTTTCTTTTTGCTGGAAATTTACGTTCCGTTACAAGTCGTAATTCTTCAATTACGTAATCACAAACTACTATCTGATGGCTTTCTGTTAGTCTTCTTGCCAGTTCTCTGGTCTGTGCAGAAGGAAAGAAGATCATGGAAATAAAGATGTTGGTATCAAGCATTATCCGCAAATCAACGTCCCCTTACTTCCTTCTGGATTTCTTTCATATACTTCTGCATATCTTCTTCTGTTTCAAATCCTGCCTTTTGTGCTTCACCTGCAAAGGCATCCTCTGCACGTTTAAATGCAAGCATTGCAGAGTTTTCAAAATAAAATCTTCCATTTTCTTCAAGAATGACAATTTTATCGCCAGTTCTCAATTTTAACTTGTTCCTTACAGATACCGGAATTGTAATCTGCCCTTTGCTGGAAATTTTTGCTACTTCCATAATCATCATCCTTTCATTGATTGCTTTGTTTTCTTTACCTTCTTTACATTTTTATTATACGCAATCAACGCCAAAATATCAATTCGATTTTAAACATAAATCAATTCTTTCAGAATAATCTCTTCTGCAATCGCTCTATGCTGATTGGCAGCTCTTACCCATGCCATCTGATCTTTCTCTTTATCCGGCAAAGTCTCTTTTTTCTCTAGCTGTTTCAGAATAATTTCTTCCCGTTCTCTGGCAGCCTTATCCACTTCCAGCAGATGCTCACCAATCGTATCCTGCAAAAGCATCACCTGATACGTTGAATTTCGATGATTCTTCAGATAATCTCTTCGAAGAAAACCATACTTTCCAAGTTGCTCCATCTGCTCAACGGATTTATAGGTGAGATTCGGAATCAGGTATCCATTTACATTCGTATACGTTTACAAATTTCATAGGTGTGTATCTTATGCCATCCGTCAACTGTTCCGTATCAGTATCAACAAATCCTAATTTGCGATAGATGGGTACCGCATATGGAGAAGAATTAACGGTAAATACATTTCTTTCACTGTGATTTAAAACATACTCCCAAAGTTTTCTTCCAATTCCTTGTCCATGATATTTTGCTTTTACAAAGAAACAGCAGATATGCTTTCGATTTTCGTTTGTGGCAATTACGCCTCTCAATTCATTATGCTCATAAGCTCCAAAAAATTCAAGCGTCTTTAGGATTTCTTCATTTTCAATAAAATCCTTAAACGATTGAATCCCCTCATCTGAATAGTCGGGAGCTTCAAATTGTAAAAATACTTTCCATATCAAAGTGATAGCTTCATCAACCTCAAAAGGTTCTAATTGTCGAATTTTCATACCTTCACCTCACTTCTTATACTGCTTAATTAAATTTACAATTTTCATATCTACATTATATCAGTTGAAAATGCTGCATTCTAATGATACGGTTAAACAGGTGATTCTTCTGTCACTAATAAAATCGCAGCATACCCCCACTTTCTTCGTGAACTGTATGCTACGGTTTATGCCTGATACGGGATTTGTCCCTTGACTTCTCTTATCCGCTTCAATATTACCTCTTGATTTTATCCATTTTCTTTCCTTTGGCAAGTTCATCCACCAGTTTATCCAGATACCGGATCTCCTGCATCAGCGGCTCTTTAATCTCCTCGACACGGACACCGCATATAACACCTTTGATCTGCTTTCTGTTGGGATTTAATTCCGGAGCCTGTGTAAAAAATTCTCCATAAGTAATTTCCGTACCTAAAAGTTCTGCGATCTGACCGGCAGTATATCCTGTCAGCCAATTTGCGATCTCATCCACCTCTTCTCTGGTCCGGCCTTTCCGCTCAGCCTTGGCATATAATAACGGATAAACCTTTGAAAACAGCATGCCATATACCTTCTCATTATCCATAACCGTCTCCCTTCCCTCTGTTTGCCTTATGGTTTTCAGATAGTTCTTGTCCTGATCTTTTGCCATTTCAAACGATTGCTCGTCTCATATTTTAAATCCTTTCCTTTTCGCCGCAGCATCGATCAAAGCTTTCGACTCCTCAAATGCCTCCGGCAGATAAGCCTCCGCCCATTCTTTTCCCGCCTTCTCCTGCTTTTTTATCTCGTCCCATCTGGCCAGCACTTCACCGGAGCCTGATACCACAGCTTCTCCGAACACATGGGGATGGCGCCGCACCATCTTATCTACGATTCCCCGGATCACATCATCCATGGTGAAATATCCTTCTTCCTCCGCAATCCGGGCGTGCATTACTACCTGTAAGAGCAGGTCGCCCAGCTCTTCTTTCAGATTATCCGGATCTCCGGTCTTGCTCAGAATGTTGATTCCGCAGACCACTTCCGCAGCCTCTTCAATGCAAGGCTTCTTCAGGCTTTCATGGGTCTGCTCCCGGTCCCAGGGACAGCCGTCAGGGGCGCGAAGTTTCGCAATCACCTGTTCCAGTTCTTCAAACTTTGTCATAAACTCTCACTCCTTCTTCGCAGATAGACTGCCTGTTCTTTCACGTTTTAGACTTTTCAAACAGATCGTAGGGAAAACTGTCCAGCAGGTTCTTCTGCATGTCGGACAAATCCGGCAATTCCATGGGTTCCATTGTCAGCGCCTCTTTGATAGTGGATGCTACTTTCACACTTCTGCGGCTGGTGGAATAGTAATAGTCATAATATTTCAGCAGATCGATCTCCTGGTAGTTCAGCAGAACCGCCGGAACTCCATAAGCTTCCGCCAGAATGATGCCGTGAAGGGACGAGGAGATCACCCGTCTGCTTCTTACAATCCGGTCAATAAAAGACTGATAGTCGGATGTCAGTATATCAACATACTCATACCCTTCCGAGACACATTTCTCCACATCCAGGTAATGGGGAATAATGGTGTATGGAATATCCGGTTCCTTATATTCCGGTTGACAGATCAGCGGCATCAATACCCCCGGATCTCCATAGATTTCCGGCACATGGTATCCGGCATTTTCCAGCACCGCCCGGGTAATCGGCCCTCTGACCGCCCGGATATCCAGCCTGCGGCAGGCGCTTTTTTCGTATACTTCTTTCAGAACCCCGAAAGACAACACGCCGCTGCCCCAGACAACCGCGTCAAATTCCCCCATGTTCACGATAGATCCAACCGTCATGAGGTGAAGGATTCCTCCGCCGGCTGTCCTGCCGTCCAGCTTCACAGTCTTGTTTCTCTCCAGCATCCATTGATAGATCACCGGAGCCAGTGAATCCCCCAGATTTGTTCGTCTGGTCCAGTATTCTAAGGCTACCCGGCCTGATTCTATCTTTTCTCCAGTCAGCGTGGTCCGGTTTCTCTCTTCGGCGAAGCAAAGCTTCTGCTTATAATAATCCTGCATCTTTCTCTCCTTAACATGTGCCAGTTTCTTCCGCAGCCGTATTCTCATGTCCGGCTGACAATTCCTGTTGTATGTATAAAAATCAGTGCTATTCTTCCATCCTCTGCTTTTTCAGCCGCCGTTCCAGGGTCTCCCGCTTCTGCCTCAGATGCTCATGCAGATTGGGGTGTTCTCTCAGGATCCGGTCTCTCAGAATCTTTCTTCTCCGTTCGATCAGCCCTACCGCCAGTTTCCGATTGTCTTTCAGCTCCTGAGGCAGATCGTCGATGTGAAGTTCCAGTCTCCGTAAAAGTTCGTCCTCATCCAGCGGACCAAGAGAATGCCAGAAGGTCAATTTCTCTTCCAGCCCCGCTTCAGACAGCTGTTCCAGATCCGATATGCCGTGAATCTGCCCTGCAATAGTTTTTACCCGTTTCTCAATTTCCCGGACAGTATCGGCGCCGAACGCCCATGCGAATTCTTCCAGTGAATTCTCTTCCTCCGGCGTCAGGGAGAAGTAAACATTTCTCCGTACTTTCTCCATCTCGCTCTCCGGGATCTCCAGGGGGAAGGGTTCCTTCAGTCCCAGATCGTGAAGAGCTGACAGGATGGTTCTTCGCACCTTTCCTTCCTGGATCAACCGGCCAATGCCAAGCTTTCGCATCTGCTCGTTCACATTTTCCGAATGTTCTGTCATATAGAACCGAACATTCTGTTTTTCCAGACTGTCTGCCAGGCTCACCAGCCCGTCTGCCACCGTAATATCCAGACTGTTGACGGCTCCTGCGTCCAGTATGACAGCTTTCGTATTTTCCTGCAAATGATTCAGAATGTCGTCCTGCAGGATTTTAATATTGGCGAAAAACAGGTTTTCACTGAACCGGTAGATCAAAACGTCTTTGACCGGCCAGGCAAATCTGTTTTTATCCAGATTATAGAATTCTGTCTTTTCCGGCATCATTCCCTGAAAATACCGGGGCGGGTTCGTTGCCTTCAGAATTACAGCCACAAAGGACAGCAGGATACCTGCCACCACCCCATAGATGGTCCCAAGAAGAAGTACCACGGCACACGCCGACATAAAAATCAAGAATTCCTGTCTGCTCACACGGTACAGACGCACCGCCAGGTGCACCTCCACCACATTCATCAACGCGGAGATGACGATAGCGGTGAGAACCGGTACCGGAAGATAGCCAATGAAGCCGGTAGCGCACAGAAGCACGGCCGCCATTGCGATTCCGGCTGTCAGAGATACGGCCTGAGTCTTTCCTCCGTACTGCTCGTTCATGGAAGTCCGGGAAATGCTTCCATTGACCGGGCAGCATCCCACCGCCGCTGAAGCAATATTTCCCGCCGCGCAGGCAAGAATCTCCTGCCGGTCGTCCAGACGGTAGCCGTTCTTCGCGGCAAAATTATTTTCCGCCAGCAGGGTCTCCGCCATAATGACCACCGCTACCATGAGTCCCCGGCCCGCCACAACCGTAAACTCAATCCGGGAAAGATCCGGAAGGAAGAGACCCGGAAGCCCGGTTTTCACCTGCGCCAGAAGGGTGACACCGTAATCATCGACGTGGCAGAACCCTGTCAGAAAAACGCCCGCTATCATCACGGCCACCGCCATGGGAAACCTGGGAACGAATCGTTTGCCCACGATCAGGATTGCAAGGGCCGCTGCTCCCAGACATAAAGATATGCCGTTTACATGCAGGGCTGTTTCCGCCAGGTGGCATAAAAGCTCCGGCAATTCCCCGGTGCCCGCCGTACCGCCCAGAAGCTTGGGAATCTGCATCAGAATGATTGTCACCGCAATTCCACTGATAAATCCGCCCATCACCGGCGTGGATATAAAGTCCACGATCCGGTCCGCATGAAGGAAGTAGAACAACAGAAGCCACACTCCCGCCGCGAAAGCAATGGCCGGTACATACTGCAAAGCGGCACTGCTCTCATGGGCGATTCCCATAGTAGATAAAGCCGCGCCTACGATCGCCGCCGGAGCCGCGTCCACACCAAAGATAAACTGCCTAGATGTAGAAAATAGCGCAAAAAACAGAACCGGCAGCACCGACCCGTACAGCCCGTAAGCTGCCGGAAGCCCCGCAATCTGCGCATAGCCCATAGAAATCGGGATCGACACAGCGGCAATAATCACACCGGAAAACAGATCCTTTAGCAGGTACTCCTTCTTATAATTTCTTAACGTAGGAAATAATTTCACACTCATATCTTCTCCATCGGCTCCTCTCTATTTCTTATTGGGGACGGGGAATTTTTAAAAATTCCCCGTCCCCAATGAAGGATAGTCTTCTTTTTCGAATTCCATGATGCTGATGTTTTGTTTGTCCGGGTTCGCGAACACGAAGGTCTTGTCTACGTTTTCCAGGTAGTTCTGGATCTTGTCGTTGGTGGCGCTGATAATGGCCTGGAATCCGAGTCCCCGGATCAGTTCGATGCAGGTGGCTACTTTCTCGGCGTCCATCTTGGAGAAGGCTTCGTCCAGGATGACCAGCCGGATGGTAGGGTTCCTGCGGGCCCGGGGAGAATCGTCCAGCCGGTAGATCTGTGCAAAGCTGGCCAGCAGCGCCACATAGAGCGGGTTCTGTCCTTCTCCTCCGGAGTTCTTGGAGATCATCCGCCCCAGTCCGATGTGCATGTTCTTCTGGCCCCGGACGATCTGCTGCATGTCGAAGGAAAGATAAGTGCGGTAATCTGAGTACCGCTTCATGTTCTGCTTTGCCTCTTCCAGCTCTTCCGCGCCGGCATTTTCCGGCGGAATGAAGATGTGGATCAGTTCGTTGATCTGCTCCCGGTACCGTTCTTCGTGCTCCATGGAAAAGAGGTTCATCTGGTTGTCCATGTGATAGGACAGCTGGGAAGGATCGATCTCCAGGGCGTCATCCATGAACAAGTCATAATACGCTCCCAGCGGCCCCCGGTTCCTGGTGATGACAAACTGGTATTTGTCTTTGCCGAAATCCAGCCGGCTGATGATCCGGTTCAGCTCGTCTTTTCGCCGGTATGCCTCTTTGATAGCGCTGCGAATTTTGTATATGAAGTCTTCCTTAAAATGCAGCACGGCGGTCCGGGCCTGTTCCGACGCTTTCGCCCGGTATTCTTCCAGATGTCCGCACTCCAGACTATTCAGAAGCTCTCCATAGGCCGTATTGTCTTCTGCTCCCACCGAGAAGCTCCGGTGGGGATATCCCCGAAGATAGGCGCTTCTTATATCCACCAGCTCCTGGTAGCGTTTTTCACTCTCTTCCTTGCAGGATGTCTGCTCCCGGAAGCAGAGATTCTTCAGATACTCATAATTAGAACTCTTTCTGGTATCCAGATAGTCCTGGAATTCTTCTGCAAATGCAGAATCTTCCTGGAAGGTTTTCTCTCTGGCGGCCAGTTCTTCGCTCACTTCCAGATATTCCCGGTCCGCGTCGCGCATCCGGGATTCATGCTGCCAGATGGACTTGCGGACGCCGTCCAGTTCTTGTTTCTTCCGGTCCTGACGTTCCTTCCACTCTTCCTTCTGCCGTTCCAGCAGGCCCACATTTTCCTCCTGAAGGGCGCGGATCTGTCCGGTAAGCTTCTCCTTTTCCGCTTCCTTTTCCCGTATCATCTGTTCATCCCGGATCTGGTTCAGATAATCCTCCGCCGGACGTTCCAGATAATCCATCGCCAGAAGCTCCTGCAACTCTGTCTGGCGTTCCTCCAGCGGAAGGCGCTGCCGCTCCAGCTTATCCAGCCGTTCCTCCAGTTTCTTGCGCCTTTTTCGCAGGCTGTCTTCTCCGATACAAGCCTGTTCGGTATAATTTCTGGGGTTCATATGCTGCAGCTTATAACCTTTATACAGCATACAGTCTGCGGTAATTCCCACCGGCTGCCGCCGCAGCTCTTCCATATCTTCGCATTTCATGACTCTTCCCAGCAGATAGTCCACATAGGCCTGGGCATAATCGGAAGAAGCCTTCACCTCTTCTGCCAGAGCCCCGGGAGCCACAGTTATGCTTTCCCGCATCAGCCGCTCCGTATCCACCACGGCCGCTTTGAAAAACTGTTTCCGATCCATGGCTTCGTAGATCTCCATGGCTTCCTTCGCATAGGCAGGCTCCACCATCAGGGACAGTTTCTGGTTTCCCAGATACCCTTCTACCGCATTGTGCCAGAGTTCATCCTTTACCTCCAGCATATCCGCCAGGATCTGCACGTTGACAAATCTTCCCGCCTTCTTCTGCAGTTCCTCCCGGATCCGGTAACGGGCTTCCTCCAGCTCTCTGGGATAGGCTTTCTTCCCCTGCTTCAGCTCAGTGATCTCCCGGCGCAGAGTCTGGCTCTCCTTCTTCAGCGCCCGCAGCTGTACCCCGGTATCACTCTTTTCTTCCTCATGCTCCTGCCGGATATCCGCGAAGTTTTCCTGCAGCCGTTCCAGCTCTTCCGGGGAAATGGTTCCGCTGCACAGCTTTTCCATATCCCGCAGCATGGAATTGGAGACCTCGTCCTGCTTCTTCCACTGTTCCATACTTTCCCGGGTCTTGGCAAGACTGTTGCTGCTGACGCTCAGATGCTCCAGGAACAGGTTCACTTCCCTGAGCTGTCTTTGCAGTTCTTCATAGCCGGTCTGGGCGATCCGCACAATAATCTCTTCATACTGCGCCTGCAGCCCGTCCAGTTCATTCTGCAATTTCCCCGCAGCCTCCAGCTGCGCCTGTTTCTCCTTTTCTTCCTCCGCCTTCCGGTCCGCAATCGTCTCCAGCCTCCGCTTAAGCTGCAGGATCTCCAGACGGGAAGCCCGGTACTGCCAGCTTTGCTCTTCCCGCTTTTTGGCGGCAAATAAATCATACTGTTCTCCGATTTCCCGCAGGATACGGATCTCTTTCATGGTATCGTCAATCTTCTTGCACAGCTGTCCATACCGGAGCACGCTCTCCTGCATATCCTCAATCTCAATATCCTGCTCCATGCAGATATATTCCTTCACAAAATCCTCCAGACGGATATTCATGCGGAAGGGAATCGCCCGCTTAAAGAGTCTGGGGAATTTCTCCTTATCCAGTCCGCCCAGATAGCTGTCATAGAGCTGGCGCCGGAACCGTTCGTTGCTGGGTCCGCAGTAATAGCCGTCCTGTGGAAAATTACGCTGCAGATATTCCCGGATCTCCATAGTAGACAGGACACGCCCTTCTCCCCGGTACTGGTTGGAAAGCAGTCCTCCCCGGTGCCAGAAGAACATGCGGCTGATATCATTGGACGCCGTATCCACATCGAAGACCACGCCCACACACTCCTGTTCCTCCGTAGCGCTATTGGTAAATTCCAGCACAATCGTACTGGAGAAATTCTTATTTCTCCGATACTGAGATTCGTTATTTTCACTGATATTGACCATGCCTCGCAGATATTCGATCAGGCTCCGGTCTGAGTCGTCTGCGGCAGCCTTATTGAAGAAACTCCTGCCGTCCGAATTGGCATACAGCACGATCTGCAGCGCATCAATAACGGTCGACTTTCCGCTGCCGGAATGTCCGGTAAAGAAATTAACCTCCCGGTTCAGAGTCAGAATCTTCCGGTCAATATAGTGCCAGTTATTCAGACAGATCTTCGATAGTATTTTGAATGCCTGTTTCGTCTCCACGGCTGTCCTCCTCGTCAAATGTTTTCAGCAACTCACGGATATCGTCTCCCGTCAGCACCATATGAACGGTGGGGTAGATGATCATCCTGGTATGTTCGTTTAATTCTTCCAGTATATCCAGCGGTTCTATGATCTGATACTTTTTCAGCAGCGCCACCGACCTGCGGATCTCCGTAGGCGAAGGCAGAGAGGAAAGCACCCGGAATTCTCCGGCTTTGCCGTTCAGCTCCCCCAAAGTGGTGACAATCCTGGCGCTGGAGGATGCCTGCTGCATCCGTTCATCATAGATCAGCTTCAGAATCAGCAGATAGATGGTAGCAAGTCTGGGAAGCTTATCGCCCATCAGCATCTCGGTGCGGATGTAGATGATCCCCAGATAAACATTTTCCACCAGCTCAATGCCCGCCACCTGGAAATACTCCTTCAGGAATTCCAGATGCATGGCGCAGACCTTGTATGCTCTGGAAAGCTGGTATTTTTCCGCACGTCTGTCATAGGTCCGTTCCAGGAGAAATGTCTGTTTCATCAGAAGCTGGATCACCTCCGTGATCTGCTCCCTCTCTTCATCGGTCAACTGTTCCATATATTCGATCATCATTCTAACCTCATATCTTTCTGCGCACAAACGTCAGCTTCGGATAGCGGTAACCGCCGCTCTCCACCATTCCTTCTTCTGAAAGTACCTGGTATCTGCTGCCGTGCTTCATACTGTAATCATAAGCCAGGATCAGCATTTCGAACTCCTCATCCGTCTCCACCTTCAGACCGGCAGAGCACATCTGCTCTCCTTCCATGTGGGATTCGATAAACGCTTCGATCTGCTGTCTGGTATAGCGGGTCTGGATCCGATTCAGACGCAGCACATCCTCTCTGGACAGCTCTTCGGATTCCTCCTCCCGTTCCATCCGGCTGACGAAATCCTTCCGGGGACGCCGTTTCTTGTAAAGGGACTTCTCTGACAGAACTTCAAAAAAGGACAGATTCATCCTCCGCGCCGCCTCCTGGATCCTCTCTTCTCCTCTTCCGTCTTCCGACAGCCGGTTCAGGAGCTGAACCACCAGCCCCTTCGTGTCTGTTCCGCCGCTCAGGAGATAATTCATCCGGGTCACTGTAGCCCGGATGTACCGGGTGTTTTCTTTATCCATATTGGTGATCCGCCGCTCCATATCGTCGAAGCTTCGCTCAATCCGGTCCAGAGTCTCCAACCCGTCCTCTCCAATCCGGTCATAGAGGGTGTCATCTTCCCGCAGGGCGTCCAGACATTCCTTAATATCCATCTTATATAAATAAAAATTATCGCTGGTCTTTAAAATATGGTACTTCTTCCGGACAATCTCTTCCACATAACCATCCAGATGCTCCTCCAGCAGCGCCCCGTAATCCGTCTGTTCCATCAGTCTGCCATAAAACCGGTCCATATTGTGCAGGAGGTCCTGCAGCGCCTTGTTCAGCTTCCGGGTATTCACAAGCGCAGAGCGCAGCATGGCAGCATTCAGCCTGGGATTGTTCCGGAAGGAATAGAGGGTGGCATATACGTTCTGAATATAGAGATCGGTATCCTCCATACTCATCCCCGTCAGCTTCTCAAAAGCTTCCAACAGAACTGCGGCATAATCGGGAATAACGATATTCGTCACCAGGGTCTGATAATCCTCCACCTTTTTCAGCCATTGCATCCTAAGCAGCGCATTCAGAATCCGGGACGCAGGAGTCTCCAGCATGTCCAGCTCATCCTCCGACTCCTCTGCAAGAAGAAGGATCTTCTTCTGCGCGTAGAAATCTCCCAGGATTTCCAGACAGACCTCTTTACTGAGAAAGTAATTGTTATATTCATATTCCTCATTGATCTGAAGCAATGCTTCCATATAAACATCTCTGTTCCTGGAACGGAACAGCGTCCAGAAGGATTCCGGTATATCATAAATGTATTTCACGTGTTTACTCCTGTTCTGATTCCTGTCCGGTCACTGGCAGGCGATAAGTGGTACAGATCTCCAGTCTTCGTCCGCCCCGGTTTTTATAAAATTCCATAGACGGCTCGTTCCAGTCCAGACAGAGCCATTCCATCCTGGCGCCGCCCATACGGACCGTCTCTTTCTTCAGCTCTTCAAATAAAGCCTTTCCATACCCTTTTCCCCGATACTGCTCCGAGACAATCAGGGCGTCGAGAAATATTCCCGGCCGTCCCAGGTAAACAGAAAAATTCCGGAAGAACACCGCACAGCCGACTTCCGTTCCTTCCGCTTCCGCCAGCAGGGCTTTCGCTCCGTTTTCCTTTCCAAGTTCCTCCCGGATCATCGCTTCCGTCGCTTCCACCTGGTTCTCCGCCTTTTCATACCGGGACAGCTGGCGGATAAACTCCATCACCCGTTTTGCGTCCTCCGGCCCCGCATAACGAAAAGATATCTTACTCATCCTCATACAACCTCCTGTTACTTCAACGCATAAGCCCACATGGCCTTGATCTGGCCCCGGATTTCAGCAAAGGTCCAGGTACGTTCGCTGTTCGCCATGCTGAAAGGGTCATTGATGGTCACATTACCATCCGCATAGCCGGTCAGCACAATAAAATGACCGTTCTGCGTGAAATCTCCCGGTCCCATACTGCAGATAATTGGATGTCCGGCCATAAGCTGCGCCGCCACCTGCGCTTCATCCAGTTCCACTGATTCGAACCGCAGATTCCAGTTGGCGCAGGCTTCTTCCATAAATGCCCAGTACGTATTATTCTCCTCGTCCAGGTAACCATTTGCCGCACTGTATTCCGCCGTCTTCGCCGGAGTGATCGAAGGATCCTGGTTCAGCCCTGCTGCCACCATAGCCATACAGGTAGGTCCGCAGCCGCTGACCGCAATAATACTATTGCCATAAAGAGCATAGCCCCAACGTTCATCCCACTGCAGCAACAGCGGAATCTCTCCCGGCGTCAAAGAATCACCGATCGTGTCTTCCGCCGGCTGATCCTTTTTTAATCTATAATTTTCCACAAATTCTATAGTTTCCGGATTTTTATCCAGCAAACCTTTTACATTTTCCGGATAATCATATGCTTCTGCTTCCATCCGGACTCTTTCCATCCGCTCCGTTTCTGTCTCAATCCCCTTCAGTCTGTGACGCATCTCTATTTGACAAAGTGGAAGTATATACCCGGTTGTCTCTTCTGTCTCTTGCCGGACCAGTATCGTCCCGGCTCCTGTAATCAGGAGCATCAAAAGCAAAATCAAAAGCAGCGGCCGGTATCTCTGTGCCATTTTCCCTGTTTTCCGTAAGCCTCTGTATCTGCGAAACATTCGTTTTACCTTCAACAGAACTATATAGGCCCATTCTTCCTTCCAGATATTCATATGTTACTCCTCTTTCGTCATTTACGCAGGCTCCATTATACAACAAAACACACGCATATCACAACTTAATATATTTTAAGAAATTACCTCTTGCTTTTTGTTCCAAAAGATGCTATTATATAACACGGTCACAGGAAAACTGAATAATTTATTTTCATGCGGGTGTAGTTCAATGGTAGAACACCAGCCTTCCAAGCTGGATACGTGGGTTCGATTCCCATCACCCGCTTTTTTTGTATTTTTAAATATCTAACAGGAGGATTCCCATGCATATCGTATTCTTAGACGTTAAGACTATCGGAGAGGACATCGATCTTTCCGGTTATGACCAGATCGCTAAAGTCACCCGGTACCCATTCTCTTATCCAGAGGACGTGCCGGAGCGAGTAAAAGACGCCGACGTCATTGTGGTCAACAAAGCTCCTATCAATCAAAATACCATTGGAACCGCCACCCATCTGAAACTGGTCTGTGTCACCGCCACCGGAACCAACAATCTGGACAAGGACTATCTGGACAGCCGCGGCATCGCCTGGCGAAATGTGGCAGATTATTCCACAAATTCCGTGGCTCAGCACACATTTGCCATGTTGTTTTTCCTGTTGGAGAAATTACGTTATTATGACGATTACGTAAAAAAGGAAGACTACGTCAATGACACAGTCTTCACACACTTTGCAGAACATTTCCATGAACTAAACGGAAAAACCTGGGGAATCATCGGTCTGGGAAACATCGGACGCCGGGTCGCGTCCATTGCAGAAGCTTTTGGCGCGAAAGTAATCTATACCTCTCCTTCCGGCAGCGCGCCTCAGAAGGGCTACTGCCAGACGGATCTCGACACTTTGCTTACCCGGTCTGATATCATCTCTGTACACGCGCCCCTCAACCGGTATACACAAGATCTCATTGGAGCGGACGCCTTCCGGAAGATGAAAAAATCCTGCATCTTTCTGAATCTGGGCCGTGGTCCCATCGTCGTGGAAAAAGACCTTGCAAATGCACTAATACAGGGGGAAATCGCGGCCGCCGGACTGGATGTTCTCCGGGACGAACCTATGAGAAGCAACAATCCGCTGCTGGCCTTAAAGGACAGCCGGAAGCTGTTCATCACGCCTCACATCGGCTGGGCCAGCGTAGAATCCAGAACCCGGCTGATGCAGATCATTCTGGGACAGATCAGAACATTCTTCGGACTGCCAGAAGAATAGATCCGGCCGCCAGATACAGATCAGCCAGATTGGCCGTTAGTTTCGAAAGGAAGGAGGAACGGCTTGTTACTCCGATATAATCGACCACTTTTCCCCGCATGATCCGGTCATACAGGTTCCCGGCGGCTCCGGCCGCCATCAGAGTGGTTCCCAGTTTTTCTATGAACCGGCCCTTACTGGCCAACAGGCGGAACCAGTAAAGAAACACCGGCGCTCCTGCTGCCAGGGATATCTTCCGAACCATATCCGGCCGGTCCGAGAAACTACTCAGGGCAAATCCAGAATTATATACCTTCCGGATTCGAAACCTTCCGCCGGACAGTTTCCGTTCTTCTCCCGCCTGTATATTTGCTTCCACGTATTCTTTCACCGCTTCATCCGCCCCCAGCAGGAACGCGAATAACCCGCACATCCGGGACGCCATCTAGATATCCTCCCGGATCCGCTGAATCTCTTCCTTCTGGTGTTCAATCATCTCTTCTCTCTTTTCAATACTTTCACACAGTGTAATATAGTCTGTATCCCGGATCTCTCCATCCTGAAACTTCTCATACACCATGCGGCCGATATCCAGAAAATCCCGGTTATTCGCCCGCTGCAAAGAACGGATATCACTCTTGATTTTCTGAATCTCAATCGTATCTCCGGTCTTCTTACTCAATTCATTGACAACGTCTGTTACTTTCTTCTCCATGTCTTTGAAAAAATCTGCCATATCTGTCTTCTCCTTTTACCTCTTCCTCACAGCTGACGCAGGCGATCCAAAGACTGATACAGGTTCAGCGTTCCATATCCCCACTCCCGGTTGGGATAATCCATAAAATCCCGCTGTCCCGTTCCCAGTACGAGGATGTTGCGGATCTGTATAGAATTCACTCCAACAGTTCCCGGTTGATCCAGCAGCCATTCCATCAAAAGAGCCGCTGCTCCCGCTGTGATTCCAACCGCTCCGCTGGACCCGGTTCTCTCCGTAAACCTGCCGTCCCGCCCGGCTCCTGTGACTGTAGTCCCAGGCGCTGCAAAATCCGGCTTAATCATGTCATTTCTAGTATACCCTCTTCCCGAATGAATATCAACTCCATTGTCCTTTGCATTATAATATGCAGCCGTCATGGCCATTCTTGCGGTCCCAGGCTCCGTCAGTGTCATATCAGCATCTGCTTCCAGGAAAAATACTTCTCCGGATAAGAATTCCTGGACCGGAAGCCAGATATGCACATTCCCCAGCGCCCGCTGTACCGGCAGCAGCTCCAGCCTCCAGACGCCTTCCGCCGGCGTCTGAAACCGCAGGAAGATAAGCTGGGAATCCTCGTTTTCCAGCAGCAGACGGTATTCCACCAGAACCTCTGTTCCATCAAAGGTAAAGACCAGATGATACTTCTGTCCCTGTCTGAGTGAAATAGGACGTGTCCGTTCTCCCGACGGAGACACCAGCGACAGAGTCACCACGTCCGGCAGCCTGGCCCAGATCTCCGCAGAGAATCCGGTGACCTCGCTGCCCACCCGGATTTCCGCTGCCGCAGTTTCCTGCTCATCCGTAAACCGATGATAGTAATGGTGTCGCTCCGCCGCCTCATTCCCAGTACCGGTCACCACTGCCCGGTTGGTCAGATACGCGTACAGATCCAGCGATGAAGACAGCAGCGTAAATCCGGCATGGCCGCCAAAATTTGTTCCCAGGGCGATGCACAACACCAGAGGCATATCCAGTTCTGCAGCCAGCTGATTCAGATATTTCAGTCCCAGTAAAATATCATTCTCCTGGTAACACAGGGCGTCCGGCGCAATAGCATAGAAATCTTTTAGGTACTGCTTTGCAGGCTTTAACTTCACCATGGCAATCGCCGCTTCCGGCGCTGCGCCCAGGAACCGGTTCTCCACATCCGCGCTCCCTGCCGCCACACTGGCAAGATAAGTACCGTGCCCCTGTTCGTCCCGGCTTGGCACAACTTCTTTTGGTTCACCGCTTTTGAGGGCTTCATCAATCTGCTCCCGCCGGTATTCACTCCCATAATCCAGTCCCGGCGGAGGCGTTCCCTCCTGAATGGTCTGATCCCAGATCCCCACGATCCGGGTAGAACCATCCAGATTTCGAAATACGGAGTTCTGATAATCAATCCCCGTATCCACGAATCCGATCAAAATCCCAGACCCCATCACTTCCAAAGCCGGCAGGTTCTGCACTGCGGTGATCCCCGCTGCATCCAGGGATTCCATATTAAGAAGCGCATAACAGTTCGGTACGGAATGATACCCATATGTATAGAACGAAATCGGTTCCCGGCCTTCGCTGTCCACATATAACACCCGATAGTCAAAGTCTGCAGATTGAAAGCAGTATTTCCCTTCTTCCAGCGGAGTAATCCGGTTTTCCCGATAATTGGGGATCAGAAAATCCCAGTATGATTCCGATAGGATCTTACTTTTACAATCCCGGTTTTCCATATAAAAAGACACCTCATATCCTGTATGGGGAAGTCTCCCCTTTTAACATACAGTATATGAGATGTCCGTCGTTCACATGCAGACTATTCGATTCTTGGCGCCTCCTGGCCCCGGAGCAGAATTACCGGTCCTCCGGTACCCTCTATGTACTCCCGGGTGATCGTCACCTGGCCGATGCTGTCATCCTTGGGAATCTCGTACATAATATCCAGCATAAATTCCTCGATGATGGCCCGCAGAGCACGGGCGCCGGTATCTTTTTTCATTGCTTTTTTGGCAATCGCCGACAAAGCTTCATCATTAAATTCCAGCTGCACCTCGTCGAGAGCCAGCAGCTTCTGATACTGCTTCAGAATCGCGTTCTTAGGTTCCTTTAAGATCTTTACCAGCATCTCTTCATTCATGCCGTCCAAAGTAAAGACGATGGGAAGTCTTCCCAGGAATTCGGGAATCATACCAAAATTCCGCAGATCTTCCGTAGTCACCTTGGACAGAATCGTCTTGTCGTGATCATATTTATCCTTCAAATCCGCGCCGAATCCGATGGAAGACTGCTTCGTCAGCCGTTCCTTGATGATTCCTTCCAGATCCGGGAACGCGCCGCCGCAGATGAACAGAATATTCTTGGTATTTACAGTGGTAAGCGGCACCATAGCATTCTTACTGTTAGCGCCCACCGGAACCTCCACATCGCTTCCTTCCAGCAATTTAAGCATCCCCTGCTGTACCGATTCTCCGCTCACATCCCGCTGGCTGGTGTTCTTCTTTTTGGCAATCTTATCAATCTCATCGATGAAAATAATTCCCTGCTCCGCCTTTTCCACATCGTTATCTGCCGCTGCCAGCAGCTTGGATACCACGCTTTCGATATCGTCGCCGATGTAACCGGCCTCCGTCAGAGATGTGGCGTCTGTAATGGCAAGCGGAACGTCCAGAAGACGGGCCAGGGTTTTCACCAGATACGTTTTTCCCGATCCAGTAGGCCCGATCATCAGCATATTGGATTTTTCAATCTCAATATCATCCATCGTATCCGTTGCCACCCGTTTGTAATGATTATAAACTGCCACCGACATGGCTTTCTTGGCATATTCCTGCCCCACCACATATTCATCCAGCCTTCCCTTGATCTTATGAGGCGCCGGAATATCCCGGATATCAATCAACGGTTTCCTTGCTTCTCCTTCTTTTTTCTTCTTGATCTTCTGCTGTTTTGGAATATTCTGCTCCAGATCAGACAGATTCAAAAACTGCACGCCCGGCATGTTCATCAACTGGCTGTAATCGATCTGGCCGTTGCTCATAGCGTCAAAACTCTTCTGCATACAGTCGCTGCAGACGCAGATGTGATTGGGCAGATCGATCATCTTCCCGGCTACACTTTCCGGCCTGCGGCAGATAAAGCACACCTTCTCGTATTCGTCCTCTTCTTTTTTATCAGTTTCCACCTGCACATCTTCTACTTTTTCCACCTGTGTATCCTCATGCTTCTCGTGTTCGGACATCTTCTAACCTCTTTTCTATTCCTTACCTTCTCCCCGGATCATCTCAAGAAAAGTCTCTTCTGAAATAATCGGGACTCCAAGTTCATTTGCCTTTTTATTTTTGGACGACGTGGACGTCACATCATTGTTGATCAGATAATTCGTCTTAGACGTTACCGATCCGGTCACTTTGCCTCCCAGACTTTCAATCAGTTCTTTTACTTCACTGCGGTTGGCAAAATGTTCCACGCTTCCGGTGATTACAAAATTCATTCCTTCAAAAATCTGCGCCTGCTTTCCGGTCTCTTCCCGGGGAATTCTTAATTCCTGCAGCAGTTCGCGAAACCTTCTGCGGTTCTCCTCCGAAGCAAAATAATCCACGAAAGCTCCCGCGATCACATCTCCCACGCCCTGGATCTGTCCTAAGTCTTCCATCGTCGCTTCCATCATGGCGTCCGTATCGTTTTGAAATTCTCTGCAGATCATCTTCGCATTGGCCAATCCGATATTGACAATCCCAAGAGCATAGATGACTCTGGGAAGCGTAGTCGTTCTGGCTTTTTCAATACTTTCCATCAGGTTGCGGAAGGATTTTTCTCCAAACCCTTCCATCTGACAGATGGACTCCTCATACCGGTCCAGATGGAAAATGTCTGCATATTCCTTAATATAACCCATAGCGATGAATTTTTCCAGTGTTGCTTCTGATAAACCTTCAATATTCAACGCGTCCCGGCTGACAAACAGAGTGAATGACTTCACATGCTTCGCCTGACAGTCCGGATTGGTACAGTATAAAGCCTTCGCATTGCTGACCTGCCGGATCTCTGTCTTTCCCTGACAGACGGGGCATTGCTGCGGAATATCCTTCACGCCGCTGCGGGTCAGATTCTCCGCAATCTGCGGAATAATCATATTAGCCTTATAAACCTGGATCCGATCTCCTACCCCCAGCTCCAGTTCTTCCATGATACTTAAGTTGTGGACACTGGCCCGGCTGACGGTGGTTCCTTCCAGTTCCACTGGCTCGAAGATAGCCACCGGATTGATCAATCCAGTCCGGGACGGACTCCACTCGATCTCCAGAAGTGTCGTCTCCCGGATCTCGTCCGCCCACTTAAACGCATAGGAATCCCTGGGGAATTTGGAAGTACGCCCCAAAGACTGCCCGTATGCAATATCGTCATAGATTAACACCAGCCCATCCGATGGAAAATCATTTTGCTCAATCTTCGCTGCAAACCATTCCACCTGACTTCGTACCGTATCCTTGGTCACCACGTGGTATTCCACTGTCTCAAACCCCTGGTCCTTCAGCCATTGCATCTGCACGTCTCTGGAGTTCTGAAAGTCCACGTTCTCTGCCTGTACCAGGGAAAATGCATAAAACCGCACATTCCGTCTGGCTGTGATCTCATTGTTCAGCTGACGGACCGAGCCGCTGCACAGATTCCGGGGATTCTTGTATCTGGCGTCGGCGTCCGCAATCTCTTCGTTAATCTTCTCAAAATCCCGGTAACCGATTACCGCCTCTCCTCTAAGAATCAGTTCACCCTTATAGGCAATTTGCAGCGGGATATTACGGAATACTTTTGCGTTGTTGGTCACGACTTCTCCTACTTCTCCGTTTCCCCGGGTAACCGCTTTATAAAGCCTCCCGTCCCGATAAGTCAGAACAATGGTCAGGCCGTCCAGTTTCCAGGACATGAGCGCTTTCTGGTCTCCTACGAACGCCTCCAGATCTGCCACGTCTTTGGTCTTATCCAGCGACAGCATGGGCCGCTCGTGCCGTTCCTTCGGCAGCTCGCTGAGTACCTCATAGCCTACATTTACCGTGGGGCTGTTGGACAGCGTGATCCCCAGCTCCTGCTCCAGGGAAAGCAGCTCATCATATAGCCGGTCGTACTCATAATTGCTCATGATTTCCTCGGCGTCCTGATAATAGGCTTTTCCTGCTTTATTCAATAATTCCACTAATTCCTGCATCCTGGCCTGTTTTGATTTGTCCATATAATTCTTCAATCTCCTGCTTCGTTAATTTTCGCACCTCTCCCGGCTTCATGCCGGATAATTGAATGTTCATAATCCGGGTCCGTACAAGCCGGGTTACCCGGAATCCCAAAGCGTCGCACATCCTGCGGATCTGCCGGTTCAATCCCTGAGTCAGCACGATAGAGAAGGTATATTTGCCGATTCTTATGACCTTGCAGGGCCTGGTCACAGTATCCAGTCCCTTCTCCAAATCTGTAATACGGACTCCTGCCGCCATCCGGTCAAGGAATTCCTGTGTTACCGGATGATCCACCGTCACTTTATATTCTTTTTCATGGCCGTATCTGGCCCGCATCATACCGTTGATCAGATTCCCGTCGTTGGTCATAATCAGGAGCCCTTCCGAGTCCTTGTCCAGCCGTCCGGCATAAGTTACACGCACCGGGTAATCCAGATACTTGATAATATTCCTTTTTTCTCTCCGGTCCTCGGTACACACAATCCCTGCCGGCTTATATACTGCCAACACTACCGTCTCGTTCCGGTCCCGGATTACTTTCTTGCCAACCTTCACTTCCTGCCCCGGCTCCACCTGCATACCCGGAACAGCTCTTCGTCCGTCCACCGTCACCCGGCCGGCCTCGATGAGCCGGTCCGCCTCACGGCGGGAGCAGACGCCAGCCTCACTGAGATATTTATTCAGTCTCGTCATAATTCTTAAACTCCAACATTTATGGATTTCGTTGCAAATATGAAAATATTGTACTGTTTTTGTCCATAAAAGTCAAACTTATGCTATACTGTTTCAGACGGTCAAAAAGGAGCGGTTATCTATGAATATTTTCACCTTATCACCTAAAATATGCATGTCCCATCTTCTGTTAAAAGACAGTTTTGATCCTTATCTGTTTATCGAAGGAGAAATCACCACTTTTAATACATTCCGCATCGACGGATATCTGCAAAAAGAATTTTACGACACCTGGCCGGAAGACGACTATGCCCGCTGGAAAGAACAGCGGGATTTCTTCTTTCAGATTATCCGCGGTAAACGTACGCCTCTGGGATTCCGGATCGTCCTTTCCCTTGCACCGGAACAGTTCTCCGCTTTCCTGGCAGAACATCAGATCAGCGCCTGCCGACCGGAAGACATCCAGGGTCTTTACCTGAATTTCCGTTACGACGGTTCCACACTGCAGTGCGTCACCGGAGTATCTACCCGCACCTTTATTATGGACAAGACATTGGAACATGAATGGGATCAGCATGCAGAAAAACTGCTGGCAAAAATGGCCGTTGCTTCTTCATCGGTCCGGTCATAGCGAATCACCAGAACCGGCTCTTTTTCTTCTCTGGAAATTTCCTCTGCAGCGCCAGTCAGAGGAATGTCAAGCAATGTGCCATAATATTCCTGAAATCTTTCCTGTCCTGCTTCTTTCCCATCAATCTGATACCCGTCTTTTTCCAGCACATGCATGGTATCTTCATAAGATACTGACGCCCGGTCTACACTGTCCAGGCTGACCAGCACCGGAAGTTTCCATCTATTGCCACATAATAATGCCCCTGCCCATCTTCTTCTCCGTCCTTTTGCACCGACATGCCGCGAATGGATTCTGACAAAACCGCCTGGTCCGTTGTATCCTGTTCCAATTCTTCCTGCCAGGTTCCCAGCTGCGTCTGTTCTTCCCGGATCGTTACCTCTACCTTCTCTTCTCCAGACCCGCCGCTGCAGCCGGCGGTACATACGGCAGCCAGCATAAGGGCAAATATAACTCCAACTGCTTGATATCTCATTTGTTTCACATCCTTCTACTCCCGGTCTAATTCCTTATAGCGGAAATAATCAAAGTCCGCCGGCAGCCGGGTCCCCAGTCCGTCCACACTCATCATTCCCACAAAAGCACCGGTGAACGCGGCGTCATATACTGCCTTAATATATTCATCAGACAACTTTGTGGAATCAAACACATGAGGAACCGCCATCCATTCCTTGCCATCAAAGGAATAGAAATACTGATACCGGATACCACGGACTTCCACCTTCAGCCAGACATATTCTGCTTCTTCCGGCACCGGTACCGGCTGCTCCTCGTATACGCTGAACGTTTTGCCAAGATCGGTATAAACCACGTCAATCACCCGTCCATATTCTTCATGCCAGGTCACCTGGATGCAGGACCAGTTCTGTGTATTATAATAACAGGTCAGTCCGGCAAACTGCTGAAAAGTTCTGGGACGGTAATCTACTCTGGTTTCCGCGTCAAATTCAAAGGACTGCCATCTCCGGGCCACATGAGCCTGACAAAAAGTAGAAGCCAGTGAAAAGTGTCCGTATAACCGCAGATGTCCCGGACGGTCTTTCAGAGACATCATCGTCTCATCCAGCGGCGTTCTAAGGCTCTGAAACTGCGGATTCAGTTCCGGTTCATCAAAATCATCCACCTCCGGGCAGGACTCCTCCCAGGGGTATTCCGCAATCCCTTTCGGGCCGTCTATCACTTCCTGTCCCCAATGGCCGCCTTCAATCTGAGGCCACCCTTCTTCATCCCAGTAAAGCTTCTGGATACCCGTCTCTCTTCCCAGCGGGCACCACCCTCTGGGATCAATAGAAGATTCATTGTCCCGATGCAGCGGCCGTCCCATCAGATGCGTAAAATACCATTCCCCCTCAGGAGTCTGAACCAAAGATCCATGTCCCGCCTTCTGAATCGGATGATAAGGAGCGTCCAGTGTAGTCAGGAATGGTCCTCCCGGCTGGGTCTCAAATGTATCATGCAGAGATTTTGCCCGAGCCGCACGTTCCTGATGAGCGTATACCGTTCCGCCCTGAGCCACGAACAGATAATAATAACCGTTCACCTTATAAATATGAGGTCCTTCTGTAAACCGGTCGCTGGTTCCTTTATAAATGACCCACGGCTCTCCCACCAGCCGCTGTTCCTCGGCTGAATATTCCGTGCACATGATTCCATAGAAGGGATGATGATAAGGTCTGGGATCCCAGTACTGGTTCACCAGGTACTTTCTTCCATCATCATCATGGAACAAAGATGCGTCAAATCCTGCCGTATTCAGGACAACTGGATCAGACCAGGGCCCCCGGACATCTTCTGCCGTAATCAGATAGTTGATGCAATCCTTGAAGGAACCGTCTGTCACCTTTACGTCCGTATACACCAGATAAAACTGTCCGTCATAATAAGACAGATCCGGCGCCCAGATACCACCGGAATCCAGATTGCCGGTCATGTCAAGCAGCCGTTTCTCCTGAAGGGGACAGCTGGCAAGCCTCCAGTTTTTCAGATCTTTCGACTCATGGATCCGGACCCCCGGCCACCATTCAAACGTTGAAGAAGCAATATAATAAGTATCCCCCACTCTTACAATACTGGGATCGGGATGAAAACCGCGCAATATCGGATTCTTGATTTTCATGAAAAATACCTCCCTTGTTCTGTGATCCTGCAATTATGCTGATCCTATTATAACAAGAGAAGTATCTTATGTAATATGCAATATTCTGTACTTTATCTATAATTTCCTATCCGTTTTTCTTCTGGACACTCTCCCGGTATCTGGTAGGCGACATTCCCGTATGCTTTTTAAATGCAAGGGAAAAGTAATTGGTATCATGGTACCCTACCATAGCCGCAATCTTTCCCGCCTTAATAGTCGTTGTTTCCAGAAGATACCGGGATTTTTCAATTCGTTTTTTTACTACATACTCATTGCATCCTTCCTGCATCACTCGTTTAAACAGTCTCGAAAAGTAATTAGGGGATACAAAAAATTGGTCCGCCAGATTCCTTACCGGAACCTATATCCGACTCCGACTTCGGTCATGATGTATTGTGGTTCAGATGGATTTTTTTCGATTTTTCTCCGGAGGGTCGCCATGAACACCCGCAAGGTTCCGGCTTCCACCCCTTCTGCGTATCCCCAGATCTCCTTGAGGATGTAATTATGTGTCAGTACTTTTCCCTGGTTCGCGATCAACAACAGCAGAATCTTATATTCAATGGGGGTCAGATGAACTTCTTTTCCGTCTACCTCCACCTGCCGTTTCTCATAATCTACCTTCAGTCCGTTCTGCTCGAATACCGTCTTCTTTGTCACCGCGCCTTCTCTCTTGCGAAGAGCTGCCCGGATCCTGGCCTGCAGTTCTCCCATATAGAATGGTTTTGTCACGTAATCATCCGCGCCGGCATCCAGAAGCTGAATCTTTTCTTCTTCTTCCTGTCTTGCAGACACCACGATCACCGGCATATCCGAGATCTCCCGCACACTGCGGACCACCTCGGTTCCGTCTCCGTCCGGAAGTCCCAGATCCAGGATCATCAGATCCGGCTTATTGGCATAAAACAGGCTTATGGCCTCTTTAACCGATTTGGCCACGATGCAGCTATACCCCTCTTCCTTCAGACTCACCATCAGAAAATGTATGATATATTTGTCATCTTCCACGATCAGAATCGTTTTTTTCTCTTCCATTCCTTTATTCGCCTACCTTTTCCGCCTTCAGCCAGAAGGTAAATCTTGCTCCTCCCTCCGACCGGTTTTCTGCCCAGATCTTGCCTCCATGGGCCTCGATCACTTCTTTACAGATCGCAAGGCCAAGACCAATCCCTCGTTTATGGTCTGCCTCATGCTCGGAGAAAGAAACAAATTCTTCGAATATCTTTTCTTCCATTCCCGGCTGGATTCCTTTTCCATCGTCTTCCACGATCACATACACCCGTTCGTCCCGGTAATTCGCCCGCAGGCTGATTACTCCGCCTTCCGAAGTGTGTTTCAAGGCATTGTCCAGCAGATTTACAATCACCTGAATGATCAGCTTTCCGTCTACCTGGGCTGTTACCAGCTCCTGGGGAATGACATGACTGAATCTTCGCCGTTCCTTCAGCCCCGCAATGTGGCGTTCCGCTTCATAGATCAGCTCCTCCACCACTTCCTGATTCTTCTCGATGAAGTCTACCCGGTTTTCAATCCGCGTCATACTGAGAATATTCTCCATCATCCGGGTCAGCCACAGGCTCTGCTCCCGGATATCCTTTACCAGCATCAGCTGCTCCTTTTCTTCGATTGCATTCTTACCAAGGATCAGATCACAGTCTCCGATGATCCCTGTCAGGGGCGTCCGGAAGTCATGGGAAATGCTGCGCAGCATACTGCTTTTCAGATGCTCTTTCTCCATGTCCAGACGGGTTTTTTCCTGTTCCGCATAGATTCGTTCCCGGTCGAGAGCGATCCCCATCTGGCTTGCCGCCGCCCGGATGAACACTTCCTGTTCGGCACTGATACCTCGTTCCCCATTATACACCTTAAGCTCGCCGATCTTCCGGACGATTCCCCCGATGGGGAATAAGATATAACCGCCGTATTCCTCCGGTTCCTGTTTTTCTTCCTCATCCGGCAGCTCCACACTGCAGGTATACCCTGTGTTCTCCTGAACGAATTTCAATCCCCGCCGGATAATATTTTCCCGTCCCGTTACGTTAATGAATTTTTCCGACATTTCCGCCATCCGCCTGGCTGCCTTTTCATTTTCTTCCGCGCGAAGCACCTGTTTACGGAATCGGGCTGTCATTCCGGAAGAGATACAGGAAACAATCAGAAAAAATGCCATCAATACCACATCATCCGGATTCATGATAGCAAAGGTATGTACCGGAACCGTAAAGAAATAATTAAACATCAGCACACTGGCAATCGCACTGATGATACCATATTCATATCCATTCGTAAATGTACCGGTTAACAAAACACCGATCAGGAACACCATCAGGATGTTCTCCTTCATAACACCAGACCGGTTTAACACAATGCATACGGCGCTGGCGCATAATACAATCAGTATGGTGCGCAAGACATAGATCACTCTTTGATTTTCCGCCAGGCCTTTCAGATAATTCTGATTCACAGCAGCCTCCTATCCCATGCTCTGCAGCAGCCGGTCCACGTCTTTCTTCAGTCCGACGATCATCAGGTGGTCTTCCGGTTTCAGTTCCCGGTCCACTCTGGGAAGGAACTGAAGATGTCCGTCCACTTTGATTCCCAGAATACTCACATGATATCTGGAACGGATCGCCAGCTGTCCGATGGTCTTTCCTGCCCATCCCGCCAGTGGAGGGATCTCCAACATAGAATATCCTTCCGCCATTTCTATATAGTCAAATACCCGGTTGGTTCCATACTTGATGGCCAGCTTTTCCGCCACGTCTTTTTCCGGATAAATAACTTCATCCGCTCCATTTCTCAGAAGGAACTTTGCCTGAATATCCCGGTTAGCCTTACTGACTACCCGTTTTGCTCCCAGTTCCTTTAACAGGCTGGTAATTTCCAGACTGCTCTGAAAATCCGAACTGATACATACAAAACAGATGTCAAAGTTCCCTACTCCCAGACTGCGAAGCACGTCTTCCTTTGTACAGTCTCCTACTTTAGCCATTGTAACATATGGAAGGATATCCTGGATACTTTCTTCGTCTTTATCTACGATCATGACTTCATTTCCCAGGTTGACCAGATTGGTGCACAGATGGTGCGCCAGCCGTCCCATACCGATAATCAATACAGATTTCATTTATCTTTCCCCCTTAACCAATCATAACCTGTTCTGCAGGCGCCTTCAGAGGCGCTTCTGTCTTATGTCCCTTAATGGACAGGGCGAAAGTCAGACTTCCCACCCGTCCGAAAAACATCAACAGAATCAGCACCAGTTTTGATACTGTTCCAAGTTCCCTGGTAATGCCGGTAGACATTCCCACCGTTCCCATAGCCGACATCACTTCAAATATAACATCCATAACATCCAGCGAGCTGACCGATACAATGATCAACGTAGAAATCACCGTAAGGCTCAGGTTGGTACACAATACGGTACACGCTTTCCGGACAGATCCTTCCGCAAGTCTCCGGGAGAATATGGCGTTATCCTGTTTCTGGAACATACTGGATACCATGTAAACAATCAATACCGCAAACGTCGTAGTCTTAATACCTCCCGCAGTAGATCCGGGACTTCCGCCGATAAACATCAGTACTGATGTAAACAATTTACTTGCGTCTGTCAGCGCTGCCGTATCCACTGTATTAAATCCTGCTGTTCTGGCCGTAACTGAACCAAACAGAGAACAGAGGATTTTTTCATCTGTGGGCAGACCCTCCAGAGTATTGTGATACTCCATAACAAACAAGATTAACGCTCCTCCGAAGATCAACGCTGCCGTTGTCAGAAGCGTTAATTTCGTGTGGAGCTTATATTTTCGAACCTGAAGCCCATTGACCGACACATCGTTCCACACGAAAAATCCGATTCCTCCAAGAATAATCAGCAGCATGATCGTCAGATTCACCACCCAGTCCCCTGCATATCCGGTCAGGGATACATAGGCTTCCTCGGTTCCCATCAGATCGAACCCGGCATTGCAGAAAGCAGATACGGAATGGAATACCCCATAATATGCAGCCTTTGTGATTTCCATAGTCTGGCTGAAATGCAGCGTCAGAATCAAAGCGCCGATTCCTTCAAATAATAAAGTCCCGATAATGATCTTTTTTGCCAGCCTTACGATTCCTCCCACCTGCATGATATTAACACTTTCCTGCAGGGTTCCTCTCATCCACAGGCCGATCTTTTTCCTGAGAATGATGGCAAAAAATACACCGATGGTCATGAATCCCAGCCCGCCGATCTGTATCATCAGAAGGATAATACACTGACCAAACACCGACCAGTGCTGGTAAGTATCCGCGATGACAAGTCCTGTTACACACGAAGCAGACACCGCCGTAAACAAAGCGTCTACCGGCGGTGTCACCACAGATTCTCTTGTAGATATGGGAAGCATGAGCAGCAGCGTACCCGCCAGAATCACTAGAAACATGCCAAGTACGATCATCTGAGTCTGGGTCAATCTTTTATGCATCTTTTGCATTATGCTGCGCCTCCTTCATGCTCCAGCGTCAGCAATTCCATTCCATGCATCAATTCAGCCTTACCGGAATAAGAAACTGCTCCTATCTGGCGATAAAGTTTACGATTCGCCCGGTCATTGCAGACTGTAAATATACCAGTCTCCGGATAGAAAGATTTCACCAGATTGCAGGCTGACAGATTATCGAGATCACACTTCTTCAGTGCGATCAGATAACGGACTTGTTTCCACTCCGGATCCAGGCACATATTATCAAGAAAGATCACTTGAAGCCCTGTCTCTTCAAACCAGCGGGACAGTTCCGGCTCCGGCCGGTCTGCAAATATCAGAACGTATTCTGGTTCTTTGCCGTCTTTCAGACTTTTCTGTTCTTCCAGGAAGAAATCAATTCCTCCCATCAGTCTCATGCCAAACAATGCACCGGCTATCATAATAATTAATAATAAAATATTCGTCAACATATCATCACCCTCTTTTCTTATCTTTATCATAGCCTAATTCTCATTAATGTGGTGATAATATGCAGGGGTTCTGTATTTAGATTGTATTAAGACCCTGCCTTTGATAACTCCTGATTCGAAAACGAAAAGGGATGCGGACATCCTGCTATGGATCCCTGCACCCCGCAAACAAAAATAATTAGAGGGATAATTATTTTTGACGAAATAATCTGTAATCACAACTCTTTCATTTTCTCCAATATGCTTTCATAGAACTCTTCTTTAGTCCCGGTCCGTTCCAGGCTTTCCAGCAATTTCCCGTCCTTCAGGAACAGTATCCGCCGGCAGTAGCTGGCGATCTTCGGATCATGGGTTACCAGGATCACCGTTTTCCCCATTCTGGTATTGATTCTTTCCAGCGCCTTGATGACAATACGGCCAGATTTGGTGTCCAGGTTGCCGGTAGGTTCGTCCGCCAGGATCAGATCCGGGTCGTTGATCAGCGCCCGGCTGATGGCCACCCGCTGCTTCTCTCCACCGGACAGTTCATAGGGATATTTCTTCAGCAGGTGAGTCAGTTCGAAATGAGCCGCGTATCTCTCTCCCTTTTCCATGCAGTCTTTGGAATCCTGCTTGTCGATGATCATGGGCAGCATAATATTTTCCAGCACCGACAGGCTGTTCAGCAGATAGAAATCCTGGAACACGAATCCGATGCCTCTTCTGCGGATATCCGCCAGCTCGTCTTTCCACAGCTTTGCCGTATTCTTTCCTTTAAAATAGACTTTCCCGGATGTGGGACGGTCGATCAGTCCAAGAATCTTCAGAAGCGTGGTCTTTCCGCAGCCGGATTTTCCCATGATGGCAATAAATTCCTGCTCCATGACTGTAAAATCCAGACCTTTCAGAACGCGGATCGCATTTTCTCCCTTTTCCGACATGCCGGGCTTTGCATAATTCCGGATCAGCTGTTCTGTCCGGATCATCTCACTCTTACTCATGTTTTCCCTCCACTTTCCGGGTCACCCAAAGACCCAATATCCAGACAAAGATTCCTTCCACTGCCAGCCAGCCAATCATGATCGCCAGTCCCAGAGGCAGGTATTGAAGAATCACCCCGGCAGAATACATCCTGGCATGCCAGGTTGCCGCCGTGAATCCAACTGACACCAGAACCGACGCCAGGACCTGAACCAGATAAAAGAACCAGATCTCTCCCCGAAGGATCCGGATCCGTTCTTTTCTTCTCATTCCCATGCAGCTTAAGAACCGGGCCCGCTCCTGCTTTTCTTCCATTTCCGAAAGCGCTTTGATATAGAAGAGAAACATAGCTGTCATCAGCATGACCACCGATACGATCCCGTTGGCCAATATTTTCATCAGATGTTCTGTCTTCATATCCGCCGCCCCTTCCTGGCCGGAATACCAGCAGCTGACTTCAAAATCATATTTCATCTCATAGGCATGATTCTCTTCCAGCCGGGACATTTCTTTTCGTATCTCTTCTCCATACTTTTCATCCGCCTGCATCAGCACCAGCTGAGTGGGGCCTTCCAGTATGGTGACTCCTTCGATCCGCAGATCCGGATCTTCGATAAATTCTCCGGTCTGTATGCTGGTATCCTTCCACATCTGCTGCGCTTCTTCAAAATAAGCATCGGAGAATACCACCAGATTCTCCAGATTGCCCTGCCGGAAGCAGCCGATCACACTGCCGAATTCCTGGCCCACGATCTTTCTCTGAGAAAAAATTGTATTATTAATGTTCCAGTCTATAAAGAATTCCTTCACCGGAACGCCGATGTGCAGAAATGGCCGGGAGGATCCATAGGTCCAGTCAATGGGCTGCGCTCTCGCAGAGCGGTCCTGCTGATGGACCACATAGATGCAGGTTCCGTCTTCGTCCAGTCCAAGGTCCCGGGGCCGGTAATCCGGATCCAGCGCCTGCTTCAGCTGGTGATAGGTGGTTTCCGATATCCCGATCTGCTGTCCCTGGGTACGCGCTTCTCCCCGCCCTTCCAGCTGCTCGGTTCGATCTACGTTGGATACCCGGACCATGGGATAGCGGGTGAGCGAAACCCCATATTTTTCTTCCAGTCCCCGGAAAATCTCCTCATCTGATCCGTTGGCCAGACACACATAATCGTATGGGAACATGGATTCCGGTTCTTCCGCTATGACCGAGGATACAATGGGGACGCCATAGTAGAAGCCTCCGCACACCGCCAGCATGATCCAGGCGGTCAGGTACCGGGCGCAGGTCCTGGACCGGTGATACAGGTGGTTCCGGCGCATCAGTGTCTGAAGATAACGGCTGCCTTTCTCGGCTCTGCTAAGATACCAGCCTCCTCCAAAGCGAAGAAACAGATAGGCGCCCAGGAAGAATCCAGCCAGCAGATACATGCATTCATGCCGCGTGATCTGAAAATACAGGGTAAAACAAACCGCCATCACCAGAATCCCTGCCGCGGTTCCGATCCATTTTCCAATTCCGGGCATCTTCTCTCTTACGATCTGCATGGAAGCGGCGCGGACCGGGTGAAAGGCCCAGGTGATATCCCGGCTTGCCATCAGCGATACCAGATAGATGGCGACCATAAAGCCCAGGGTTTTCAGATACACCAGACCGTTCATGGTTTCCAGGGTGATTCCATCCCCCAGCGCTTTTTCAATGCCCCGTCTCAGACAGAACACCAGTCCGTTTCCCGCCAGGCAGCCGACGCCAAAGGAAACCAAAAAGGCGAAGAGGATCTCCAGCGCCAGGATCAGATACAATGCCCGCTCCCTGGTCCCCAGTGTCACGAAGATACTGTAATTGGCCATCCATTTTTTCAGATAATAGACCATGACGAAGATCAGGAGAAATGCAGCGCAGGCTCCCATGGGCAGCATGGCGTTCCAAAGGATCCTGCCCAGCCCCTGCCCGATCAGGAAATTCTCTCCCCGGTGCGTTCCTTCCATGAGACGGTAACAGGCGATTCCGGAAAAGGAAAGGGCTGAGATCACCCCGCTGCTCAGCAGGATCATCCGGTAATCTTTCCAGTCATGCCGGAAATTCTTCCACACGATCTGATAGAACAGGCGGGTATAGACGCCTGGGAAATACAGACGGTTCTTCTTCTCCCGTTTCCGCTTTCTCTCCTGCCTGGCCGTCGCTTTCGCCTGGGCGGTGGCCTCCTGCCAGACCTCCGCCATCCGGACAAACAGGAATTCAAACAGGCACAGGGCAGTCATCAGCAGGGGAACACTCAAGGCGAAAAAGCTGTTTGTTACAGCTCCCATTCCGGTCATCCCGAGCATCGCATACGCCACCGCAAGTATCAGCGCCACTGCATTGATCCTCCACTTCCGGTTCAGAAGCAGAGTGACGAGATAGAGGACACAGGCCAGCTGAAAGAGGATCAGAATGGTCATATCTACCTTCTGAAACACCAGAAGCTGCTGATAAAACTCTGAATATGCTTCCCCCTCCTGCCGGATACTCTCCTCCGTGATCCGATAAACCTGATAAATGTTATACCGCTGTCCCTCCACCTGGTACAGCGGCAGATTCAGCAGCAAAAATATAGGAATGTAAAAAACAAATGAGACCATTTTTCGTTTCCACATCATCCTCCACCATCCTTCCTGTACCCGTCCTGCATCTTGTTATATAATGTATTTATATTTTCATTATATATTTTTATTCGATATATGTCAACACGAAATAAGTCCCTTTGATCTTACGAGATCTCCAGGACTTTTCATCATCTATAAATCTTTTTATTGTGATAGAAACAATTTTATTTACTGTGCAAACCATATAATCACATATAATATGCTCCAGAACGCTGCCGCGGCAAGAAACAACAGTAAGATTCTTCCCGCCAGGTACCAGTAAGCGCTCTTCTCTTTCGGAAGGTCTCTCTCCGGTTTCATTCCTTCCCGATACCGGCGTTCCAGTTCCCGATACACCGCAGGATTCGCAAAGATCTCTGCATCTCCGGGATCCAGCCGCTGCACCACAGGCGTCATTCCTTCCATACTGATAACCAGAAACGGCCAGCCTGCGGGAAAACGATCCTGTCCTTCTGTGATAATGTTCATGCGTTTCCCATGGATCCGCCCTTTCCCCTGATAGGGGAATACCGCAGTCTCGGCAAACCCGATTTCCCAGAGCAGTTTCGTCTTCCTCCGGTTCCGGTACCATTCAATCCCCGCCCGCTGAAGAAACTGTGTGAATGCCAGAACCAGGACCAGTATCGCCACCGGTTTCAGTCCAAACGGGATTCCTATCATTCCGATTCCCATCAGACAGATAACCGCACTGTTGGTAACCCCTCCGCCGTTCCAGTACTTTCCCCAGGCATAGAAAAGATCATAATCTCTCCACTTTTCTACCACCGACCAGAGGAATCCCAGCGCCATGAGAAGAATCCCCATCCCGGTACACATAGCAAACATTGCCCGTTCTCTCATATCGTTCATATCAAATTCTCCCCATTCCGCGCTGCCGGTCGTACAATACTGAAGGCCCGCCAGCATTGCGTAGAAAACACACAGACCGGCTCCCATCCCCAGGAAGAACCGCAGCATACGCAGATCAAGGATACTAGTATACACCTGCCCCATTTCTTTTCCGGCAATCACCGGGTCTCCCATCTGACGGAGGGTTTCTTCTTCCGCTTTCTCCCGGGACATCCCTGCTTTCATCAGATCCGCGATACTGTCTTCCATATGATCTTCATACTCCTGCATCACTTCTCTTCGGGTTCTTGCATCCGGAATATATTTGGATAACGTTCTAAGATACACTTGCTCCGTCATAGCACAGACCACCTATCATACCATTCACCAAATCCGCATACTTCTTCCATTCTCCAATCAGTTTGTCAAGATACCTTCTCCCCTCCGGCGTAATCTGATAATACTTTCTGAGCTTTCCGTTAGCTTCCTGATTATAGCTGTTCAGATATCCCGATCTGACCAGACTGTGCAGCAGGGGGTACAGGGTCCCCACCTTCAATTCAAATATATTATTCGTCCGATCCGACAATACCTGGATCATTTCATATCCATACATATCCTTCTCCGTCAGAAGCTGAAGGATCAGCATCGATGTATTTCCGGACGACTGATTCTTATCCGCTGCCATATGACCAACTCCTTTTTCTTCTCTTCTTTATATCTGGTTAAATTTTATGTCGATTTCCAATATATGTCAAGTGAACTATTGTTGCATGAACCTGTACAAACTCTACTGCCCATACAGGATCAATCCGTATATGACTGCCCAAAAAACTGCTATAGCAAGCGCTATAAGCAGGATACTCCTGGCAAGATACCAGTAAGCGCTTCTTTCCTTTGGCACTTCCGTTCCCATCTGCGCGCCATCTTCAAGCAATTTTCTTGTTTCTTCTGAAATTTCATGGTTTTCATTTCCTATCACAGCAGAAGGATCCAGCTTCTGAACCACCGGCGTCATTCCTTCGATTCCTACCACCATAAAGGGCCAGCCTGCCGGAAATTTCTCCTCTCCTTCCGACACGATATTCCTGGTTTTCCCGCCGATCTGGCCTTTCCCCTGATAAGGAAACACCGCCGTCTTCGCAATGCCGATCTCCCATAACAGCTTCTCTTTTTTCCGGCTCCGGTACCATTCAATAGCGGCCCGCTGCAGAAACTGGAGCAAAGCCATGACGGGGACCAGAATCCCGATCCACTGCACTCCGCGCCAGAGGCTGAGAAGAGCGATGCCAATCAGCATAAATACGGCGCTGTTGGTGATTCCTCCGCCGTGCCAGTATTTTCCCCAGGCATAAAACAGATCGTAATCTCTCCACTTTTCCACCGCCGACCAGATAAAGCCAAACAGGACGAACAGAATCCCCAATCCGTTGGATGCAATCAGATAAATCCGGTCATTCGAGTCGCCCGGATGAACAATCAGGGAATTGCCGCCGGTGATCATTCGGATCATCGGTATCAGAATGATGCAAAGGCCAACGCCGATTCCAAGGAAAAACAGAAGCATACGAACGTCAAAAAGATTCGAATAAACCTTCCTCATCTCTTTCCCAGCCTTCTTCGGATCCCCCATCTGCCGGATGGCCTCCTCTTCCGCTTCCTCCCGGAACATGCCGCGGGCCATCAGATACTCTACGCTGTCCTCCAGGTGATCCTCATACTCCCTGATCACTTCCTCCCGCACCCGTGAATCCGGAATATACTTTGACAAAGTTCTAAGATAAAATTCCGCCGTCATCGCACATCACCTCCTTACTTCTATCCTCATAATATATCGAATTTCAATATATGTCAAGGAAAAAGATGGGGTCTGACCCCATCTCCAGATATTCCTCCAGGCACTGCCCGCTCTTTTTCATTTCTTGGGCCACCGCTTTCCCTACATAGCGGTAATGCCACGGCTCATTGTTGATTCCAGTAATTTTCGTCTTATTCTCCGGATAACGTTTAATAAAACCGTATTGATATCCGTGTTCTTCCAGCCATTGGTATACCGTATCTGCAGAACATACGGATGTGTCTGCGTTGATATCCACACTCAGTCCCAGTTGATGCTCACTTGTACCCGGTTCCGCCACATACTCCTTCGCCAGTTCCCTGGCTGTTTCTTCAGAATATCCTTCTTTCCGGTAGGACATTATTTTTTCTTCCATAATCTCGCGCTGTTCCTGTTCTGTTCGGTACCCTTCCCTGACAAACAGCTGCAATCCGTCTGCTCTCGCAGCATCAAACATCTCCTGCAGACCTGGATAAATTCTGGAATCTACTTTTTCCCCATTGGACAGCTCGGTCAGTTCCACCTGATAATCCTCCGGTATGGGATGCTCTTGATTCACTAAAATCAATTTCCAGTCTTCCTCCGAATCCTGATCCACTCTCTGCGTCATTCGCGTTTTGCCAGAAAGGCTGTCCAGCTTTTCCAAATACTGCAGTCCGCCTGCGATAAATAAGACACTGAACATAAACACCGATACAACCTTAATCGTTCTAATCCGCCTCTGTCTTCTTCTGCAAGAATTCCTTCTCATTCTAATCACCCCGAAACCATATGCTAAGAACAGCATAGCCGGAATTTATTGAGATTTCCGAAGGATATTTCTTAATTCTTATTGAATTTTTCATGGCAAAAAGCCGGAGATTAGATGATGTCTCTTAGTTTATCTAAAAATGTCTCTTCCCCAACCGTATGAAGAACATCAATCTTAAATAATACTGCCTGACTTCCACCCGACGTAATTGCTGAAAGGTGAATCTCCCCATCTCTTACCTGGAATAAAGTAACGCTCAAACTGACACGATTTTCACCATAGGCACTGTATCGTTCAAACACCCGGACACTGCACCGCGCTTCTCCTTCACGAAAATCACTGGAATCTTCTAAAGACGCCGTCATACTTCCTTTCAGAATTCCCGATTCAATCAACTCCAGCAATTGATCAAAATCCCTGTTCAGCACCTTCTCTAACTTTGCCATAAAAACCTCCTGCAAATTAAACTTGAATCTTCTTAGATATCATATTATC
>CASEIR010000034.1 GCA_949287925.1 uncultured Lachnospiraceae bacterium
CGCTTACATGAACACCGGAATCCAACGGTCCTCCGCCACACCCATGTACGCCGACACCACCACCACACCGGTGGGCTCCAAGAGCAACGGCAAACCTCAGAACCGGAAGGATCTGGCATCCATCATCGCGGCACACGACGTGCCCTATGTGGCACAGACCACCTTCGTGCAGAACTTCAAAGACTTGCATATCAAGTCCGAGAAGGCCATCTACACACCGGGAGCCGCATTTTTGAACATTATGGCGCCCTGCCCGAGAGGCTGGAGATACAACACCCCGGATATTATGGAAATCTGCAAACTGGGGGTGGAAACCTGTTACTGGCCTCTGTTCGAAGTGATCGAAGGCAAGTGGATCCTGAACTACGAGCCGAAGAAAAAACTTCCGATCGAAGACTTCCTGCGGCCGCAGGGACGGTTCCGTCACTTATTCAAGAAAGAAAACGAATATCTCATCGAAGAATTCCAAAAGGAAGTCGACAGAAGATGGGAAGAATTACAATTCCGTTGCTCAAAATAACAAAAAGGGACACGTGAATTGATAATTGGGGACGTAGTATTTTTACATTTTGCTACGTCCCGAATTAACGTAACGAGGGAGGTTTTTTTGTGAAGAGAGAGAAGTTTGGATCGCGTCTGGGATTCATTCTGGTGTCTGCCGGATGTGCGATCGGAATTGGGAATGTATGGAAGTTCCCGTATTTGTGCGGCTCTATGGGAGGCGCTGCGTTTATTTTGATTTATTTGATTTTCCTGTTGATCATGGGGATTCCGGTTCTGGTTTGTGAGTTTGCCATGGGCCGGGCCAGTCATTATAGTATTGCGGAAGCTTTTGAGGCTTTGGAGCCGGAGGGAACCCGCTGGCACTGGACGAAATGGATCGGTATTTTGGGTAGTTATCTGCTGATGATGTTTTACACCACTGTTGCCGGATGGATGTTGTATTATTGTTTTCGTAATATCCGCGGTGATTTTGCGGGAGCGAAGACGGCTGAGGTGGAAGCAAAATTTGCGGAAATGATGGGAAATGTTCCGGTGATGTTGTTCTGGACGATCTTGCTGATTGTAGTAGGCTTTGGCGTGTGCTGGTTCGGAATCCAGAACGGGATCGAGAAGGTTTCCAAGGTGGTCATGTCTGTACTGTTGTTGATCATGGTGATTCTTGCCGTTCGTTCTGTTTTTCTGGAAGGAGCGGGAGAAGGCGTGCGTTTCTATCTGATCCCGGATTTTCAGAAAATGGCAGAGATTGGTATTGGAAATGTAATTTTCGGCGCCATGAGTCAGGCGTTTTTCACGCTTTCCATCGGTATCGGCGCTATGCTGATTTTCGGAAGTTATCTTGGCAGAGAGCGTAGCCTGATCGGGGAAGCCATCAACATCACGGCGCTGGACACCTTTGTGGCGATCATGGCAGGTTTCATCATTATTCCAACCTGTTTTGCATATGGGATCGAACCGGGGGCCGGCCCGAGCCTCATCTTCCTGACTATTCCGAATATTTTCGCGCAGATGCCCGGCGGACGGCTGTGGGGAGCTTTGTTCTTCCTGTTCCTGACTTTCGCGGCTTTTACCACATTGGTGGCAGTATTCGAAAATATCATTTCTTTCGATATTGACATGTTGAAATGGTCCAGAAAGAAGAGTGTTATCGTGAGCATGATCCTGATCATCATCCTCAGCATTCCCTGTGTGTTAGGCTTTAACGTACTGGCCGGTTTTCAGCCGGTAGGAGCCGGAAGCAGCATCATGGATCTGGAAGATTTCATCGTATCCAATAATCTGCTGCCTCTGGGAAGCTTGGGATACTTATTGTTCTGTACTAGAAAAAACGGCTGGGGCTGGGAGAACTTCCTGAAAGAAGCCAATGCAGGCGAAGGCCTGCGGTTCCCTGCCTGGCTGAAACAGTATATGGCTTATGGAATACCGTTGATCATCATCATCATTTACCTGAAGGGATATTATGATAAATTCGCTGCCATGGGAACCACTATGCTGGCAGTGTGGATGACCTTTGCAGTGTTGCTGCTTGGATTCGTACTGTATTGTGCAGTGGCGAAGAAGAAATAACGCAAATGGGGACGTAGACTTTTTGCAAAAGTCTACGTCCCCATTTGTGTTATTACCTGTCCCTTTTTGTACTTGCCTTTTTGATTTGGAATTTGTATGATGAAAATAACTTTAATAAAGGAGGACACAGTATGAGGTATCAGATTTTAGGCGATACGCTTCCGGTTGTAGTATGTCAACTGGAAGCCGGTGAAAAAATGATTACGGAAAGCGGCAGTATGGCTTGGATGTCTCCTAATATGCTGATGGAAACTTCCAGCAACGGGGGATTGGGTAAGGCGCTTGGCAGAATGTTCGCAGGAGAGAAGATATTCCAGAACATTTATACTGCGCAGGGCGGCGAGGGCATGATTGCGTTTGCATCCAGTTTTCCCGGGTCAATTCGGGCATTCGAGATTTCTCCGGGACAGGAGATGATTTTCCAGAAAAGTTCTTTTCTGGCAGGAGAAGCTGGAATCGAGCTGTCAGTATTCTTTAATAAAAAATTCACCTCCGGGCTGTTTGGAGGCGAAGGATTTATTATGCAAAGGGTGAGCGGCCAGGGATTGGTATTCGCAGAATTCGATGGTCATGTAGTAGAGTACGACCTGCAGCCCGGCCAACAGATTATCGTGGATACGGGATATCTGGCAGCTATGTCGGCAACCTGCTCTATGGAAATCCGCAGCGTTCCTGGAGTGAAGAACATGCTGCTGGGCGGCGAAGGAATCTTCAATACCGTCATCAGCGGGCCTGGAAGAGTGTGGCTGCAGACCATGCCGCTGAGCAATGTGG
This sequence comes from uncultured Lachnospiraceae bacterium, assembly GCA_949287925.1. Classification (GTDB taxonomy): domain Bacteria; phylum Bacillota; class Clostridia; order Lachnospirales; family Lachnospiraceae; genus Merdimonas. The sequence continues at coordinate 2,842 of CASEIR010000034.1, forward strand.
CAGGCGTCCTAAGGCCGTATCTCCCAAGCGGTTCATAGAAAAATCAAAGATAGAAACCATGGCCCCGGAAAGACCGGGGGCGGATCATTCCGGCAGATGTGTTCTACGGTACTGGCTGGGGGAACATCCCATGTGCCGTTTGAAGATCTGACCATAATAAGCCGGCGTGGAGAAACCGACCATGCCGGCTATTTTTGTTACACTTTCCCCTTTCAGAAGAAGCGGAAGGCTGTTCTGGATCCGCAGGAACAAAACGTATTCGAAAATGGTCATTTTCATATATTTCTTAAAGAACCGGCAGCATTCACTTTTACAGATGTTCACATGTTCCGCAACCTCGTCCAGAGTAATATCCTGGTCATAATGTTCCTGCAGATAGGTCAGAATCTGCCGCAGGCGCTGCAGGTGTTTCTTGGGATGCTGAACCTTGGAAGGCAGAGCAGCATAATAGCCATATAACAGCCGCCAGATTTCTGTCAGGAGCAGATGAACCTGCAGTTCGAAGTCCGTAGGAGGATTCTGAGATAAGTGATAGATCTTCTGAATATGCCGGATAACAGCCGCCTGCCATTCCACGTCCGGCGAAAGCCGGAGAGAATGCCAATACTCATTGGAGGTAATAAAGTCGACGAACTTGGTCTGCAGAAGACTGTTTTCATAACCATAGATGAACCGGGGGGAAAATGTGACCGAGATATATTCGCAGTCTTGTCCATCCACCATATAGCCGGAGTGAAGAGCGTTGCTGTTGCAGAACAGGCCTTCACCGGCATGCAGCAGATACTTTTTGTCGTTGACATAATACTCGATCATGCCGGAGATAAACCAGGTCAGCTCGATCTCCCGGTGCCAGTGCCACATGAAAGAACCTTGCTCGTAAGAGCGGATGGACTCGGGGCTTACATGGACCGGAAACTCATAATTTCCATGGTGTTTGATTTCTTTTCGGTTCTTTTCTGTATGTATCTGCATATTCGACCCTCATTTCCTCAATATCCTTATAATTTTGTTCAAGATTCTTATTGTAGATAGAGAATATTCTCATTATAATCATAAATTAGATAAGGCAGGAATGCAAGAAGATATCACTGTGCGGATGTGATGTAAAAAGGAGGAAAAGTAAGTATGAAGGAAAGATTGATAGAAAAGTTTCAGGAACTTTATGGCGCTGGCGGGGAGATCCGTTCCTATTTTGCGCCGGGACGTGTGAATCTGATCGGCGAGCACACAGACTATAACGGCGGACATGTATTTCCCTGCGCACTGACGATCGGAACCTATGGAATCGTAAGAAACAGAGACGATCGCAAGCTTCGTTTCTATTCTGTGAATTTTGAGAGAATGGGCGTTGTAGAGACCAGCCTGGACGATCTGGTTCCCAATAAAGCAGCATCCTGGACCAATTACCCGAAGGGGGTTATGTGGGCGTTCGAGAAGAGAGGATATAAGTTGAGCCACGGCCTGGACATTCTCATCTATGGAAATATCCCTAATGGTTCCGGACTTTCCTCATCCGCATCCCTGGAAGTGCTGACCGGGATTATTCTGAAGGATACTTTCGACTTTGCTCAGGTGAGCATGGTAGATATTGCGCTGATCGGCCAGGATTCTGAAAATAATTTCAATGGATGCAACTGCGGCATCATGGATCAGTTTGCCAGCGCTATGGGTAAGAAAGACCATGCGATTTTCCTGGATACCAACACTCTGAACTACGAGTATGCGCCGGTTGTGCTTGAAGATGCGAAAATTGTGATCACCAACAGCAAAGTAAAACACAGCCTGGTAGATTCCGCATATAACGACAGAAGAAATGAATGTGAGACTGCATTGAAAGAGCTGCAGGCGGTTGTGGATATCAAAACGCTGGGCGATCTTACAGAAGAACAGTATGAAGCCAATAAAATTGCCATCAAGGATCCGTTCAGACAGAAACGTGCAAAACATGCGGTATATGAGAACCAGCGTACGATCCGTGCGGTGGAAGCCCTGAAGAATAACGATGTGGAGCTGTTCGGAAAGCTGATGAATGCTTCTCACGAGTCTCTGCGCTATGATTACGAGGTGTCCTGTGAAGAAATCGATATCCTGGTGGATCTTGCCCAGGCTATGCCGGGCGTGATCGGTTCCCGTATCACCGGAGGCGGTTTCGGAGGCTGTACCGTCAGCATTGTGAAAAATGACGCAGTGGATACATTTATCGAAGAGATCGGAAAAGCCTATAAGGAAAAAGTAGGTCACGAAGCGGAGTTCTATGTAGTAGATATCGGTGACGGAGCCATGAAACTGTCATAAGAATATACATAATGGGGGATGAAATAAGATGTTGAATGAATATATTAAAAAATTAGTGGAATATGGAATCCAGACAGGACTGACGCCGGAGTGCGAGCGAATCTACACCACCAATCTGCTGCTGGAGCTGTTCCACGAAGACGATTATGAGGATGTGGAGATTGAAGCCGGAGAGATCGAGCTGGAGCCGGTACTGGCCGGCCTTCTGGATGAAGCGGTGAAAAGAGGGATCATCGAAGACAGCATCGGTTACCGGGATCTGTTCGATACGAAGCTGATGAACTGTCTGGTGCCAAGACCGGCGCAGATCCAGAGAGAGTTCCATGAAAGATATGCGGTATCACCGAAAGAGGCAACCGATTATTATTATAAGCTGAGCCAGGACAGCGACTATATCCGCCGCTACCGCGTAAAGAAAGATATGAAGTGGAAGGTGGATTCTCCTTACGGAGAGATCGATATCACCATCAACCTGTCCAAGCCGGAGAAGGATCCCAAGGCCATCGCTGCTGCGAGAAACGCCAAGGCAAGCGCTTATCCTAAATGTCTGCTTTGTGTGGAGAACGAAGGCTACGCAGGAAGGCTGAATCATCCGGCAAGAGAGAATCACCGGATTATTCCCATCACTATTAACGACAGTAAATGGGGATTCCAATATTCTCCTTATGTATACTATAATGAGCATTGTATCGTATTTAACGGCCAGCACGTGCCTATGAAGATCGAGCGGGCGACATTTATCAAGCTGTTTGATTTCGTAAAACTGTTCCCCCACTACTTCCTGGGATCCAATGCAGATCTTCCTATTGTAGGAGGCTCTATCTTAAGCCATGACCATTTCCAGGGCGGCAATTACACCTTTGCCATGGCGAAAGCGCCGATTGAAAAAGCCGTAACCATTCCCGGTTACGAAGATGTGGAGGCCGGTATTGTAAAATGGCCACTGTCAGTACTGCGAATCCGTCATAAAGATGAGAAACGTCTGATAGATTTGGCAGATCATGTGCTGGGCGCATGGAGAGGCTATACGGATGAGGAGGCATTTATTTTTGCTGAGACGGACGGAGAACCCCACAATACCATTACGCCGATTGCCAGAAAGGTAGGAGATATCTACGAACTGGATCTGACCCTCCGGAACAATATTACGACGGAAGAACATCCGCTGGGGGTATATCATCCACACGCACAGTACCATAACATCAAGAAGGAGAACATCGGACTTATCGAGGTTATGGGGCTGGCGGTGCTGCCGGCAAGATTAAAGGAAGAGCTGGAGATTCTGGCAGAGTATCTGGTAGAAGGAAAGGATATCCGCAGCAACGAGAAGATCGAGAAGCATGCGGACTGGGTAGAATCCTTCCGTTCCAAGTACGAGACCATCGATCAGAACAATGTGATGGACGTACTGAAAGAAGAGGTGGGAATCACCTTTACCCATGTACTGGAAGACGCGGGCGTATATAAGTGTACCGAAGAAGGCCGTCAGGCATTCATGCGGTTTATCAATACCCTGTAATAACAGATGAACAGAATAGAGAGAATACAAGGGCGGGCTGCGCAGACAGCCCGCCCTTTTCATACGGCAGCAGAGACTCAGATTCTGGCTTTTCACAGAATGAACATACTTTTACCACATATATTTCAAACTCGGCTACTATATTGGTAATATCGGCGACCTGGGACAGAGGCGCCGGAATATCTGTAATACGGGAGGAATGGCAGTGATAGAAGTAAAGAATCTTACCAAACGCTACGGAAAACACCTGGCAGTGGACCAGTTGAGCTTTACCGTGGAGGAAGGACAGATCTATGGTTTTCTCGGACCCAACGGGGCCGGCAAGTCCACCACTATGAACATTATGACCGGCTATCTGGGCGCTACCGCCGGGGAAGTGCTGATCAATGGACACGATATATTGAAAGAGCCGGAAGAGGCGAAACGATGCATCGGCTATCTGCCGGAACAGCCGCCCCTTTATATGGAGATGACTGTAGAGGAATATCTTAGATTTGCGGCAGATCTGAAGAAGATTTCCAAAGGAGAAAGAGACGCGCAGATTGAAAAGGCGATGGATCTGACGAAGCTTACAGACGTGAAAAACCGGCTGATCCAGAATCTTTCCAAGGGATATAAACAAAGAGTGGGTCTGGCTCAGGCTATTCTCGGATTTCCGGAAATCATTATCCTGGATGAGCCAACCGTGGGACTGGATCCCAAGCAGATTATTGAGATCCGGGAACTGATCCGTAAGCTGGCAAAGCATCATACGGTAATCTTAAGTTCACACATACTTGCGGAAATCCGGGAGGTATGTGATTATATCATGATTATTTCCAAAGGAAAACTGGTGGCCAGCGATACGCCGGAGAATCTGGAAAATATGATGAGCGGCGCCGGGCATATTGAAATAGAAGCAAGGCGTGCCCAAAGCGAAGTGGAGAATGTCCTTCGGCAGATATCCCGGATCAAGCGTTATAACTGTATGCTGGAAGAGGATGGGACAGTGAAGGTCCAGATTGAGGTTCAGGGGCCGGAAGATATCCGGGAACAGATTTTTCGGGCATTTGCGGATAGGAAGATTCCGCTGCAGACCTTGAAACTGAATAAAACATCTCTGGAAGAAATTTTCCTGGAACTGACACAGAATGATACGGTAAAGGAGGAAACTTTAGATGAAGGCGATTTATAAAAGAGAATTGAACTCCTATTTCCACACTATGATCGGATATGTGTTTATCGCTTTTTTGGTGGCTTTTACAGGAGTATATTTTATGGCGTACAATCTGAATTATGGCTATCCTTATTTCTCATATGTGCTAACAGGTACTTTATTCGTATTTTTGATTGCGATTCCAGTGTTGACTATGCGCAGCTTTGCGGAGGACCGGAAAAATAAAACGGACCAGCTGCTCCTGACTGCGCCGGTCAGTCTGACGAAGGTGGTGTTGGGCAAATACCTGGCTATGGTCACGATTCTGCTGATTCCCTGTGTGATCTATCTGATATTTCCATTGATTATCAAGGCGCAGGGAACCGCGTATATTCGTTCGGATTATCTGTCCATTCTGTTGTTTTTTCTGATGGGATGCGTCTATATTTCTATTGGAATTTTCATTTCCTCGCTGACAGAAAGTACGATCATAGCGGCAATCGGTACGATGGGAATTCTGGTGCTGCTGTATCTTTGGAGCGGAATCCTGGATTTTCTGCCTTCCGGCGCCGGCTCCAATGCCATCGCATGCGGCGTGATACTGTCTCTTTTGGTATGGGGAGTCTGGCAGATGACAAAGAACTGGCTGATCAGTGCTGCTGCAGAATTGATCGTGGTAGCAGGAACTGTTGCAGTCTATGTGGTAAAATCCAGCTTTTTTGAGAATCTGCTGCCGGATTTGCTGGGAAGCCTGGATCTGACAGAACCATTAACGGCCATTACTGACAGCAATTATCTGGATGTCAGTGGAATCATTCTGTATCTGTCACTGATTGGCGTATTTCTGTTTTTGACGGTACAGATGATTCAGAAGAGACGTTGGAGTTAGGAGGGCATTATGAAAGAGAAGATACAGCAAGCATTTCAAAATTCTACGTGGAAAAATGGCAGTTATAGCGTGGGGATGACAGTGGCGGTCGTAGCAATTGCCATTATTTTGAATCTGATCGCAGGACAGCTTCCGGAAGGAATCCGTAATATTGATGTCAGCGATAACCGGATTTATGAGATTACAGATACCAGTAAGGAGATTCTCAAGGATCTGGATCAGGAGATTACGTTTACAGTCTATGCCGAAAAGGATACTGCAGACGATATGATTAAGACGTTTCTGGATAAATATACTGCTCTTTCTGATAAGATCACGGTGGAATGGGTGGATCCAGTTCTCCATCCGGCGGAACTGACGGAAAATAATGTGGAAGAGGATACAATTCTGGTCAGCTGCGAGGACACCGGCAAGAGCACAACCGTCGGTTTTTCTGATATCCTGGTATCGGATGATTATTCCTATTATATGACCGGAAGCACTTCGGCTACGGAATTTGACGGAGAAGGACAGCTTACCAGTGCAGTAAATTTTGTTACATCCGATACCCAGAAGAAAATTTATTATACTACCGGACATGGAGAGGGTTCATTCTCGACATCGGCGTCAGAACTTCTGGAAAAAAATAATATGCAGGAGGAGGAGCTGAATCTTCTGATGGCCGGAGCGGTTCCTGAAGACTGCGATCTCTTGTTCCTGTATGCGCCTGCCAGTGATCTGGCTGAAGAAGAGGTTGCTCTTTTGGAGAATTATATTGCGCAGGGCGGCAAAGTGTACGTTCTTCTGGGAGCAACGGACAATGATATGACAAATCTGAAAGCATTCATGGCAAAATACGGAATTGAGCAGGCAGACGGTTATATTGCGGATATGGCGAGAAGCTACCAGGGAAATTATTATTATATATTTCCTGAAATCAGTACCTATGACGAGATGGCAGAAGGGCTGACCTCGGATATGGTACTGTTGATCAATTCCCAAGGCCTGAATATTACGGATCCTCAGGATGACTCTGTTACGGTTTCTTCTTTCATGGATACTTCGGACCAGGGATATGCAGTTACGCAAGAAACTCAGGAGCAGGGGACCTATAGTCTGGGGGCTGTAGCAGTACAGAGTGTGCAGAGTACAGATGAAGACAGTGAAGATGCGGACAGCGAAGATGAAGACAGCGGAGAGGCTCAAGAAGACGACGCAGAAGATACTGTAAGCGAAGGACGTCTGACGGTAGTGGCGTCCGATAGTTTGATCGACGCACAGGTTACGGATTCCTTCTCCACACTGGAAAATCTGAATCTGTTTATGAATACGGTATCCGCCAACTTTGACGACATTCAGAATGTTGCGATAGAAGCGAAGAGTCTGGAAGTTACCTACAATACGATGCAGCATGCAGGTGTGATCAGTATTCTTCTGATATTCGGCATTCCTGCGGTGATCCTGATCTATGGTTTTGTACGTTGGTGGAAACGGCGTAAAGCATAAAGGGGGCAGAGTATGAAGCAGAAAAAGACAATGATCCTGCTGGCGTGTATTCTGGTGGCGCTGGCCGGCTGTTATGCCGGATTGAGAGCATATAACAGTCATGTAGCAAAGGAGAAAGAGAAAAAAACGGAATCAGAGAAGGTCTATCTTGTGAAAACAGACGGCCTGACATCTATTAGTTATACGGATGGAGAGTCTCAGATGGCATTTGTGCGGGAAGACGGAGTCTGGTATTATGTTCCGGACAGGGAGGCTCCCATCGATGCAGGGGTTGTAGAACAGATTACCGGTACGGTGTCGTCTCTTACGGCAGTGCGTGAGCTGGAGAACCCGGATGATCTGGCAGATTACGGACTGACGGATCCGTCTTACACGGTGCAGTATGTGACGGAAGACGGAAAAGAAGGGGTCATTGATATCGGAAGCATGACCGGAGAAAACTATTATGCAAAGCTGGAAGATTCCGATGCCGTCTATACCATCACCGATGATCTGGTGTATGGACTGTCTTTTGAACTGACCGGGTTTGTGGAAAATGACACTGTTCCGTCCATCAGCAGCGGCAATCTGACGGGAGTAAAGGTGGCGGAAAATGGATCGGAGACAGAGTATACGGAGGATGACGATCTTGCGGAACTGGCCGGTGGATGGGGAACCTTAAGCCTGACAGATCTGGCAGACTGCCATGTGACGGAAGACACACTTAGTGATTACGGACTAAACGAGACGGGCCGGATTCAGGCTGTGGCATCTTATACAGACAGCACAACGGAAGAAGAAGAGACGTTTACCGTTTATATCGGAGGAACAGATGAAGACGGATCGAACCGGTATGCGATGGTGGACGGTTCTGCTCTGGTATACCGAGTGAGCAGCGATATTATCGATAACATGATTACAGTGGATGATACCACGGATACGGAAGAATAGGAATTCTTTGACATACTCCGCAGGGATGATATAATGAGGCGTAGAACAGCAAGATACGAATGAGGAGGAGTGGAGTGTGGAGAAGAGTGCTTCCGGTGTTTTGAAGAGGGCACAGCGTTTTCAGGTGATTCTGATCGGCGAGGGAATCCTGGTCGGCGGAATCGCCGGATTCGTTGTGCTTTTGTACCGTATCTGTCTGGAATATGCAGGAGAATGGTTGAATCAGATTCTAGCCTGGGCAGGAGGATATCCCTTCCGGATATTGGGATGGTTCGTGGTCCTGTTGTGTCTGGCTGGGATTGTGGGAAGGCTGCTGCGATTTGAACCCATGATCTCTGGCAGCGGAATCCCTCAGCTGGAAGGGGAGATGGTGGGCAAACTGGAGCAGAGATGGTGGCGAGTACTGCCGGCCAAGTTTCTGGGTGGCTTTTTATGTCTGCTGGGAGGACTGGCGCTGGGAAGAGAAGGTCCGTCCATCCAGCTGGGCGCTATGGTGGGCCAGGCAGTGTCCCGGGGAATGGACCGGGGAAAAACAGAAGAAAAGTTCCTGCTGACCTGCGGAGCCAGCGCTGGACTGGCGGCGGCCTTCCATGCGCCGCTGGCAGGGGTTATGTTTTCCCTGGAGGAGGTACATAAGAATTTTTCTGTGTCAGTGCTGGTGTCTGTCATGGCCTCTTCTTTGACGGCTGATTTCTTGTGTTCTGCCGTCATGGGAACCGATTCCGTGTTCCAGTTTGAAATCATCCATGCGCTTCCACCGCAATATTATGGGCTAATCCTGGCCATGGGTGTGGTGTTGGGCGCTTTTGGCGTATTTTATAACTGGTTTACATTAAAGGTTCAGGAGCTGTATAACCGGATATCTTTTCTGACGACTACCCGAAAACTATGGATTCCGTTCTTCTGTGCCGGAGTACTGGGGTTTACAGCGCCGGAACTGCTGGGCAGCGGCCATGGGCTGATTGAGACAATTACACATGCAGATCTGGCGTTGGGAACGATTCTGTTCCTGCTGACCGGGCGGTTCCTGTTTTCTGCTATAAGTTTCGGATCCGGGGCTCCGGGAGGCATCTTTTTTCCACTGCTGGTAATCGGAGCGCTGACTGGAGGAGCTTTTGCTTCGATGGCGGTTCAGTATCTGGGACTGGATGCCAGTTATGTGAATAACTTCGTGCTGCTGGCTATGGCAGGGTATTTTTCTGCTATCGTTCGGGCGCCGCTGACGGGGATCATCCTGATTTTTGAAATGACTGGTTCCTTGAGCCAGATGTTGTCTTTGTCAGTGGTTTCCATCGTGGCCTATGTAACCGCCACACTGCTTCGCTCAAAACCCATCTATGAGAGTCTGCTGGAGCGGATACTGGCGCGTCAGGGAATCCGGCCCGGTCATGCTCATGGACAGAAGGTGCTGGCGAATTTCGTGGTGAAAAAAGGCTGCCGGGTCGAAGATTTACACATTTTCGAGGTGGACTGGCCGGAGAATTGTCTGTTGGTAGCAATTCAGAGAGGAACAGAGGAATTGATCCCCAGAGGAAAGACAAAGCTTCAGGCAGGAGATGAGATCGTGACCATGACAGATGAACGGGATATGGCCAGAGTTCATGACCGGATGGAAGAATTGTGCCAGGAATTATTCTGAAAAAACGGGTTGCAATCCAAAAAATGATGTGCTAATATATAAAACATATTTTAACATACTAAAGCGATGAAAGAGACTCTGTCCTTTGGAACTTGACAGGAATGAGGCGTCACTGACTGAAAGCGCCGCTTGAGGAATAGGGGACAACAGGGAACACTCCGGAGCAGACCGTTCGAACTGACAGTAGGGCGGTACGTGAGCACGCGTTAAGTGCAAGAGCGGGGTTTATGATACGATAAGCTCAAAGCGGGTGGTACCGCGGATAGCGAAGATGATATCCGTCCAGAGACACGTTTAGTGTCTCTGGACGGTTTTTGTTTTTTTAAGCTGTTCGTCCCGTGAAAAGGAAAAGGAGGTACTGATATGGAATATCTGACAGGCGTTAAAAAGAATGAAACGATGGAGATCAGCCAGCTGCTGGCCGAAAGTACACCTGGCGACAGGGTGAAGGTACATGGAGTTGTGCACACCATACGGGATCTGGGGACGGTGGCATTTGTAATCCTACGCAAGCGGGAAGGGCTGCTGCAGTGTGTCTGGGAATCCGGCAAAGGTGAAGTGAATCGAAAAGAGATCCGGGAAGCGGCATCGGTGGAGGTGACCGGGATCCTGGAAAAGAATCCCAAGGCTCCGGAAGGCATTGAGATCCGGATGGAGACGGTCCGTGTCCTGAGTACTCCGGCGGACGGTCAGATGCCACTTCCCATTGCCAAGTGGAAGCTGAATACGTCGCTGGAAGCAAAGCTGAATTACCGTTCTATTTCGCTTCGGAACATCCGTGAGCGTGCCAGATTCCGGCTGCAGGAGGGGCTGACCCGGGCATTCCGGGATTATCTGTACGGACAGGGATTTACGGAGATTCATACGCCGAAGATCGGAGCGAGAAGCGCGGAAGGAGGGGCGAACGTCTTTAAGCTGGAATATTTTCACCGGCCGGCCATCCTGCAGCAGAGCCCCCAGTTTTATAAGCAGATGATGGTAGGAGTATTTGAGCGGGTGTTTGAGACGGCTCCAGTGTTCCGGGCGGAGAAACATAACACTAAGCGGCATTTGAACGAATACACCAGCCTGGATTTTGAGATGGGCTTTATCGACGGATTTGAAGACCTGATGGCCATGGAGACCGGATATCTTCAGTATGCTATGAAATTACTGAAACAGAAATATGAGAAAGAGCTTGATATTCTTGAAATCTCGCTGCCGGATGTGAGCAGGATCCCTGCGGTCCGGTTTGATGACATCAAAAAACAGGTATCTCAAACCTATGGCCGCCAGATCCGGAATCCTTTTGATCTGGAGCCGGAAGAGGAACAGCTGATCGGACGGTATGCGAAGGAAGCCTGGGGAAGCGACTTCGTATTCGTCACCCACTATCCGTCAAAAAAACGGCCTTTCTATGCCATGGATGATCCGGAAGATCCACGCTATACATTGAGCTTTGACCTGTTGTATAATGGAATGGAGATCACCACCGGCGGGCAGCGGATCCATGAATATGACAGGTTGCTGCAGAAAATGGAATCCAGAGGGATGACGGGAGAAGGGATGGAACAATATCTGCTCACATTTCGTCACGGTATGCCGCCCCACGGAGGGATCGGGATTGGTCTGGAACGTTTCACCATGATGCTGACCGGTGAAGACAACGTTCGGGAGACCACGCTATTCCCAAGAGACTTGAGCCGGTTAGAGCCTTAAGAGCCAGGCGGAAATGAGAGGTAGAGAGATGTTCGGAAAGAAATGTTCATTGTGTGGAGGAAAACTGGATGGAAGAGGAATCTGTACTGAGTGCGGGCTGGATAATACCAAGAATGACAAAGCCTATCATACGGGGCAGAATCGTTGTGAGAATCAGCCGTTGACACATGTACACACAGAAAACACGATGGAAGCAGGAGAGGCGAAACGAAAAACCATACGGAAGACATCTGGTGAAGCAGGATATACCGGAAAGGCGGAGCATACGAATCCGACGATATCCGGACGGCGGACTTCCCAGAGCTATACATCCATGAGAAACCCGAAGAAGAAACGAGGATGCAGCCTGTTCCTGTTCGTATTCATTTTGATCATCATAGGAATCTTCGTATTTAGTAGCATTCTGGACAATATAGATCTTGTAGACCGGATTCAATATGAGTGGGAAGGATTGTTTGAAGAGGATTATTCCGAGGAATATAACTCAGAATGGGAAGAACGGGATCCCTATGCGGATGTGACCAGAGAGATCCCGGCAGAGGGGAGCGAGGAATCCTATATCCTGACCAGCGGCTGTTATATTGTGGGCGTTCATATCCCGGAGGGGATCTATCAGGCAGATATGGAAGATGATTTCGATGTGATTCAGGTGGATGATCCCGAACAGAACATCTATCTCTACGAATACAGATATCTGGAAGAAGAGAATAACTGTCATCTGGATGACCTGAGACTTTATGAAGGAGCTGTGCTCTACGTGGAGACAAAGACACAGGCAGTCTTGTCTACATCGAATGCGCAGCCATTGAAAGAACAGGCTATAGGGAATCCACTGACACAGGAATACAATTTAAAAGGAACGGTAAGGGCCGGAGAAGACTTTGAACCTGGTGTGTATGACCTGGAACTGGTGAGCGGAGAAGGGTATATCACATTTTATCTTCTTATGGACGAAGAGTATGACTATGCAATTGAAAATACATTGTCTCTTGGAGAAGCCTTTGATACGGGATCCTGTTATAAGAATCTGGTGATTCCGGAAGGAGCGGAACTTCGGTGCGACTCTGGTGTGGAATTAAGGCTGACCCCAAGCGATATCATATCTTCTACAGATTACCGGTCCTTTTATGAGACATATTAGGAGGATGTAAATGAAGAACCGTATATCGGAAGAAACCATAGAATATGTGGGAATTCTGGCAAAATTACAACTCTCCGGGCAGGAGAAGGTAAAGGCCAGATCCGACATGGAGCAGATGCTGGATTATATTGATATTTTGAATGAACTGGATACCTCCGGGACAGAGCCTTTGTACCATATTTTTCCGGAATGCAATGTGTTCCGGGAAGATGTGGAAGACCGGGGAGATGGGAGCAAAGAGACGCTGGCCAATGCGCCTCTTGAGAAAGAACAGTGTTTTAAGGTTCCAAGGACCATCGGACAGGAGGGATGACAGCATGGATATCAGGGAATTGACGGCAGCTGGTACGGGAAGGCTGATACGGGAAAAGAAGATTTCTGTACAGGAGGCGGTGGAAGCCAGCCTGGAACAGATTGCGCGCGTAGAACATAAAGTTCACGGGTTTATTACGGTAGATGCAGAAGGCGCTAGAAAGAAAGCCTGCCAGATACAGGAAAGAATCTGCGCGGGAGAATTTGCGGGCCCTCTGGCAGGGGTGCCGGTTGCCGTAAAGGATAATATCTGTACCCGAGGTGTCCGGACAACCTGCGCTTCTAGGATCCTGGAGAACTATGTACCCGCTTATACGGCGGATGCTGTAGAACGTCTGGAACGGGCGGGGGCAGTGGTGATCGGAAAGACCAACATGGACGAATTTGCTATGGGAAGTACCACAGAGACTTCTTACTGTGGAGTCACCAGAAACCCCTGGAATCTGGATCATGTCCCGGGAGGATCTTCGGGAGGGTCCTGCGCGGCGGTGGCGGCGGAAGAATGTGCCTTAGCGCTGGGCTCCGACACCGGCGGATCCATCCGCCAGCCCAGTTCATTTTGCGGCGTGGTGGGAATCAAGCCTACCTATGGGACGGTGTCCCGTTATGGGCTGATTGCCTATGGATCCTCGCTGGATCAGATCGGTCCCATTGGCCGGAGTGTGGAAGACTGTGCCCTGCTTCTGGATGTGATCGCAGGACAGGACCGGAAAGACAGCACCTCCGTTCCGAGAAAAAAGTATGATTTCGCAGGCGCTCTCCGGATGGATGTGAAAGGGCTGCGGATTGGCATACCCAGAGAATACTTTGAGGAAGGGCTGGATCCGGAAGTGAAGGATAAGATTCAGAAGGCTCTGAGAATACTGGAAGAACAGGGGGCAGCGACAGAAGTCTTTGACCTGAAACTGGTGAAATATGCCATTCCTGCCTACTATGTGATCGCATCTGCGGAGGCCTGTTCAAACCTGGCACGGTTCGACGGGGTGAAATACGGTTATCGGGCGGAGGAATATGAGGGATTGCATGAGATGTATAAGAAGACACGGTCGGAAGGATTCGGTTCGGAAGTGAAGCGGCGGATCCTGCTGGGATCGTTCGTGCTGAGTTCCGGTTATTACGACGCATACTATCTGAAAGCGTTGAAAACCAAGGCGCTGATCCGCCAGGAGTTCGACCGGGCCTTCGGGCGGTTTGATCTGATTGTGGCTCCGGCAGCTCCGTCCACGGCTCCAATGCTTGGCAGCAGTTTGTCGGATCCTCTGCAGATGTATCTGAGCGATATCTATACAGTTGCGGTGAATCTTGCCGGCCTTCCGGGGATTAGTATCCCGGTGGGAACAGATCGTAAGGGGCTGCCGGTGGGAATGCAGCTGATCGGCAACTGCTTTGAAGAAGATAAGATGATCAGAGCTGCCTATACCTATGAACAGATTCACGGGTATGAGCGGCCGGAACTGGTAAAGGAGGGCGGATCTTATGGCGAGACAGTATGAGACCGTGATCGGTCTGGAGGTTCATGTGGAACTGGCCACGAAAACCAAGATATTCTGCGGTTGTAGCACCGCCTTCGGGGGAGCGCCCAATACCCACACCTGCCCGGTATGTACGGGCATGCCGGGGGCTCTTCCGGTTTTGAACCGCCAGGTGGTGGAATACGCGGCAGCCATTGGTCTGGCTACCCATTGTGAGATTGCCGGGCTGTGCCGGTTTGATCGTAAGAACTATTTCTATCCGGATAATCCCCAGAATTATCAGATCTCCCAGCTCTACCTTCCCATTGCCAGAAACGGGTATGTGGAGATTGAAGCGGGCGGGAAGACAAAACGGATCGGAATTCATGAGATGCATATGGAAGAAGATGCGGGAAAACTGATCCACGATGAGTGGGATGACACCTCTCTGGTGGATTATAACCGCAGCGGCGTGCCCCTGGTGGAGATCGTATCGGAACCGGATTTGAGATCGGCAGATGAGGTGATCGCGTATCTGGAGAAGCTGCGGATGGTGATCCAGTATCTGGGGGCTTCAGACTGTAAACTGCAGGAAGGGTCTATGCGTGCAGATGTGAATCTGTCCGTACGGGAAGCTGGTGCGGAGACGTTGGGGACCAGAACAGAGATGAAGAACCTGAATTCTTTCAAAGCCATATCCAGAGCCATCGAAGGAGAACGGCAACGTCAGATCGAGCTTCTGGAAGCGGGGAGACCCGTGATCCAGGAAACCAGAAGATGGGACGATAATAAAGAGACGTCGTATGCAATGCGTTCTAAGGAAGATGCCAGAGACTACCGGTATTTTCCGGAACCGGATCTTCCGCCGGTCAGGATTGGAGAAGAATGGCTGGAACGGATCCGTCAGAATCAGCCGGAATTCCGGGAGGAGAAAATGCTCAGATACCAGAAGGAATACGGACTTCCGCCCTATGATGCCGGGATTTTGACTGAGACCCGGGCGGTGGCGGAATTCTTCGAAGCGGCGGCAGCTCTGTGCGGTCTGCCGAAAAAGGTATCCAACTGGCTGATGGTAGAAACCTTCCGGATGCTCAAAGACCGGGGGATGGAACCCCAGGAGATTCCGTTTACGCCGGAACAGCTCTCCACACTGATCCTCCTGGAGGAACAGAGGATCATCAGCAATACGGTGGCCAAGCAGGTCTTCCGGGTCATGTTTGAGGATCCCCAGGATCCGGAAGCTTATGTCGAGGCTCATGGACTGCGGACGGTACAGGATGAAGCAGGGCTTGCGGCGGTTATTGCCCGGGTGATAGAGGAGAATCCACAGGCGGTATCGGATTACCGGAACGGGACGGAAAAAGCTCTGGGAGCCCTGATGGGACAGGCGATGAAAGCGATGAAAGGGAAGGCGGATCCGGGAAGTGTCCGTCAGAAGTTGCGGGAGATGTTGTAGACATCTTCCGTTTCGTGTGATACAATGCATGCGTATTATTTTGGAACCTGCTTGATTGAGAAGATAGAAAAGGAGATGTCTATATGGGAGGATTTTTTGGTGTAGCTTCGAAGCGAGACTGCGTGCTGGAACTGTTTTACGGAGTGGATTATCATTCCCACCTGGGAACCAGGCGGGGAGGTATGGCAACCTATGGAGAAGGGGGCTTTAACCGTGCCATCCACAATATTGAGAACTCTCCGTTCCGTACAAAATTTGACCGTGATGTGGCTGAGATGAAGGGAAACCTTGGGATCGGCTGTATCTCGGATTTTGAACCGCAGCCGCTTCTGATCCAGTCCCACCTTGGCAGCTTTGCCATTACTACCGTGGGGAAGGTCAACAATTACGAGGAATTGTTGCAGCAGATCTATGAAGGCGGCCATTCTCATTTTCAGGAGATGACCAGCGGACAGGTGAATGTGACAGAGCTGATCGCGGCGCTGATCTGCAAAAAAGCATCCATCGTGGAAGGAATTCAGTATGTGCAGGAAGTGGTAGATGGCTCTATGACCCTGCTGCTGATGACGAAGGACGGACTGTACGCGGCAAGAGACCGCTACGGAAGGACGCCGCTGGTGATCGGTCATAAAGAGGACGGCTACTGTGTGTCTTTCGAAAGCTTCGCTTATATTAATCTGGGGTATACGGATTATAAAGAACTGGGACCGGCAGAGATTGCATTTATCACGCCGGAAGGTGTGGAGACCTTAAGCGCTCCGAGAAAAGAGATGAAGATATGCTCCTTCCTTTGGGTTTATTATGGATATCCGACTTCTTCCTATGAAGGGGTCAACGTAGAAGAGATGCGTTACAAATGCGGAAGCATGCTGGCGAAGCGGGATGGAGATTCCGTACATCCGGATGTAGTGGCCGGAGTGCCGGATTCTGGTATCGCCCATGCCATCGGATATGCCAATGAGTCCGGGATCCCATATGCAAGACCATTTATCAAGTACACACCAACCTGGCCCCGCTCCTTTATGCCGACAAACCAGAGTCAGAGAAATCTGATTGCCCGGATGAAGCTGATCCCGGTACATGCATTGATTGAGAATAAGAAGCTGCTTCTCATTGACGACTCCATCGTACGGGGTACACAGCTTCGGGAGACCACAGAATTCCTGTACCAGAGCGGAGCAAAGGAAGTACATGTCCGTCCGGCATGTCCGCCGCTCCTGTATGGGTGTAAGTATCTGAATTTCTCCAGATCGAAATCAGAGATGGAGCTGATCACCCGTCAGATGATTAAAAAGAGAGAAGGGGAGAACTGTTCGAAGGAAGTGCTGGAAGAATATGCGAATCCATGCAGCTGTCGTTATGCACAGATGGTCGAAGACATCCGTAAGCAGCAGAACTTCACGACTCTGCGATATCACAGACTGGATGATCTGCTGGAGTCTATCGGAATTGAGCCGTGTAAAGTCTGCACCTATTGCTTTGACGGAAAAGAGTAAGGGTTAAGCCGGGATCTGATAAGTCAGAATGTAATCATCCATGACAAACCCGTTTCCGATATCTGCTACCTGCTCATCGGTGATCACAAATCCCAGATGGTCGTAGATTTTTAGGGTCTGCTCATTGTGTTTGTTGCAGGTAAGCCAGATTTTTTTCAATCCCCGTTCTTTACAGAGCGTGATCAGATAATGAAAGACTTCCGTTGCCAGATGGCGGCCGCGGAAGTCTTTTTTTATGTACAGCTTGCTCAAAAACAAGGCGTCATCTTCCGGATGTACTCCCGTGTAGCCGACCATTTTACCATCCGTGTAGACCGAATAGTATTCATAGCCGTCGTGTTCAATCTGATTCTTCAGCGCCGGGTAGGACTGAAATTTTTCAACCATATAATTGACCTGCGCCTCACCAATGATGGGGGTAAAGTGCTGATGCCAGATCTCTTCAGCCAGAACGGCAACTTCTTTGATGTCCTGATCCGCTTTTACAGGAAGAATGTCTATAGTTTTCATGTAAACCACCTCTTTCAATAATCTGTTTATTTCACAGAATAAACACAAAATTTAGAAAACTATAATTTCCAATTGCTATTATAAATGATATAATAGGAAGAAACAATGGGGAATTTCGGAGGCGCTTATGGAAGGATTTGTCACATTAAAGAATGTGAAAAAGATATATCGGATGGGGGAAGTAGAGATCATGGCCGCGGCGGGGATTGATTTTGAGATCCGGTGCGGCGAATTTGCCGTGGTTGTAGGCCCCAGCGGAGCAGGAAAGACGACAGTTTTAAATATTCTGGGAGGGATGGATACGGCTACGGAAGGAGAGGTGCTGGTGGATGGAGAAAATATTGCGGCATATTCTCCGAGGCAATTGACGGCATACCGCAGAGATGATATTGGCTTTGTGTTTCAGTTTTATAATCTGGTGCCAAATCTGACGGCGCTGGAGAACGTGGAACTGGCGCTGCAGATCTGCAAAGAGCCTATGGACGCCCAGAAGGTGCTGGAGGAAGTAGGACTGGGCGAACGGCTGGCTAACTTTCCGGCACAGCTTTCCGGTGGAGAACAGCAGCGGGTGTCGATCGCCCGGGCATTGGCTAAGAATCCGAAGCTTTTGCTCTGCGACGAGCCTACGGGAGCCCTGGATTATAATACCGGCAAATCCATTCTGAAGCTTCTGCAGGATACCTGCAGAAAGAAAGGAATGACGGTGATATTGATTACACATAATCTGGCCATCGCCCCGATGGCGGACCGGGTGATCCATATTAAGAATGGAAGAGTGGAGAAAATCGTAGAAAACGCGGATCCCCTTCCGGTGGAGAAAATTGAATGGTAGGAGTTGGGTAGATGGGAACGAAGGCAACGAGGAAAGACTTTTATATGGAGATCCGAAAGAGCCCAGGCCGTTTTCTGTCCATTTTTCTGATCGTGGCGCTGGGAGTCGCGTTTTTCTCAGGAATCCGGGCTTCAGAGCCGTCCATGCGAATCACGGGAGACGCATATTTTGATGATGCCCGGCTGATGGATATCAAAGGAGTCAGCAATCTGGGAATTACAGAAGATGATGTCAGAGCGATTGAAGACGTGGAAGGCGTGGCAAAGGCGGAGGGGTCTTATAGCTCAGATTTTCTCTGTAATACGGAAGATAAACAGTATGTGTTCCATGTGATGGCCCTGCAGGACGATATGAACCAGGTGGAGGTTACAGAAGGCAGGCTCCCGGAAAAGACGGGAGAATGTCTGATGGACGCGGATACGGGATACCAGGTGGGAGACGAGATTCGGCTGACCTCCGGCAACGAAGATCCGCTGGAAGATACCTTAAAGACGGATACTTATACCGTGGTAGGCTTGGGAAGCAGTCCCTGCTACATTTCCTTCGGACGGGGCAGCACTACCATCGGAAGCGGAAGCATTGACGCGTTCATGGCCGTTCCGGAGGACACCTTCTGTATGGACGTCTATTCGGAAGTGTACGTACAGGTGGAGGGAGCAGAAGAGCTGACAGCCTACACCGATGAATACGATGATCTGGTGGAGGAAGTGCTGGAACGGATCGAAGACATTACCGGTATCCGGGGAGAAATCCGCAGGCAGGAGATCCTGGACGAAGCCCAGGAGAAGATCGACGAGGCCAGGCAGGAGCTGGCAGATGGAAAGACCCAGGCGGATCAGGAGCTTGGCGATGCATGGAAGGAGCTGGAAGATGCCCAGGCCAAGATCGATGATGCCCGGGCACAGATTGTGGATGGAAAGGAACAGATCGCTTCGGCGAAGACCACGTTGAGTGAGAAACAGAAGGAACTGGATGACGCCAGAGAGGAATATGATTCCGGCAAGAAACAGTGGGAAGAGGGGCTGGACCAGTATGAACAGGGAATGGCAGAATTCTCCGCTTCGAAACCAGGAGCAGAAGAGCAGATCCGGCAGGGCGAGGAAGGACTTGCGGCTTTCCGGGAAGGACTGGACGAAAGCTGGGTAAAATATGAAAAGATGGAAGAAGGGATCTTGCAGCTGGAAGCCAGCCTGGCCGATCCCAGAGAGCAGATCGCTGCCCTGGAACAGGAGATAGAAACTCTGACAGGGGAAAGCTCAAATCTGCAGCAGGAAGCGGCCACTCTTAGCAATGAAGTGACCGAATTGACAGAAGAGAGCGGTAAACTGCAGGAAGAAACAGAAGACCTGATGGAAGAAGTGGCACAGTGTGAAAAAATGCTGGAGTCATATGATGAAGAATCTCAGGAGTATCAGGACTGCCTGAAGCGGATCGAAGAATGTGAAAGCCGGATCGAGGAATGCAAAGGCCGGTCAGAAGAGTGTACAACCCGAATTCAGGAATGCAATGAGCGGATCGATGCATGTACTAAGCGGATCAAGGAATGTGGGACACAGATTCAGACGGATACCAATATTCGAAATGAAATACAGGAGCAGACGGCGGATTATGAAGCACAGCTGGCAGAACTTCAGCAGCTGGCGCCGGGCGTAAAAGCGGAGCTGGAAGCGCAGGAGAATACATACCAGGCGATGTCCGCGGAACTGGAAGCGGCAAAGCAGCAGCTGGCGGACGGAGAACAGGAGCTTCTGAAGGCAAAATCTGCACTGGATTCCAGCAAGTCACAGCTGGACAGCGCACGGTCACAGATTGAATCCGGCCAGGCCCAGATCGATGCAGGATGGTCGGAGATTGCGGAACAGGAGAAGACGCTGGAGGACGGGGAAGCGGAGATTGCCGAGAATGAATCCAAGCTGGAGGAAGGAAGACAGGAATACGAAGACGGCAAGGCAGAGGCGGAAGAAGAGATTGCAGACGGCGAGCGGAAGATCGCGGAGGCGGAGGAAGAGCTTGCCGATATTGAAGAGGCCAAATGGTATGTCTATGACCGCAGCACCCTGCCTTCCAATTCGGAATATGGCGAGAATGCAGACCGGATGCGGGCCATCGGACGGGTATTTCCGGTACTGTTCTTCCTGGTGGCGGCGCTTATCAGTCTGACCAGTATGACCCGAATGGTGGAAGAACAGCGGATCGAGATCGGCACCATGAAAGCTCTGGGCTATGATAAATTCACGGTGGCAGCCAAGTATCTGGGATATGCGCTGCTGGCCACGGTGGGAGGAAGTATCGTCGGGGTGCTGATCGGGGAAAAACTGTTCCCCTATATTATCATCTATGCCTACGGAATCGTTTATCCCCATGTGGATCACATTCTGGTACCTTATGCCTGGTCCTATGCCGTCCAGGCGTCCCTGGCGGCTTTGGCCTGTACGTTGCTGGCGACGCTGTTTGCCT
This sequence comes from uncultured Lachnospiraceae bacterium, assembly GCA_949287925.1. Taxonomy (GTDB): domain Bacteria; phylum Bacillota; class Clostridia; order Lachnospirales; family Lachnospiraceae; genus Merdimonas. The sequence continues at coordinate 24,087 of CASEIR010000034.1, forward strand.
GTTATAAAGAACTGGAAGAACAGCCGGCGTCTCTGATGCGGCCGCCGGCGCCCAAGAAGGGCAAGCGGGTATTTCTGGAATATGTGAAAGTAATCTGGAAGCGGCTGAATTTCAGCTGGAAATCTACGGTCCGCAACCTGCTGCGCTATAAGAAACGATTCTTCATGACCATCTTTGGCATCGGCGGCTGTATGGCCCTGATGCTGGTGGGATACGGCATCAAGGATTCCGTATTTGAGATTGCGGATATTCAGTATGCCGAGATCCAGATGTATGACGGAAGCGCATATCTGCAGGAGAATGCCACCGAAGAAGACCGGGAGGAGATGAATGCATTTCTGGAGCAGGATCCGGATATTGAAGCATATATGGACGCCTATATGAAGGCGGTGACGCTGACCGGGGAAGAAGAGAAAGAAGTAGAAACCTATGTGACGGTATTAAGCGAGCCGGAACGAAGCTGCGAGTTCGTGGATTTCCATGACCGGAAATCGAAAGAAACCTACCAGCTGTCAGACCAGGGAGCCATCATCAGTGAAAAGACGGCCAAACTCCTGGGCGCCAAGACAGGTGATACGATTCTGGTAGAAGGGGATGACGGCGAGAAGGAAGTGGTCATCGAACATATCTGTGAAAACTACATGGGACATTATATCTATCTGACGCCGGAATATTATGAAAGCGTATTCGGAGAAACTCCGGAATTCAATTGCATTTTCTTCATTATGCCGGAGAATTACAGCAAGGAACAGATCGAAACAGCCGGACAGGAGATTGTGGAGCAGGAAGAAGTGTTAAGCATCAGCTATATGCATGATATCGAGAAACAGCTGAATGACATTCTGGGAAGCCTGAATCTGGTCATCGTGGTGTTGATCGTATCGGCGGGTATGCTGGCCTTCGTAGTATTGTATAATCTGAATACCATTAATATTACTGAGCGGAAACGGGAGCTGGCCACCTTGAAAGTGCTGGGCTTCTACGACCTGGAGGTGGCCCAGTATGTTTACCGGGAGAATATCCTGCTGACACTGATCGGAGCCATGGTGGGAGCCGGACTTGGAAAATTATTGCATATGTTTGTGATTCAGACAGTGGAAGTGGAGACGGCTATGTTCGGAAGAATCATCAATCTGCCAAGTTATCTCTACAGCCTCCTGTTTACCATTGCATTTTCCATGATTGTCAATGGCGTTATGTTCTTTAAACTGCGGAAGATTGATATGGTAGAATCTTTGAAGAGCATTGAATAGTGATTTATAGAAAATTTATAAACTTCAGGAAATTATTAGCACTCTTTTTGAAAGAGTGCTAATTTTTTATTGACTTTTCATTTCACCGGTATTATGATATCTGTTAGGTAAAAAGCGGAGCATTTTCCGCAGGAATATAGTTTAGAAAAGAAATAGGAGTGATAACAAATGGCAGCAAAAAAAGGAAGCTTATCCATCAGCAGCGAGAACATATTTCCAATTATTAAGAAATGGGTCTATTCCGATCACGATATCTTTGTAAGAGAGATGATCTCCAACGGATGTGACGCTATCACCAAGTTAAAGAAACTGGACATGATGGGAGAGTACCAGATTCCGGATGGTTACAAAGCGGCAATCAAAGTGGAAGTGAATCCGGAAGAGAAGACGCTGAAGTTTATTGATAACGGTGTGGGAATGACGGCAGCAGAGGTAGAAGAGTACATTACCCAGATTGCATTTTCCGGCGCTACTGAATTTCTGGAAAAATATAAAGACAAGACGACAGAAGATGATATGATTGGGCATTTCGGTCTGGGATTCTATTCCGCATTCATGGTAGCCGATGAGGTGCACATTGACACTCTGTCTTATCAGGAAGGGGCAGAACCGGTACACTGGGTCAGCGCAGGCGGAACTGAATATGAGATGGAAACCGGCACGAAAGCGGAAGTAGGGACCACGATTACTTTGTGCCTGAACGAAGACAGCCTGGAATTCGCCAACGAGTACCGTGTCAGAGAAGTCATCGAGAAATACTGTTCTTTCATGCCGGTGGAGATCTTCCTGTCCAAGGAAAATGCCGAGACGGAATACGAGACTATCGACGAGGCAGATTTGAAAGATGACGATACAGTAGTGGAACACATCCACGAGGACGCCAAGATGGAAGAAAAGGAAAATGAAAACGGCGAGAAGGAGATGGTAGAGGTTTCACCGGCCAAAGAGAAGGTGAAGATCGTAAAACGTCCCGTTTCCTTAAGCGATATCCATCCACTGTGGACCAAGCATCCAAACGAGTGCAGCGACGAAGATTACAAGGAATTCTACCGCAAGGTATTCCTGGATTACAAGGAGCCATTGTTCTGGATCCATCTGAATATGGATTATCCGTTCAACCTGAAAGGAATTCTGTATTTCCCGCGGATCAACTCGGAGTATTATTCCATCGTTGGAACCATCAAGCTGTTCATTAACCAGGTTTTCATTGCCGATAACATTAAGGAAGTGATCCCGGAATTCCTGATGGTATTAAAGGGAGTGATCGACTGTCCGGACCTGCCGCTGAACGTATCCCGAAGCGCACTGCAGAACGATGGATTTGTCAATAAGATCGCGGATTACATTGCCAAGAAGGTGGCGGATAAGCTGGCCGGTATGTGCAAGACCAAACGGGAAGATTATGAGAAATACTGGGACAGCATCAGCCCGTTTATCAAATTCGGATGTCTGAAAGATGAAAAATTCTGCGACAAGATGAAAGACGCCATCCTGTTCAAGAATCTGGAGCATAAATATCTGACGCTGAAAGACTGCGTAGAGGCAAACGGAGGCACACTGGAGGAGCCGAAGAAAGAAGAGGCAGAAGGATCAGATCAGACAGAAGAGAAAGCGGAAGAGAAGAAGACTACCATCTACTATGTCACCGATGAGATTCAGCAGAGCCAGTATATCAATCTCTTTAAGAGTCAGGGGCAGGATGCTGTGATCTTAAGCCACAACATCGATTCTCCGTTCGTAACACAACTGGAGCAGAGAAATCCGTCTATTGCTTTCCAGAGAATTGACGCTGATGTGACTGACCAGGCCAAAGAAGAGGTGAGCGAGGACGAGAAGGAAGCATTCCAGAAGACCTGTGACCAGCTGACAGAGATCTTCCGTAAAGAGCTGGGCAACGACAAGCTGGAAGTGAAGACCGAGAAGCTCAAGGACGATAAAGTGGCGGCTATGATCACACTCTCTGAACAGAATCGCCGGATGCAGGAAATGATGAAGATGTACGGTATGGCTGGTATGGGCATGGATATGGGCGGAGAGACTACGCTGATCCTGAATGCTAATCATCCGCTGGTGCAGTATGTAGAGACACATAAGGATGGAGAAAACACCGGAATCATCTGTAAGCAGCTGTATGACCTGGCAATGCTGGCGCATAAGCCGTTGAATCCGGAAGAGATGACAGCATTTGTACAGAGGAGCAACGAGATCATGATGCTTCTGACAAAATAATCAAAATAATTGCTTGATGTATAATAAGAGACCATGGTAATCGGATCAGAATTACCATGGTCTTTCTTTATAATCTTAGCGTTTTAATGAAGGGATATACGCAGGTGTCTCCAGAGCAGATAAGCGCAGACTGCCGCTGCGGCTTCTGCAATGGGAAAGGCGATCCATACGCCGGTCAATCCCAGGAACCTGGGAAGGATCCATGCCAGCATGGGGAGAATACTCATTGCTTTCCGGAATGCCTGCAAACAACAAGGTCCCGGCAATCATGATGATGCCTGTTACCTGCAAGGATGCGGTTACGGTGCTTTTGAGACGGTCCGGTCTTTTTGCTCCGAAATTATAGCTGACGATAGGGCGCAGAGCCTGGACGACTCCATTAGCAGGCATGTAGACAAAGCTCTGCATTTTAAAGTACAGGCCGAGTACGGCAATGTTCACGGCTGCATTTGCCATCTGACTGAGTATTCCGTTGAGGACACTGACCAGGAGAGAGGGCATGGCCGTCATAAATGCAGAAGGAAGGGCTACCTGGTATATAGAACCGATCATGGATTTACAGACCGGGAATCTTCGAAATCGGAAAGCCAGCCCATCCTTTGAACGCTGCAACAGTAAGAAAGCCAGCGCACAGGCTGTCATCTGCCCGATGATCGTGGCAATTGCGTCTTGAGCTTTTTCTTTTTTGTTCTCTCCCAGGCTTCGGGCAACACATGCATTCAGTCCTACCCCCAGACCTACGGCGGCTGCCAAAGACAGATTCTGCAGAGGATATACCAGAGAAACAGCCGTCAGTGCGTCCTGACTCAGCCGCGCCACAAAGATACTGTCGACAATGTTATACATGGATTGGATCAGCATGGAAAGCATGGGTGGAAAGGCCATGGAGAGCAGCAGAGGCATAACGGGTTTCGTGCCCATAATATTTGTTGTCTGGTTCATGTTTCATTCTCCTTCTCATAAAAAAAGAGCTATAGATATTCTGTTTATCTCAGAAACAGAAAAACCTATAGCTCACTGCGGATATATTATATGAAAAGAAAGTGGAATGTGTCAAGATAAGATTTTTTACCTGGAATAAAAATTTCAATCAACATAGAAAAATTTTCTATGTTTTCCGAAAAATGACTCAGCTATACTGTCAATATCAACAAAAGACATGGAAATGCCAAAAAGGAGGAAAAGTATCATGAAAAGAAAAATGGCTTTGTTGGCAATGGCAGCAGCTCTTACACTCTCAATGACTGCGTGTAGTTCAGGTGGTTCCGGTGACGGAGGAAGTTCTTCGGATTCCGGAAGCGCTGCTTCGGACGTAGCGAACAAGGATAAACCGCTGGTGTGGTTTAACCGTCAGCCGTCCAACAGCTCCACCGGCGAGCTGGATATGACAGCGTTGAATTTTAACAAAGACACTTATTATGTAGGTTTTGACGCAAATCAGGGCGCGGAACTGCAGGGTACCATGATCAAAGAGTATATTGAGGCCAATATCGATAAGTTAGACCGCAATGGCGATGGCGTGATCGGATATGTACTTGCCATTGGCGATATCGGACATAACGATTCCATCGCACGTACCAGAGGTGTCCGCAAAGCGCTGGGTACAGCAGTGGAGAAAGATGGGGCGATTAACAGTGAGCCGGTAGGAACAAATACCGACGGTTCAGCCACAGCCGTACAGGACGGAAGCATTGAAGTGAACGGTAAGAAATACGTAGTACGTGAGCTTGCTTCTCAGGAAATGAAGAATTCCGCAGGAGCTACATGGGATGCGGCTACCGCAGGAAATGCAATCGGAACCTGGTCTTCTTCATTTGGAAAGCAGATTGATATCATTGCTTCTAACAATGACGGAATGGGAATGTCCATGTTCAATGCATGGTCTAAGGATAACAAAGTTCCCACCTTCGGATATGATGCAAACAACGACGCAGTGGCAGCCATCGCTGAAGGATATGGCGGAACCATCAGCCAGCATGCAGACGTTCAGGCTTATCTGACTTTACGTGTGCTGCGTAACGCGCTGGATGGCGTAGATATTGATACCGGAATCGGAACAGCCGATGAGGCAGGCAACGTTCTGTCCGACGATGTTTATGTATACAACGAGGATGAACGTTCCTACTATGCATTAAATGTTGCAGTAACCGCAGACAATTATCAGGACTTTACAGATTCCACAAAGGTATATGAGCCAGTATCCAAACAGTTGGATGAAAGCTCACATGCATCCAAGAAAGTATGGCTTAATATCTATAATGCATCCGATAACTTCCTGAGTTCTACTTACCAGCCGCTGCTTCAGAACTATGATGATCTGTTGAATCTGGATGTGGAATATATCGGAGGAGACGGACAGACCGAATCCAATATCACAAATCGTCTTGGAAATCCAAGTCAGTATGATGCGTTTGCAATCAATATGGTAAAAACAGACAACGCAGCTTCTTACACATCCTTATTGAATCAATAATTACCATTCAAATATAAAACGAAAGACGGTTAGGGAGAAGAAATTCTCCCTAATCCTCTCTTAAAGGAAAAGAAAACAATCAATATGAGCGGACAGGAGTAGTGAAGATGACGGATAAGAGAGAAGATATCGTCTTATCGATCCGTGGAATGAGTAAATCCTTTGGCCGCAACCGTGTCCTGGATCACATTAATCTGGATGTCAGGCGCGGAACGGTTATGGGACTTATGGGAGAAAACGGCGCCGGTAAGTCGACTATGATGAAGTGCCTGTTTGGTACTTATCAGAAGGATGAGGGAACCATCATTTTGGATGGAAAGGAAGTTAGTTTTTCCGGGCCAAAAGATGCGCTGGAGAATGGAATCGCCATGGTGCATCAGGAATTGAATCAGTGTCTGGAAAGAAACGTAGTGGATAATCTCTTCCTGGGAAGATATCCGGTGAATTCGGCAAAGATCGTTGACGAGGGACGGATGAAAAAAGAAGCGTCGGAGTTGTTCCGTAAGCTGGGAATGACGGTGAACCTTACACAGCCTATGCGGAATATGTCGGTTTCCCAGAGACAGATGTGTGAGATTGCCAAAGCAATTTCGTACAATTCCAAAGTAATTGTACTGGATGAGCCGACCTCATCGCTGACGGTACAAGAGGTTGAAAAACTGTTCGAAATGATGGAAATGCTGAAGAAACAGGGAATCGCTCTGATCTACATTTCCCACAAAATGGATGAAATTTTCCGGATCTGTGATGATATTTCTGTTTTGCGGGACGGAAATCTGGTCATGACAAAACGTGCAGAAGAGACGAATATGAACGAATTGATTGCGGCTATGGTTGGCCGTTCTCTGGAAAACCGGTTCCCGCCAGTGGATAACGTGCCGGGAGAGGTAGTGTTGTCTGTGCAGCATTTGTCTACCAAATTTGAACCTCATCTGCAGGATATATCCTTTGACGTACGGGAAGGAGAGATTTTCGGGCTTTACGGACTGGTAGGAGCGGGACGTACCGAGCTTCTGGAGACTATATTCGGCGTGCGGACCAGGGCCGCGGGACGGGTGTATTTTCATGACCGGCTGATGAATTTTACCAGCGCCAAAGAAGCAATGGATCACGGGTTTGCAATGATCACCGAAGAACGTAAAGCAAACGGCTTGTTTCTCAAGGGAGATCTGACCTTTAACACCACGATCGCAAATCTGAAGCAGTATAAGTCTGGAATTGCCCTTTCTGATTCTAAGATGATCAAAGCGACAGCCAACGAGATCAAGATCATGCATACAAAATGTATGGGTCCGGACGACATGATTTCCAGTCTTTCCGGAGGAAACCAGCAAAAAGTTATCTTTGGAAAGTGGCTGGAGAGAGAGCCGAAAGTATTTATGATGGATGAGCCCACGAGAGGAATCGACGTAGGGGCAAAATACGAAATATATGAATTGATCATTCAGATGGCAAAGCAGGGTAAGACGATTATCGTTGTTTCATCTGAAATGCCGGAGATTCTGGGAATTACAAACCGGATCGGTGTCATGTCCAACGGGCAGCTGTCCGGTATTGTAAATACGAAGGAGACAAACCAGGAAGAACTTTTGAGACTTAGTGCAAAATACTTATAATGAGGGAGATGGATGGATATGGCTAATGGATATAGTAAGATTCTGACGCCGGAAGAAGAAAAAAAGCTGCGCCGGCCGATAGAAGATTTTGTGGGAAATATTCAGGAGAAGATCGACGGCCTCAGAAAAGATGGTACAGATCAGGTGGTTGCCCTGCAAAATTATATGGACAGCACGAAACGTGACCGGAGCCTGTCACAAAACGAAAAAAATAACCGGATTAATCAGGCCAAGGAAGAGCTGAAAAAAGCGAAAGCAGTGGAAGCCCGGAATAAAGGCGAGATAGGAAAGCTGATTGCAGAAGCGGAAGGCTATCTGAAAGAGCATTTTGAAAAAGATTATTATAAACCGGTACAGGAAAGTTGCGCACAGGAAAAGGAAGCTGCAAAAGAAAAATATCAGAGAAGAATTGCGGAACTGGAAAAAGAACATCAGGAAATTCTGGCGAAGATTACGGATCATCATGAGATCAAAGAAGAAAAATACGTATATAAAAACAGACAGTTCGACGCCAAGATCGAATATCAGAAAGATCTTCAGCAGATCAAGGATCGAAGACACAATGCTTATACATATAGATATCACTTGATCGATCTGCTTCGGATGTCAAAGTTTACGTTCCTGGAGGACCGGGCGCAGAAATGGGAGAACTATAAATATACGTTTAACAGGAGAAGTTTTCTCTTACAGAACGGTTTATATTTTGCCATTATACTGATTTTTATTATGTTGTGCATTATCACGCCGATGGTAAAAGGATCGCCGCTTCTGACCTATAATAATGTATTGAATATTCTTCAGCAGGCGTCTCCGAGAATGTATCTGGCACTGGGAGTGGCAGGACTGATCCTGCTGACTGGAACAGATCTGTCTATCGGGCGTATGGTTGGTATGGGAATGACCGTTTCAACGATCATTATGCATCAGGGTATCAATACGGGAGCTGTGTTCGGACACGTGTTTGATTTTACGGGTATGTCGATCGGAGCGCGTGTAATCCTGGCGCTTGTGGCGTGTATCGTATTGTGTACATTCTTTACGGCTATTGCAGGATTTTTCACCGCAAAGTTCAAGATGCATCCCTTTATTTCCACTATGGCAAACATGCTGGTCATCTTCGGTCTGGTGACATATGCTACAAAGGGCGTTTCTTTTGGAGCCATTGAGCCTTCAATTCCGAATATGATCATCCCCAGGATTAATGGATTTCCAACCATCATCCTGTGGGCGGTAGCTGCTATTGTGATTGTATGGTTTATCTGGAATAAGACTACTTTTGGCAAGAATCTTTATGCAGTTGGAGGAAATCCGGAAGCTGCCGCTGTTTCTGGTATTTCTGTATTTGCGGTAACGGTAGGCGCGTTTGTACTTGCGGGAATCCTGTATGGATTTGGGTCCTGGCTGGAATGTGCAAGAATGGTAGGATCCGGATCAGCAGCCTACGGACAGGGCTGGGAAATGGACGCTATTGCAGCCTGCGTAGTTGGAGGCGTGTCCTTTACCGGTGGTATTGGAAAGATTTCAGGCGTAGTTGTGGGTGTATTTATTTTCACGGCTCTGACGTATTCTCTTACGATTCTTGGCATTGATACAAACCTGCAGTTTGTATTCTCCGGAATCATCATTCTGGTTGCTGTTACCCTGGACTGTCTGAAATATGTGCAAAAGAAATAATCTGCATGGCGGCGGAAAGAGCAGGCATTTATGCCGGCTCTTTTCGTTTACATGCCGTCACACTTTTGCTATAATCTGGAATATATAATGAGAGAATACAGGAGAGAGAGATGGATACCTACACTGTGCTGCTGGTGGATGACGAGGAAGAAGTAATCCGTGTTATCCTGAAGAAAATAGACTGGTCCGGCCTGGGATTTTCGGTGATCGGCTATGCGAACAATGGAGTGAAGGCGCTGGAACTGATGGAGGAATACCAGCCGGATGTGGTGATTACAGATATCAAGATGCCTTATATGGACGGGCTGGAACTGTCCGGACACATCCGGACAGATTATCCGGCCGCCAGAATCGTGATTTTTACTGGATTTGACGAGTTCGAATATGCGAAGGAGGCCGTGCATCTGGAGGTGGAGGAATATGTCCTGAAGCCGGTGAATTCAACGGAACTCTCTGAAGTGCTGGGGCGTCTGAAAAGAAAACTGGATCAAGAGATCCAGGAAAAGCGCAGCGCTGAGGTCATGCAGAAGTATTACATGGAATCCCTGCCCTTTCTACAGGCCAATATTTATTCAGCATTGATTGAAGGCCGGATTCAACGGACAGAATTGGAGAAATATCGGACAGATTATCAGCTTTCATTTTCAGGGCCGCTTTATTGCTGTCTGGTGATTCATACCTCGTCCATGCAGGTTCCGGAAGGAATGAATCCGGTCCTTTTGTCGCTGTCGGTACAGCGGCAGGCAGAAGAATTCCTGGGAGAAGATTGGAGAATCCATAGCTTTTCTTATCTGGGGAATACGGTGTTTATTGTACAGCTGAAGCACGAAAATGAGATGCCGGATCTGACAGATGAATGTGACCGGTTTTGCAAATATGCAAAAAGAATACTGGGAGCGGTTGTAACCATCGGGATCGGAAAAGTCAGTGAAGATATTCTGGATATGGATCAATCTTATACGGAGGCGAGAGCCGCCGTGTCTTACCGCGTGATTTATGGCACTGCCAAGGCGATTAATATGAAGGAGATTGAGCCCTGTGACAATCGTAAAATGACCATTTCCAGTGATATGGAACTGACTAATCTGTTCAAAGCGATCAGGATCAGTGAAGGTCCGGGACTGCAGCGGACGGTTGAGCGGTATCTGGAACAGAATATTTTCTGCACACAGTCTTTACAGCAATATCAGGCGTCCGTGATGGAGATGGTAAGTGCTCTTTATCATTTTGCTTCCAACAACGATATCCGGATACCAGAGTTTACGGACAATCTGAAGAGGCTATATGGAGAAATATTAGACATGGAAACAGAAGCCGTGCGAACCTGGTTCTTGCGGGTGTGCCAGATTCTGCATGATAAACTGGTGACGGCACAGAGCAGAACGACACGGTCTTTGGTGGAACGGGCCAAGGACTATGTGGAACTTCATTACGGAGATGAAGAACTGTCTCTGGATATCATCTGCGACGTGCTGGGAGTTTCCAATTCTTATTTTTCAACGGTGTTCAAAAAAGAAACCGGAGATTCTTTTATCGGTTATCTAACCGATTATCGGATGGAAAAGGCAGCGCGCCTTCTGAACGGAACCAATGAAAAAAGTTATATTATTGCGAAAAAAGTCGGCTATGGAGATCCTAATTATTTCAGCTATGTTTTCAAGCGGAAGTATGGAGTGTCGCCATCGAAGTACCGGTCAGGGCAGGACAGACAATGAAAGTAAAATATAAGGAATTGATAAAACGGCTGAAACCGGAAGGGATTCAGTCTATGATTATGGTGGTGTTTTCACTGATCTCCGTTTCTATGATGCTGATTCTCAGTGTGGTGATGTATCTGCGCTTTTCGACTCTGACCCGGGAGGAAACGGTTCAGAGTACGCAGACATTGATGAAACAGACGGGGAACAGCCTGGAGGATTATCTGGTCAGTATGAGACAGATATCGGACGCAGTTTACTATAATGTGGTGAAAGAAAATGATTTGAGCAGAAAGGACCAGCAGATTCATGCCGGGATGAACCTGCTTTATGAAGCCAACCGGGATAATCTCAGGAGTATTGCGCTTTATAATGCTTCCGGAAGTCTGCTGGCGGCAGAACCGGTGGCATCCCAGAAAGAAGACCCCAATGTAACGAAGCAGGCATGGTTCCAGAAGGCCATGCAGACAATGGAAAATCTACATTTTTCTACACCGCATATCCAAAATCTGTTTGATGATGCCACCATGAATTATTACTGGGTGATTTCTCTTAGCCGTGTGGTTGAACTTACGGAGAAGGGCATGTCTTATCTGGGGGTCCTGCTGGTGGATATGGATTATTCCAGCATCTCCCGTATGATGGATCAGATTAACCAGGAGGGGAGAGGGCAGTATTTTTATCTGTGCGACAACAAAGGGGAGATTATTTACCACCCCAGACAGATTCAGATCAGCGACGGAATCTGCCCGGAGAATCTGGAGAGTGTGGTATCTTATAAAGATGGCACATATGATGAAGTTTTTGAAGGGGAGAGGCGGCAGGTGGTTGTTCAGACCATTAGTTACACAGGCTGGAAGCTGGTTGGTGTGATACCGGATGCTGTCTACATTCAAGGAATCGGTCATATCCGGTATTTTATTATTCTGCTGATTCTTTTGCTGGTCATGATGCTGATGATCATCAACCGTGTGGTGTCGGTACGGATATCCAGGCCTATCCTGAAGCTGAATGATTCGGTGAAAGAGTATGAGGCGGGTGAAAAACCGCAGATATATATTGGCGGTTCTCCGGAAATACGTCATCTGGGTCATTCTATCCAGGCATCTTATGAGAAGATTGACGCGCTGATGAAAGAAATCGTTCTGGAACAGACGGAGCGTAGAAAGAGTGAGCTGGATGCGCTGCAAAGCCAGATCAATCCGCATTTTCTGTATAATACACTGGAATCCATTACCTGGATGGTAGAAGGAGAGCGCAATGAGGATGCTGTATTTATGATTTCCCAGCTGGCCAGACTGTTCCGGATCAGTTTATCTCAGGGACGGACGGTAATCCGGGTGAAAGAAGAGATTCAGCATGCGCAGAGTTACATGAATATTCAGAAAACACGTTATAAAAATGCGTTTGCCGTTACCTTTGACGTGGATCCGGAACTGGACAACTATTGTACTGTAAAACTAATTCTTCAGCCCATTCTGGAAAATGCTATCAGCTATGGAATCCATGGAATGGATGAGTGCGGGGAAATCCGGGTAACCGGAAGAGCAGAAGGAGAAAAACTGATACTGACTGTGGCAGATAACGGAATCGGAATGACAGAGGAAGAAGTACGTTATGTACTGACAGACACCAATCTGGTACATAAGAAAGGTTCCGGGGTCGGACTGGTCAATGTAAACAATCGGATTCAGATCCTCTTTGGGAAAGAATACGGTCTGTCAATCAAGAGTGAGCCGGATGAAGGAACGCAGGTATCCATTATTCTGCCTATAGTAGAGTATTCGGAAGAAAACCGGAAAGAGCTGGAAATGGGACGCATGTTCAGTATGGAGGAACTTTCGAAGAAAGGGAGTCAGGAATAGAGCAGATGAATAAGAGTAAGAAAATATTTATTGCAGCGGAAGTGGCGCTGGCATGCATGATACTGGCGGTTGTAGGTCTTATGTTCTGGGGGACGAATGAAACGGAGTATAAAGTTTCCGTTATTCTTCCGGATTCAGATAATGGGAAATGGGACGCATTTAAGTATGGCCTGGAAATGGCCGCTGCCGATCAGGGAGCAGATCTGGCAATGGTCAGTACGGAAGGAGAACTGGATGCGGATGAGGAGGCAGATCTGATTCGGGATGAGCTTGCCAATGAGGCGGAAGCACTGATCATCTGTCCGGTCTTTGGAGAGGACCTGGAAAAAGAGCTGAAAAAGGCTGCCAAACGAGTGCCGGTGATTCAGGTGATTGATCAGACCGGTAGTGAAGAGAACTCCGGGCCGGTCATAGAGCCGGACCATTACGAGATGGGGGAAGAACTGGCGAAGAAGATCTTGGAAGACCAGGGACAGAACCTGCGTGGAAAGAAGATCGGAATTCTGGCTAAAGCACGTGATTCCAGGGCTATGGAGCTTCGGAAGCAGGGAATGGAGGACGGTCTTAACGGAAGTGGGGCGGCAATTTCCTGGTGGCAGGAATCGCCGGATCCGGAATATGCAGAAACCTTCTTTATGGAACAGGTGAAGGTGGATATTGTAGCGGCGCTGGATGATTCCAGTCTGCGGACGGCAGGAGCCTGCGCTTACTCCAATGATCTGCGCGGAGCCGTGCTCTACGGAATGGGACAGTCTACGGAAGCGGTCTACTATCTGGATACAGGGCATGTGGAATGTCTGGTGGTGTCAGACGATTTCCAGATGGGCTATCAGGCCATGACAGAAATTACAGATCGACGGGACTCTTTTTTCTACCGTATTAAGAGTCATACAGTTCCCTATAAGACTGTGCGCCGGCAGGAGCTTTTTCTGAAAGAGAATCAGGATATGCTTTTTACAATGAGTCAATAAATGCGGGATGGATGATAGAATGGGAAATAAGATGAAACGTCTGGCAACTGTTGTGTGCTGCAGCGGGATACTGTTGCTGGCAGCCTGCGCTAATCAGCCGGTACACGAGAAAAATCGGCTGCGGGTCGGAGTGACCTACTACAATCAGAGCGATACATTCTTGGGGGAACTGCTGACCAGCTTCCGGGAACAGGCAAAAACAGTGTCAGATTTTGAAGTTTCAGTTACAGTAAGAGATGCAGAAAGTTCACAGCGCACACAGAATGAGCAAGTGAAAGAACTGATCGATATGGGGTGCGATGTGCTGTGTGTGAATCTGGTGGATCGTGCCGATCCGTCGGAAATCATTGACTGTGCGAAGGAGAACGATATTCCGGTGATCTTTTTTAACCGGGAACCGGTGGCAGAAGATCTGATGCAGTGGGAACGCCTGTATTACGTGGGAGCAGATGCACGTCAGTCCGGAATTATGCAGGGAGAGCTGGCTGCGGATGCGATCCATGGGAATGAACGGATCGATCGGAACCGGGACGGGAAGATTCAGTATGTGGTGCTGGAAGGAGAGGCCGGACATCAAGACGCTATCATAAGGACAGAAAATGCGGTGGACACGCTGAAAAACAATGGAGTTGAACTGGAAAAACTGGGATACCAGATTGCCAATTGGAACCGCGCCCAGGCCCAGAACCGGATGGAACAGATGATCGGGGCGTATCAGAATCGAATTGAACTGGTGCTGGCAAATAATGATGATATGGCTCTAGGAGCCATGGATGCATATAAGAAACTTAATTATACGGAATCCGGGATACCGGTGTTTTTCGGGATCGATGGGACAGACGTAGGATTAGAAGCCGTAAAAAACCAGACATTGTCCGGCACGGTTTACAACGATAAGGAAGGGCAGGCAGAAGCAATGGCAAAACTGGCGGTAGCCGCCTGCTCCGGAAAAGGAATGGAGGATATCCAGTTTGAGAATCAGAAATATATTTATCTGCCCTATGCGAAAGTGACAATAGACAATGTAGAGGAATATCTGTAAAGGGGTCAGCCCCCTGCAAAAATCCGCAGGATTTCCGTAGGGGGCTGACCCCATTTCCTCTTGCGCCGGTTCCGGCAGATTGTTATAATAATAGCCGCGATGTCAGATAATAGAAACAGGGCGTGAAGGAGGATATATATGAGAGATTATGTCATAACAACGGACTCTAACTCGGATGTCCGTCCGGAATTTGTAAAGGAGAATAACCTGACGATTATACCGCAGTATTATGCGTTTGGAGATACGGTATATGGGGATGAGCTGAATATGGAGCCTCATGAATTTTATGAAACGATGAGAAAGGGAGAACTTCCCAAATCCATGGCCAATAATCCGGCGGTAATCAGAGAGCGGTTTGAGAAGATCTTAAAACAGGGAAAAGACATTCTGCATATTGCGTTTTCCAGTGCCTTGAGCGGAAGTTATAATAATGTGGTCATGATGGCCGGCGAATTAATGGAGGATTATTCGGACCGGACGATCCGGGTATTTGATTCTCTGAATGCATCTCTGGGTGAAGGGGTGTCGGTGTACCGTGCTGTGGAACTCTGGAAACAAGGGAAAACCATGGATGAGGTCTGGAAGATCCTGGAAGAAGAACGGGAGCATGTTAATGTTTCCTTTACGGTGAACGACCTGAATCATCTGCAGCGGGGCGGGCGTGTGTCTAAAACAACGGCGGTGGTCGGAAGCCTGGTGAATATCAAGCCTGTTCTGACTGTGACATCCACTGGAGAACTGAAGGCAGACGGGACAGTAAGAGGACGAAAAAAATCACTGAAGACGCTGGTGAACCGTATGGAAATAGCGATGGATCTGGAGCATTACGGAAAAGAGAGGATGGTCTGCGTTCTCCACGGAGACTGTATTGAGGATGCGGAGTTTGTGGCAGATCTGGTGAAAGACTTGGGATTTACGAATGTGGTTATCAACGATGTTAGCCCAAGCATCGGGACTCATGCAGGGCCGGGTGTAATCGGCCTGGTATTTTATGGTAAGAGCAGATGAATCTGATATTGGCAGTTGCCTGCAGTGCAGCGGTATCGGTGATGCTTCGAATTGGAGAGACACATACAGATGGAATGTATGGCAGATTTGCCATGAATTATCTATGTGCGGCTGGTCTGGCAATGGGAGTTATGTGCTCTGGCGGAAACAGTATGAACATCCCGGACAGTACTACTTTATGTATGGGAGCGCTGCAGGGAGGATTATATGTGGCAAGTTTTATCGTGTTGCAGAGAAGTATTGGAAAAAACGGCGTTATCTTGTCGGCGACATTTGCAAAATTGGGTGTGACTATACCGATGCTTTTTTCTGTGCTGGTGTTTCGGGAGATGCCCTCAGGGATTCAATGGGTTGGTTTTTTACTGGCTTGTGCTGCCATCTGGATTATTCAGACCGATGGGCGGAAAGAAAAAGAGGCGGCAGGAGAATCTGGGAAACTATTACTGTTGCTGCTTTTATTTGCTTCCGGTGTCACCGATAGTATGTCGAAAGTATTTGAGGAGATAGGTCATCGCGATCAAGATGCCGGTTTTTTGCTGGTAACATTTATCATTGCATTGCTGGTCAGTGTTGTTTTGATGGTGCGTTCCGGAGAAAGGTTAAGAAAGAATGAGGTCCTCTACGGATGTCTGGTGGGAATTCCAAATTATGGTTCGGTATATTTTCTTTTGAAAGCACTGGCCCAGTTTCCTGCAATCCTGGTATATCCTGCTTACAGTGTGGGTACAATTTTGGCGGTGAGCCTGGTTGGAGTTGCTGTTTTTAAAGAAATACCCGGAATTAGAAAATGGACAGGAATGGCAGTGACCCTGCTGGCGCTGATTTTGTTAAATATGTAGGAGAAGAAACATGAATATGATATTTCAGATAGACAGCGGTATCTTATTATGGATCCAGGAGAATGTCCGGGCGCCGTGGCTGACGCCCATTGTAAAGGCCATTACCCATCTGGGGGACGGCGGTATTCTCTGGATATTACTGGCGGTCTTGCTTTTGTGTTTCCGGAAGACCAGAATGGCGGGCGCAGCCATGGCGCTGGCGCTGGTGCTTACACTTTTGTTGAACAATATCTGTATCAAGAATCTGGTGGACAGAACGAGGCCTTATGAGCTGATACAAGGATTAGAGGTTCTGGTCCGCAAGCCATCGGACGCCTCCTTTCCATCCGGGCATTCCTGCGCATCTTTCGCGGCAGCTATGGCGTTGTGGGGATTCGTCCCCAGACGGTACGGAGTAGCAACTCTGATTCTGGCAGCCCTGATTGCGTTGTCTCGAATCTATGTGGGGGTGCATTATCCGACAGATATTCTGGCGGGTGCGTTGTTCGGATGTCTGTATGGATGGATGGCGGGAAAAGCAATTAGAAAACATGAAGTGTTCTTTCGTTAGAAAGCAAATTAATAATAAAGGGGGTACAGTACTTCCTCTTGACGGCAGCGTAATGATAAATACGCTGCCGTTATACTTTCGTTAATTTTATTACAGATAGGGACGCATATCTTCTGCAAGTTTTTCTTCTGTCTTAATCAGCTTTCTCACCAGAGTTTTTGCCTGCTCATCTGCTTCCGGATACTGATTTAAATACCGGGTAAGGGTTTTCGTACCCATACCGCAGCCGTCGGTAATCAGTCCGGCAATGGTCTGGTCAGAATTTTCCATAACGAGTTTTAAATTTGTTTTCGCCCATGACATTCCTTTTGCAATTGGATTTGGATCTTTTCCATCATCGTGCAGCTGTGTAAGCAGTGCGTCGATTTCTTTTTCCAGTTCTATATGTTTATCCTTGCTGTTAGTCAGTATCCGGAGAAGTTCCGTGTTCTTTACATAATCTTGTACATCATCGATGGATGTGATTCCCATTTTAACGCCGGCATCGCATTCGCGCAGCAGTTTTATGGTATCCTGTTTGATCATTTATTTTCGCTCCTTTCTTGTCTGATAAAACAGATTTATGAATATTATGCGAAGATGAGTAAATTTTTATCCGTATTTACTCGGGACAATTTCATAATGTGTCAAATCGAAAGATTATGGAAAATCCATGTAAAATTTTACATAGATTTAACATAAATGTGCAGGATGACTTTACAATTCCCGGTTAGACTGAAATAGTAACAGTTTGATATCAGAAATTGAGGAGAAAGTGATGAATAGTACATTAGAGATTGCATTCGGGCTGCTGGGAGGTCTTGCGGTATTTATATTCGGAATGAATATGATGAGTGAATGTCTGCAGAAAGCGGCCGGAGAGAAAATGAGATCGATCCTGGCGCTTTTGACCAAGAATCCGGTGATGGGAGTGCTGGCTGGAGCTTTGACAACGGCAGTATTACAGAGTAGCAGTGCTACAACAGTAATGGCCATTGGTTTTGTAAGTGCAGGACTAATGAATCTGCCCCAGGCCATATCGATCATTATTGGCGCCAATATCGGAACAACGATGACGGCACAGATCATTGCCTTTAATATCAGTGATTACATATATGCGATTATTTTCATAGGGTTTATTGTAGCGTTTGTCTGTAAATCCGAACGGATTAAGAATATTGGACAGACGGTGTTTGCCTTCGGACTGTTGTTCCTGGGCATTGAGACCATGGGAAGTGTGATGAAACCTTTGGCGACCAGCCCGGTATTTACCGATCTAATCGCCCGGGTTTCGGATGTTCCAATTCTGGGAGTAGCAGTAGGAACACTGATGACTCTGGTGGTTCAAAGCAGCAGTGCTACCATTGCGGTGCTGCAGAATTTTGCGTCACAGCCGGCTGCGGATGGAGTGTCCAGTGTGATAGGTCTGGCCGGAGCCATTCCAATTCTTCTGGGTGATAATATCGGAACAACGATAACTGCGCTTTTGGCTAGTATCGGCCAGACAAAAGATGCCAAGAGAACAGCGGTTGCCCATTGTGTTTTCAATATATCGGGGACCTGTCTGTTCATCTGGTTTATAGATCCATATGCCAGGTTTGTACAGATGATATCGCCAAAAGGTCCGGAAGTAGAGGTGATATCCAGGCAAATTGCTAATGCGCATACGATATTTAACTGCGTTATGACAGTAATATGGGTACCTTTGATCTGGCTGATGGTGAAGATTGTGATGCGGATTATTCCAGATGGGCGGAAAATGGTTCACGACCCGATGGAACCGTTGTATCTGGATGAAAAGCTGATTGGTCAGCCGTCTGCGGCGCTGCAGCTGGTGGTGAGGGAAGTTCTTCACTGCAGCGAGGTGGTAAGCGCTATGCTAAAGGATGTCCGGAAAGTGGTGGCAAAAGAAGATAAGGGACTGCTTCAGAAAGTGAATGAAAACGGAAATGTTGTCCGGAACCTGAGCACTCGGACTACGCAATATCTGGCGGATTTGTTTGCATCAGGAAATTTAAATGAAGAACAGGCTTCGCAGTCATCGGGCATTTTGTATATATTGGGTGATATTGATCGAATGGGCGGACTTTGCTGCGATCTGGCAGGAGGCCTTAAAGAAAAACTTGATAAAAAATACAAGTACTCGAAAGATGCTATGAAAGATCTGGAAAAGAGTCTGATATTAATAGAAAGCATGTATACAGAGGCAATGAAAGCGCTGGTTGAAGGAGATCTGGAACATGCAGGTCAGATCGCAAAAAAAAGAGAAAAGGTTATCGAATTGGATATCAGCATGAGGAAGGCACATATGAGCCGGGTGAGCAAGGGAAAATGCGATGCGAAACTCACGGTGCCGTTCAATACACTTCTGTATAATATTGATCGTATGGGAAACAGTTGCGTTAATATAGCTGACGCGATAGAGGGGGTCAGACCCCTGACGTAGTTGTGAGGAATTTCAGATAGGGGTCAGACCCCCAATGAAGTTTCAAGGGTTTTCGCACCGGGGTCAGACCCCTGGTGCGATTTTTATATAGGAATTTGTTTGTTTTTCTGATATAATCAATGAAAACCGTGCATCATAGGAGATATATCTGGAACGGAGAGAGGAACACCCTGATAATCAAGGAAAGGAATGGACGGGCAGTAAGGCGGTCTGCCGTAATAGTGTAATGAAGAATTTGTTAATTCTGGGAGTTGGCAGGTTCGGCTATAAGATTAAAGAAACAGCGCATCTGTGCGGCTATGAAGAAGTTGTTTTTCTGGATGATGCATTGAAAGACAAAGAAGTGGTCGGTAAATGGTGTGATTATCTGCAGGGAGATACATATTTTAAGACGGAATATTCGGAACATAATCTGATGAGGACAAGAATCCAGTTTCGTTTGTCGGAGGAGATGGAGTAGCAGTTTGAAGAGATGAAGAGAATCGTTACAAGGTATATGTAATGCTTGTTGTATGCGTTTGAAAAAGACCTGAAAGAAAGCCGGGAATTCTAAATGGATTTATATCAGATATTAAAGACACACAACCGAGAATGGACAGCAAGGGAAATAATCTGCTTTTTGGCCGTTTACTTTTTTATATTTTGCTTTTTGATGTGTCAGTATATCAATAAAAAAATAAAGATTTCGCAGATCATAGGGATGATGCTGACGGTGGCTTTTTTGGCTGTTGTATTTGCATCTACAGTGTTTACGCGTATACCGGGGAACGAATGCCGGGCTGAACTTGAGTTGTTCTGGTCATGGAAGGCGGTGTTAAG
>CASEIR010000035.1 GCA_949287925.1 uncultured Lachnospiraceae bacterium
AGTATGATTTTCTTCCAGTTCACGCAGACAATCTAATAATTCCAGACGGTATGTTTCCGGAAGCAGGTCCGCAATTTGTTCAACTGCCCTGCTTTCTTTTTTTCTGTCTTCTTCCCTCTTTTCAAAACAGGGAATATCTCCAGTGACCGCTTCTCCGATATCATGAAACAAACACATCTTCATGATCTTTTCCATGTTGCATTCCGGCAGTTCATCCCGGACCAGCCAGGCAAAGACCATCAGGCGGAACGTATGCTCCGCCACACTTTCTCTTCTGCCGTCAGATGTCCAGGAATGTCTGGTCCTGCATTTCAGTTTTTCCGCCACCGACATAAATTCCAGTAATGTACGATAATCCATTCCTGCTTCTCCCTACTGTTCCAGGTACTCCTTAAGCGCCTGGAACTGCTTTTTCATCTGTTTATATCCATGCTCATAAAATCTCATCAAAGCATCGTAATCCTTTTCCAGCCTGGAAACGGTAGGAACCATGGGGCGGATTACAAAAATCTTTCCTTCTTCTTCCATCTGTTCCATCTGTTCCATCTGTTTGTTATACATTGCGTTCCGGTGACAGGTAGTGCGCACCAGGTTTGGATATTTTCTATACGCACTGATATAGAGACTTTTCACTCCCTTTGACAAAGGCTTCTTCCGATATCCCGGATTCCTGGTCAGGATCAGGACAATCTTCTCATTTCCCTTTTTCAATGCTCTACGAACCGGAATAGAATCTGCCAGTCCTCCGTCCAAATAAGGAATCCCATCTACCTTCACGATGGGAGAGATCAAAGGCATACTGCAGGATGCCCGGCATATGCGCATAAGCCGCTCCCGGTCCCGGGACTCTGTCAGATAGTCTGCTTTTCCCGTCTCACAGTTGGTGGCTACAATCTCACATTCCATTTCAGAAGAAAAATAAGTGTCATAATCAAAGGGGAACAGGTCATTCGGATATTTATCAAACACCATATCCATGTCCAGCAGACTTTTTTCTTTAATGAATTTCCGGAATCCATAATAATAATCATATTCCTTTTCTTTATGGATCATACAGTCTCTAGTTCTTCCAATCTGTCTTGAAACATAATCCACTCCGTTACAGGATCCTGCGGATACTCCGATTACATGAGAAGTATACAGATCCTGCTCCATAAGATAATCCAGAGCGCCCGATGTAAATACTCCCCGTGTCGCTCCTCCTTCTAATACCATCGTTGCTTTTACCATAGTTGATACCCCGCTTTCTATCTGCTATTATATACCGTTTTTTGCATTTGGCAAACCTCTGGTTTTAATAACTTGCTAATTCCTAAGAGATTTGATAAGATAGGCAGGGTATCTGTAAATGATTATGAGAATGCAAGGAGTAAACATAATATGATCAGTACAAGTAATATCACATTACGTGTGGGAAAAAAAGCTTTGTTTGAAGATGTAAATATCAAATTCACCGAAGGCAACTGTTATGGGCTGATCGGCGCCAATGGCGCAGGAAAATCTACGTTCCTGAAAATTCTGTCCAGGCAGCTGGAGCCTTCCAAAGGCGAGGTTGTCATAACTCCCGGCGAACGGTTGTCTTTCCTGCAGCAAGACCACTTCAAGTATGATGAATACCCGGTATTGGACACCGTTATGATGGGGAATGCCCGTCTCTACGAGATTATGAAAGAAAAGGAAGTCATCTACGCAAAAGAAGATTTCACCGATGAAGACGGCATCAAGGCCAGTGAACTGGAAGCAGAGTTTGCAGCCATGAACGGGTGGGAAGCTGAATCCGATGCAGCCTCACTTCTCAACGGCCTGGGGATTGACACCGCCATGCACTATGAGATCATGAAGAATCTGAATGGACCGGAAAAGGTAAAAGTCCTGCTGGCACAAGCTTTGTTCGGGAACCCGGACATTCTGCTTCTGGATGAGCCGACCAACCATCTGGATCTGGACGCTATCGCGTGGCTGGAAGAATTTTTGATCAATTTTGACAACACCGTCATCGTAGTTTCTCATGACCGGTATTTCCTGAACAAGGTCTGCACACAGATCGCAGATATTGATTATGGAAAAATCAAGCTATATGCCGGTAACTATGATTTCTGGTATGAGTCCAGCCAGCTTCTGATCCGCCAGATGAAAGAAGCCAATAAGAAAAAAGAAGAAAAAATCAAGGAACTTCAGGAATTTATTTCACGGTTCAGCGCTAACGCCTCCAAATCCAAGCAGGCCACTTCCAGAAAACGTGCCTTGGAAAAAATACAGTTGGACGAGATCCAGCCTTCCAGCCGGAAATATCCTTATATTGACTTTCGCCCCAACCGGGAGATCGGCAATGAAGTACTCACCGTAGAAGGCCTCAGCAAAACCATTGACGGCGAGAAAGTATTGGATAATATTTCCTTTACCTTGAACCGGGAAGATAAAGTCGCGTTTGTCGGCGGAAATGAACTGGCAAAAACAACCCTTTTCCAGATCCTGACTGGCGAGATGGAACCCGATGAAGGAACCTATAAATGGGGCATCACAACTTCCCAGGCATATTTTCCACTGGATCCGGGAGACGAATTCGACAACGATTCTACCATCGTGGAATGGCTGACCCAGTATTCCGAAGAAAAGGACGTCACCTATGTCCGGGGATTTCTGGGACGGATGCTGTTCGGCGGCGACGACGGAATCAAGAGAGTCCGGGTACTCTCCGGTGGAGAAAAGGTGCGCTGTCTGCTGTCCAAAATGATGATCTCAGGCGCCAATGTACTGATCCTGGACGAACCGACCAATCATCTGGATATGGAAAGTATTACAGCCCTCAACAATGGAATGATCAAGTTCCCGGGTGTCATTCTCTTCTCATCCAGAGACCATCAGATCGTACAGACCACCGCCAACCGCATTATGGAGATCGTACCGGGCGGAAGGCTGATTGACAAGATCACCACCTATGATGAGTATTTGGAAAGCGATGAGATGGCAAGAAAGCGTCAGACTTATTCGGTACAGATGGAAGAAGATGATTAAAAAAGAATCCCTCCGGGGATTCTTTTTTATATTCTGTCTTTTAGCTTATGGTAAACCAAGTCAAAGTCTTCCTGGCTGGTCACTCCTTTTTTGGTAGAAATCAACTCATGACGTTTTTGGTTTTTGTCCGTTAGAAACAAGGTTTTTCCATCAGAACAGATCCCTACCTCCAGCTTTTCCATGTCTTTCAATGCATAGACATAAACGTCATTCTGGTAAACCAGAACGTAATCTCTGACAATCAAAAGATGGGGCGCCTTTATTTCAAAAATGTCCGGCGCCGTCAGCTGGCGATAAAACTCCTCTTTATCTTCTATGCCATCCAGTTTTTCCCTCAGGCTACGCTGAGCTTTTAGAATAACTACCGCCAGTCCCACACCTAGCACACCAAGAATCAATGTAATACGGATATCTGTGAATCCGCAGATCAGCGCAATACAGATCAAACTTTCCCAGATGATCATTCCGGTACGGATCCGGGTTGACCGTTCTCTGATAAAATCCTGATATTTCTGCTCTCCTGCAGTCTGAATTTTCATCTTTTTCTCCTTATGCCGCCTATCGGATACGCTCCGGGAATCCCACTTTTTTCTGAACTTTTCTCAAAGTTTTATTTGCAAAATATCCGGCTTTCTCCGCATTGTTTTTAATGACAGAATCAATATAAGCCTTATCTTTTTCCAGTCTTGCCACCTCATCTTGGAGCGGTTTTAAGACCGCACATACCGCCTCTCCCACTGCCATCTTGAATTCACCGTAACCTTTACCGTCGAATTCCTGCACTGTTTCTTGCGGTGTCTTGCCAGTGCATGCGCTGTAAATATCGATCAGGTTCTTTACGCCAGGCTGTTCATCCCGGTACAGGATCTGGGCTTCCGAATCTGTTACTGCCCGTTTACATTTACGCATAATGGTATCCATATCATCCATCAGATAGATGCTGGCATTCGGATTTTCATCGGATTTTGACATCTTTCTGGACGGATCCTGAAGACTCATGATCTTGGCGCCCACCTTCCCCACATAAGCTTCCGGAACCGTAAAAACGTTTCCATAGATATTGTTAAAACGCTCCGCGATATCCCTGGTCAGCTCCAGATGCTGCATCTGGTCGATCCCCACGGGGACTACATCTGCCTGATACAACAGAATATCTGCCGCCATCAGCACCGGATACGTAAAGAGTCCCGCATTGATATTGTCCGCATGCTTCGAAGCCTTATCTTTAAACTGGGTCATACGGTTCAGTTCTCCCATATAAGTAAAGCAGTTCAGGATCCAGGCCAGCTCCGCATGTCCCGATACATGGGACTGATAATAAATACAGTTCTTCTCCGGATCCAGGCCAGCCGCAATATACAGTGTCAACAGTGCCCGGGCACGTTTTCTCAACGTTGCAGGATCCTGCCTTACCGTAATGGAATGCATATCCACCACACTGTAGAAACATTCATATTCATCACTCAGTGTTACCCAGTTTTTCAGCGCCCCCAGATAATTCCCCAGAGTCAGATTTCCTGTCGCCTGCATACCGCTGAATAATACCTTTTTATCGTTAATCATAATATTGTTTCTCCTTTTCCATCTATTTTGACTGATCGGCCCACGGATCCGCAATGCCGTCGTAATATACTACATTTTCTGACAATATCTCCAATCTTCCACCCTGAACCAGGACTTCCGTTACGGCACAGTTCTTATGTACGCCAGTTCCCCAGTAATCCGCCAGCAACGTGCCTTTGATATTGCATAGGATTCCAGCCAGTGCCGCTCCGTGAGTGACTATCAGCACATGTGAATCTTCCGGCAGTGAATGGCTGCAGATATCCGCAAGAAATTCTCCGGTTCTTCTCTTCACATCCACAAAGTTTTCTCCTCCCTCCGGCGCACGGTACTGCTCCGGATGATCGAAGAAATTGTGAAATTCTTCCGGCAATTCCCAGCCTTCTTTCGAACAGCACTTCCCTTCATATTTCCCAAAGGCCATTTCTATGATCCTTGGTTCTTTGATGATCTGTATTTTTCGTTTTCCTACTATCAGCTCAGCCGTTTCCCTCGCCCGGATCAGCGGGCTGGAATAACACAGATCAAAGGGAATGTCTTTTAGTCCTTCAGCCGTCTTCTTCGCAAGTTGCCGTCCTGTTTCATTCAGAGGAATATCCACCTGCCCCTGGATCCGCTTCTCGCTGTTCCAGTCTGTAATCCCATGTCTTACTAAATATAGCTTCATATCCCGCCTCCTAACATACGAAGTAAGTATAACATATCTTTTTCGATTTTACATAGTAAATTCACAGGAAAACTGTTATAATTGTCCTATCAACAAACAGGAGAATGACATTATGGAAAAAATTAAAAGCTTTACCGTTGACCATCTGCGTCTGGTACCTGGACTGTATGTTTCCCGGATTGATTATGTGGAAGGACATCCTGTCACTACTTTCGATATCCGGATGACCAGCCCCAATGACGAACCGGTGATGAACACAGCTGAGATCCACACCATCGAACACCTGGCAGCCACATTCTTAAGAAACCATCCGGATTATGCATCCCGGACGATTTATTTCGGCCCTATGGGCTGTAGGACCGGTTTTTATCTGATTCTTTCCGGAGAATATTCTTCTTTCGATATCGTACCGCTGATGAAGGAAATGTATGCTTTTATTGCGGATTACGAAGGCGAAGTACCCGGTGCATCCGCAAAAGACTGCGGAAATTATCTGGACATGAATCTTCCTATGGCCAAATACATTGCAAAAAAGTATTTGAATATACTGAACACAATCACACCGTCTCAGCTCATTTATCCTTAAGTTCATGGAAGAGGAGCGCCGTCTCAGGGCTGCTCCTCCTCTATCAGCTTGTTCTCTATAATATACTCGACCACATCTTTTATCTGCATCATATTCTTTACTTCGCGCAGATTTACTTCTATCTGAAATCTATTTTCAAACTCACAGACTAAATTAGCCAGATCCATCGAATTCAATGCCAGATCACGGACGAATTCCGTATCCATAGTAATCTTTTCAACCCCGATTACGTCGCGGATAATCTCTTCTACATTTCGAAATACTTGCTCATCCACAATCATTCTGCCTCCTTACGCTTGATCTTTTTTATTGCTGTTTTCTTAAACTCTGTTTCAGACAGTTTGACAGACAGTATCCGCTTATAGTCTGGCAATGTCATATTTAACTTGTTGATCTCATCTTGAAGAAGATCCAGAACCTGATAATTATCCCGCGCATCCATATATTCTTCATCCACACAGACCATAGCAGAAAGCATTACATCGTCTCCGGCCTCTCCCACAACAGCTCCATATACCATGACTTCTTTCACAAAAGGAATCTTCTGGATATATCCTTCCAATTCCTCCGGCACGACCTTTTTCCCACTGTTAAATACGATCAGGTTCTTTTTTCTTCCGCAGATATACAGATGCCCTTTCCGGTCCATATATCCAATATCACCAGTCCGATACCATCCATGGTCAAAACATTCTTCTGTCAACAGCATATTTTTATAGTACTCTTTAAAAACAGACGGCCCTTTTACCAGAATCTCTCCATCATCAAACCGGATCCGCGTCTGCGGGATCGGTCTCCCCACCGACTCTAAAACATTATCTTCATTCTGGTTACTGCTGATCAAAGGACTGCACTCTGTAATTCCGTAACCCTGGAACACTTGTATCCCGTAAACTTGAAATTCTTCAGCGATTTTTTCATTCATCTGCGCCCCGCCACAGGTAATCATCTTCAGATCATTCCCCACGATCTGATCAATTTTACTGTCTTCAAATATCCTTCGGCACCATTTCCATATAATTGTCCTTTTGTATCTTTCGACCGCTTTTCTTGCTTTTGCCCTCACTCCTTCCCTTTCCTGTATTCTATGAAGCTCTTTCAGAAGATTTTCCAGTATCATAGGTACGCAGATGAGGACCTCCGGTTGAAAAGCTTTCAGATCCCGGAAAAATGTCTTTAAATTTCCATTCAGACAGATGGTATTCCCTTGTGTGATAGAATTCAAAACACCGCAAACCAAAGAATATGTATGATAAAGGGGAAGGGGATCGAACAGCTTTTTCTTTGCTTTAATCAGCGATTGTGTATGGCAGGCATTAAACATGATATTATACTGCGTAAGCACAACCGGTTTCGATGTGTTCGTTGTTCCTGATGTATATACGATTGCCAGCACATCCTCCGGATCTGCCGCAGGCAGTCCTAGTTCTTTGCTATTCTTTTTCTTTCTCCCCTCCTCCAGCAAATACTGAATGCTCCATCCGGCGGCTGTTGTTTTCTGATTCATTATAATACACGGTATTTTTAATACAGAAAACGCTTGAGAAAACACCTGATCTGTCGCCACATAAAGGGCATCCGCATGACGGGCCATCCGCACCATCTCTTTTTCACTGTTTTCAATATCAATCGGGATCACAGTACATCCAACCAGCCCCGCCGCACAAAACACAAGCACCCATTCATACGAATTCTGTCCGGCAATTGCAATATGCTTTCCGTTCATTTTTCTCTCACAGAAGCTATGCGCAAGCGCATAAACATCGTTCACAAAATCCGGATACGATATCGTTCGTTCTTTGCCGTCTCGCTCATAAAACGTAAATGCCGTATCCGTGGAATACAACTGGCCAATCTCTCCGAAGCACTCCGTAAGTGTCTGATATTCTCTCACTTGATGATATTTGACATATTGCTTCATATTCCACACCTTTCTTATTCCTGAGCGCTTTCGTGAGTCCACTGAAGCCGCTCCGCAATGGTATCATAATCTTCCAGGACTTGCAAAAACAAGTCTACAAGCTGAGAATCAAATTGTGTCCCTTTTCCCTGTATCAATTCCTGTATGCTGCTTTCCAGCGACAATTTCTTCCGGTAATGCCGATCCGACATCATTGCATCAAAAGAATCAGCTATTGCGATCATCCTTGCTTCCTCCGGTATCTCCGTCCCTTTCAGACCGTTGGGATATCCTCCGCCATCATATCTCTCATGATGGGCGCAGACGACATCTCCTAGATTGTCAAACATTGTCATACAAGACAGAATCTGTTTGCCCATTTCCGGATGCCGTTTTATTACCGCGAATTCTTTTTCATCCAGACTTCCCGGTTTACACAGTATATTATCAGAAACGCCAATTTTTCCAATATCGTGAAGCAGCCCCCCAATATGAATCCTCTGAATGTAATTCGTGTCTTTTCCTGCTTTTTTCGCCAGTTCTACCGCATAAAATGCCACGCGGTCGGAATGCCCCCTGGTATACAGATCCTTTGCATCCACAAGAAGACGCATTGCCTCAACTGTCTGCATATAGCTTTCACGGATCTGTTGATTCGCTTCTTTAAGACTTTTATTATTGGCGTTGATCATGGTCGTCAGGATATTGTTGTGAAGCGCGGTTGTAACCTGTTCAGAATATACGGCAAGCAAAGCTCGCAGTGTCGCGTCCATGTTCTCTTTTCGCTCCACACATATCATTCCAAGCACCACCTCACCACTCTTTAAAAGCGGGAGAAGCATCCACTCCTCATTGCACTGGATGACTTTTTCTTCCATCAGGTTTTGCACAATTTCTTTCATCTGACAATAATTTTCCGTCATAAACTGCCGGAAATTTTTGTGAAATATACCACTTCCCACAAATACATCTGAATCCAGGCCAATCAGCGTACTATTGTTCACTGCTGCTTCTGGCCTGATCCATAAGAACCCATTCTCGCCTCCCACAAGTCTGAGATAATCATTCAGTATATTTCTGGAAGTCTCTTCGATCGGCATTGTCTGGTGCATCCTTGGTATAGCTGAAAGAATCTCGCTCAACCCTTGCTGATATCTGGATATCGTCCGTATCTGTTTGATGGATTTAACACAGCTTTCCACCAGAAGTTCCAGTTGGTCATATCTGTCGCTCTTTTCATAGTAACCTTGAATATCCAATTCCCGGATAGTATTCAGGGGAGGCGCCAGTTCTTTATGCCCTGTAAGCATAATGACAAAAGTCCGGTCATCAAACTCTCTTAATCTGGACACGACCACATCCCCGCAGATCGGCTGCATAATGAAATCTAAAAGCAAAATATCATAATGCATCTGGTGCATTCTTTCCAATGCTTTTAAAGGATCATTCTGTGTTTCCACCCAATATCCCAAAGCATTAAAATTCTGTTTCAGGGCATCCAGAATATAGATATCATCATCCAATATCATAATGGTGTACCCATTCTTTTCTCTTCCTGTCTTATTTTTCCGCATCCGAATTCAACCTCTCATTATTTGTCGGCTTTTTCCGGTAAAGATACAAAAAAAGTAACACCTTTCTCCGGATTATTTACAAACCACATCTTGCCGCCGAATTTTCCTTTGATAATCT
Source organism: uncultured Lachnospiraceae bacterium (assembly GCA_949287925.1). Taxonomy (GTDB): domain Bacteria; phylum Bacillota; class Clostridia; order Lachnospirales; family Lachnospiraceae; genus Merdimonas. The sequence goes on from CASEIR010000035.1 coordinate 9,424, forward strand.
CTTCAGAACTATACAATCCCAGACCTGTTCCGTTAATTCCTTTTGATGTATACATGGTTCGGAATAATTTATTTTCGGCGTCATCCGGAATCCCGCATCCGGAATCACATACCGACAGAATCACCTGGCCCGTTTCCCTGTACGCGCGAAGAATAATATCCCCTCCGCCGTTTTCCATTGCATCACATGCATTGTCAACCAGGTTATTCAAAACCTGTACAAGGTTATTGATATCTCCGTTAATTACATCCTGGTCAGACAGTTCATTCTGTATAACCAGACGGCATCCGTTTTTTACCAGCTTACTTTTCAGAAACATCTGTACCCGCTTTAATACTTCCGATATTGGAAACTCACTTTCAGATAATGTACTCAGATTTGCAGCCATGCCTTTTACTGTAGTAATGATATCAGACATATAGGCGCAGCATTCTTTTGTTTTATTAAGCCATCCCGTCATCTCTTTGCATATCTCATAATGATCTTCGATCGTAACCTCTGAATCTCCAATACTCAATCGGTATTCTTCTACCAGATTGTCCAGAGCTTTTACGTTACCTGAAATAGCCATAATCGGTGTTTTCAGATTATGTGATATACTCCCAATCATCTGCCCTAGTGAAATCAGCCGCTCTCTTTCCATCGCTCTGCTCAGATTCTGCTGTTTCTTCTGCAATTCCTCTTTCAGCTGTGTTACATCACGGAACATGGCTATCACACCCACAATATGATGGCTCTGCACTACAGGCGTCAGTTCCACGGAATAGTAAATCTTCCCTTCCTGCGACAAAACAGGTTGTTCATAAGAAATTACATGTACAGACTGTTTGCACACATCAAAGAAATTCAGCAGGTTATAGATCACGTTTTTCTTACGTTCTTCCAGCTTCTCAACGAGCTCCTTCAGATAAACATTCGGCTTCATACCAAATTCTGCTCCAAACGCCATATCAAACACGGAATTGGAATAAACGATACAGCTATCGGAAGAAAATATTACATATCCTTCAGAAATATTATCAACCATGTTTTGAATCGCCAGCGGTTTTATATTTAAAAAATTCAAATGATATACCGCTATTCCATGGAAAAGCAATGTAATCAGAAACGCCAGCGGAGTAGCCGCTATAGACAGATTCAGGATCTTTAATGTAACCAGCACATTCACCATCAGAGGAACAATAAGTCCCGTGATAAACAAAACAGCCTGAGCCGCCGTCCTCCCATGTCTGTTGATTGCCGCATAACGAAACATAATAAAAATTGCAACCAGACTGTAAAAATAATACTGTCCCCCAGACAGGAAAAACAACGGTCCATACGCCACCTCTGATGCATAAATCGAAAAATGTGTGTAAAAAAGATGATGGATCGGATTCGTAAATGCAATTACAGCCGTAATTCCGGGCAAAACATACAACAGATAATAATATCCTGGAAGATGAGAGACATTTTTGGTAAATATAATGGACAAAAGCAACAGTGACACAACCATATATCCGGATGCACAGCATGTGAAAGCATCTGGTATCCACAGGTACTGCTTCGGGACGTACTGCATAACATTAACTCCCTCCAGCCATACCGCAAGACAACTCACTGAAAAAATATACAGTTTCTGTGATACCAGTAATTTCCCCTTTTTCAGGTTGATTAAGATAAAGAATATCAGGAATGAAACAAACACATCCATCAGGTGTCCTTCTACATTCATTCTGTTTCCCCCTCTGCAAAACATCTTCTCAATATCTCTGTTTCAGGCACCGGCCATCGGAATCCCACATGTTCCAGTTCTTCTATTGTTTTTCTTACAGACAGGCGGATTTTGGCCGGTTTTAGTTCTCCGGAAAACCAGCTTTGCACTAGTGCCTGAATATACGGTGATTCTGAGTTTATTCCTGCCAGTTCTAACGCCGTCTCAAATTCATCATCAGAAACCATCCTTAGTTCTTTGCAGCTGCCAAGCAGCTGCACAACAGAGACTTCGTTTGGATTGAATATGTGATAAGCTCCTCCCGTCTCCCCAGACAACAGATACACTGCTTTTGCTGCCGCGTCAACATAGGTAACTTCCATCGTTGTTTCACGCAGGCTTTCCGGAATCATCCCGAACTCCAGAATTCCCCGGATCAGACGATAATACGCATTGCTTTCTTTATTCCTCTGAAATTGCCCTGAATATGAATTGCAGACCAGCCGCCCGATGCGGAAGATTCTTGCATTCACGCCTTCTTTCTGCGCATCGGCAATCTCCGCTTCTGCCAGCATCTTACTTTTGGCGTATGGATTCTCCATCCAGTTCTGTCCGATGTCCATATCGGACTCTTCATAGATAACTTTCGCTCCAGGCGCATCTATCAGATACTCTCCAGCCACACTGACCGTAGATATATGCATAAGCACTGCATTCGCTTCTCTTGCAAACCGTATGATCTCCTCCGTGCCTTTCACATTCGTATGAAGCAGTTCTTTTTCAGGCGCAAAATGGCGTACATCTGCAGCACAATGATAGATAACTTCCACCTGTCCGGCAAGTCTTCGGTATGTCTCCTCGTCGAGTCCCAGACACGGTTCCGTCACCTGCCCTGTCACAACTTCCACCTGGTCACAATGCAGATTCCAGTAATTCTGGCCAAAATACTCTGTCATGACTTCCGCCAGACGATTTCCCTCTCCCCGGACCAGACAATATATTTCTCTGCGTCCGCTGTCCAACAGCGTTTTTAATAGATAACTGCCAAAATAACCGGTTGCTCCGGTAAGAAGAACCGGCCCTTTTCCGCACAAGCTCCGCGGCTCGTCCAATACCTTTTCTGGTATGACCTTTTCCTTCTGCCGTTTCTTTTCCGACACCAGAACAACATTCTTTTGTCCACATTCTCCGCACAAAATTCTTATTTGTTCGCTCAGCGCAGGATACCGGTAAAAGTCATTGATTGAAAACTCATAGTGTTTCTGATGATACTGATTCAGTATAATAATCGCCGTCAAGGAGGTCCCCCCCTGCTGGAAAAACGAAACGTCCTCCAGCGGTTCTTTTCCAAGCACTTCACGCCAGATCTCCCGCAGGCAATGTGCGGCATCTCCGATCACATCTATATCTGTTTCGGATACCTCGTCCGCATTTCTTCGAATCCTGTCCGGATTCAGCTCAGCAAGAACATGCAGATCCGTTTTTCCACTTGCATTTCTTGGCATTTCATCCAACAGAATCAGTTCGGAGGGAATCATATAATCCGGAAGCTGTTGTACCAGATATTCCCTCAGTTCCGCTTCCCGATACCCTGTTTCCGGTACAAGAACTCCTCTTAAAAACCTGGGCATACCATCCTTCAAAATTGGAACAACTGCGGCCTCTTTTACATACGGCGACTGTGTCATTACCGTCGCAATCTCCACCGGTTCGATTCTGTGACCATTCAGTTTCAGCTGCGTATCCACTCTTCCAAGACATTGCCAGTTACCGTCTGCCCGCATCCTTCCTATATCGCCGGTCCTATACATTTTTTCTCCCGGATTGATTCGATCTGCAATAAAAACCTGATCCGTCAGTTCTTTTTGATTGATATATCCCAAAGACAAACATTCTCCCGCTATATAGATCTCTCCCACCGCAGTCGGCGGAACTGGATTTTGGTTTTTGTCAAGCAGATAATACCTGCAATTGCCGATTGGTTTCCCGATATGAATACTGGATTCATTTCGGATCTCGCCCTGACAGTTATGCACCGACGTCTCCGTAGGGCCATAAATATTATAAATCTTTGCCTCCGTGAGGGAACAGAGATGTTTCTTCAATTCCATGGTCCACGGTTCTCCTAGCAGAATAATGGTTTTTATCTGTCTGAGACATGCACGGAACGTTTCATCATTCAGACACATCAGGATCCGGGAAGGTGTCAGCTGCAATATCGTCACTTCATCCCTTTGTATTCTCTCTGCCATTTTCCAGGGAAGCATCATTTCTTCCTCATCGGCAACACTCACAGAATATCCCTTGGCAAGAGCCAGAATAGTTTCCGTTGTGAATACATCAAACACACAATTGGACGCACACAGGATTCTCTGCTCTTCGTCTCCAAGCAAAGGCTCCAGGTGAGCCGCCAGATTGGATAAGGATTTATGCAGCATCATTACACCTTTGGGCTTCCCCGTTGAGCCTGAAGTAAAGATAACATTTGCCACATCCTCAGGACCGTTTACCGCCGGTATAACCATATCAGAAATCTCTTCTTTTCCCGCCTGGTATACCAGAATTTCCCCCTGGATCTCCTCCTTCAGCTCGATGTCTGATCCGCAGACTGTTATTTTCACCTCAGCCTGCCTTAGCATATAGAGTATTCTTTCTTTTGGGAATGCCGGATCAATCGGAACGTAAGCGGCGCCTGCTTTTAAGATGCCGAACATGATAACGGGCATATCACCGCTGCGCCTGATCATAAACGCTACTGTATCGCCTTTCCCGATTCCGCGCTCCGCCAGGCGGCGGGCAAGCACATTCGACCTTTCACTTAATTGCCGATATGTATAGCATTGTTTTTCCCCCCATACAACTGCAGTTTTGTCCGGATAGATCAAAGCCATATAATCCATCATACAATCCGTAGTTGTTGTGTCATAAGGTGTCCGTATACGGTTCGGGCGCTCCAGCAGCTCATACCTGTCACGAGGATCCAGAAGATCCAGTTTTTCTGGCATCTTTTCTGTATGCTCGAGTACAGACCTCAGCGTATGGATAAAACAACGGCTATAATACGCAATTGTCACCTCGTCAAACATGCTTCTGGCATACTCAAAATATAACCGATAATGACCCTTTTCTGAACATGCGGCTGCAAGATGCAGATCTACTTTCACAGCCTGTTCATCATCTGGAAGATATGTGAGCACTATATCGCCCATTCTGATTTCTTTCAGATCCGAGGGGGCCAATGAAAACATAATGCTGTAAATCGGATTTCGGTCTCTGCTGTGTTCCACATCCCGCATTTTCATCAATTCATCCAGAGAGATCTCCTGATGATCCATAATTCCAAAGACCATGTCTCTTACCCGATACAGATAATCCTGGTAAGATTCATCCTGCCGTATTGAGATAAATACAGGCAATGTATGTATAAAAACGCCTGTCATCTGTTCTAGCCCCGGATGTCTTCGCCCGGAAAACGGCGATCCGATCACTACAGAATCCTCTCCTGAAAAAGAGCTGACCATAACTCCAAATACGCTCAGCAAAGTTATGTAAGGAGTCACCTTAAACTTTTGACAAAATTCAGGAAGTTTTTTGTCCAGATCTTCCGGCAGCTCAAACTCATATCTGCCTCCCCTGCCATCAAACACAGAGGGTCTTGGTCTGTCGGTCGGGAATTCCACCGGCCTGATTTTATCAGGAAGCATATCTTCCCAGTACATCTTGTTCTTATCGGCTTCTTTGGATTGACGTTCATGAATCCACCATGCATAATCCGTATAACTTAGATCCGGCAGATTATATTCCACATTCTCATACTGCTTTTTTAACCGTTCAAGAATCATCTGGCTGCTGATCCCGTCAGATATAATATGATGCATGTCTATCAGTATATAATGTCTATTATTCTGATCTTTTGCTACTGCCGCACGGATCAGAGGCGCCTTTCCAATGTCGAATGGACGGACAAACTGTGACAGAGCGTCTTTAATCTCCGCGCAATCTATATGCTCAAGTTTAAAAGGAACTTCCTCATGTACTACCGCAATGATCTGTCCGTCCCGGATCGTAAATTCTGTGCGCAGCTGCTCATCTTCCTGAATCATGCGTTGAAACATCTTCTCCAGACGTTCTTCATCCAGCTCTTTTTCTGACAGAAAAGCTCCCGGCATATTATAACTTCTTCTTGTTTCATCAAGATTATGCATGACAAAAAATCCAGTCTGCACAGGTGTCGCCGGATACCACTCCCGGCATTTAGCTCTCGGAATAAAATGACCGGCTCCGGTTTCTTTTACTGCAGATCCCCGCAGCTGATTTCCAAATCTGCGGATTGTACTGTTGACATATAATTCCTGTACAGAAACCGTCTTTCCAAACTCGCGCTCCACCTCTGTCAGCATAAACACCGCATTCAGCGAATTCCCGCCTGACAGGAAATAATCGGAATGAACTCCCAGCTCCTCCCTTTCCAGAATCTTTTTCCAGATGCGAAGCAGTGTTTCTTCCGTTTCATCCGCAGGGTTCTCCTGCATATCCGGAATATCCGGCGCTGGCAATCTCGCATAGTCGATTTTCCCATTTGCTGTAACCGGCATTTCTTCAACCTGACAAGCACAGACCGGAAGCAGATATCTTGGAAGATATTCTGCTCCATATGTCAGAATTTCATCCGGATCTATCTGTTCAGACGCTGAATAGTAGGCAATCAGCTGTGCGTTCTCACCATCTCCGTAAAGACTTGCCACACATTGAGATACCAGAGGATGTCCTGCCAGAACATTCTCGATCTCTGCCAGTTCAATCCGATGTCCTAATACTTTCACCTGATTATCATTACGGCCAAGATAAACAATTTTCCCATCACAGGTCCATTTCCCCATATCTCCTGTCCGGTAAAGAACCTGCCCGCTTACGAAGGGATCTTCCACAAATTTTTCTCTGGTAAGTTCCGAGCGGTCATGGTAGCCTTTTGCCAAACATTCTCCTCCAATATATAATTCACCGGCCACATTAACCGGAAGCGGATGCATATTTTCATCCAGAATATAAATCCGGCAGTTTGCCAGAGGCTTGCCAATCGTAATCTGCCCTTTTCCATTCACAACCGTATGGCTGACTGCTACGGTAGCTTCTGACGGTCCGTACTGATTGTACAAAGATGCGGCTGTATAGTCCCGCAGCTTAAAAAACAGATCGGGCGGCATCGTTTCCCCACCGCAGACAATTGTTTCCAAATGAGGAAGCGCATGGCGGAAGTCATGATCTTTCAGGTAAGCCGAAAGCCTGGATGGTGTAAGCGCCATGAAGCCAACATCATATTCTGTAATCAGTCTTCCTATTTCGCGCGGATGTATCATCTCCCTTTCACTGGCCAGCACGATGGTGGCGCCATTCAGCAACGCAATCATACTTTCCAACAAAAACGCATCAAAACTCACATTACAAATAGACAGCACTGCTCCTTTTGGATACAATCCTGTCATAATTCCAGCCAGATTCATAACACTCTTCTGTTCAACTTCCACAGCTTTTGGCTTTCCGGTAGTTCCTGAAGTATATACCAGATATGCAAGACGGTCAGCGGTGATATCCGGAAGTTCCATATCCTCCTGCGCACTTAACAACGTTTCTGCATTAACAGCACATATTCCCGGTTCAGCATCTTCCCAGTGTCTCATAAACCCTGGATTCGTTCCGGTAATACACACAATAGCCTGCGAATCCCTCAATAGTTCCTGGATTCGTTCTTCTGGCTGCTCTGGATCTATCAGCAGCCATGAATATCCGGCGAATGCGCTGGCACACATCATCACCAATAATTTCTCCGATCTGGGGAGCATGATTGCCACAGTTCCTTCTGTCTTCCCTGTATAAAGAACCATATTTCTCGCAGCCTGCTCTGCCTGCGAGATCAGCGTTTCATAACAAACCCTCTGATTGTCAAAAATAACCGCCGCACGATTCGGATATGACAGGCTTATGCTTTTCAGACGCTGTGCAATTGTCTGCTTTCTGTCAAACCAGGTGTCTGTTTTATTAAAATCAAAAACTACTTTTTCTTCCTCTTCCTCATAAAGCAAAGTTAATTCTGCAAGCGGCGTATTCGGATGACATAATCCTTCTTTTAGTATTTTTACAAGACGGTGATGCAATTCTTCGATCTCATTTTCCGAAAATATCTGTGTCAGATAATCGTAATCTACTACAAACTGCCCGTCTTCATCACGATTGCTTAGATGAATGCACAAGGTTTCACTTTGATATCCGCTGTAGATCCATCTTCCTTCAAGGGTAACATGCGCTCCTCTTAAATGATCCATTTTCCCATTCTGATAAGATAAAGCTATTTCAAACAACTGATCCGGAACCACTTCTTTATCCGCTGCCGCCAGCCTTTTAATATCTTCAAAAGGAATTCTTTGATGATAAAGCAGGGCAAACCAGTCATCCTTTAATTTTTCATTAAATTCATTCCAGGTAAACTGAATATCCAGTTCATTGACAAAGGGCAGCGTATTTACAAACATACCGCCCGTTTTCTTTTCTCTGTGGTTCAGCCTGTTAATCGTCGGTACACCAATACAGAACCTTTTCTGCCCGCGGATTCTTCTAAGATATACTGCAAGTCCCATATAAAATACTGCAAACGGAGATACTTTTTCCTTCTCGCAGTACGCTACAATCAATCGATTCAGCCGATTGGGCAGCAGATATGAACGTCTCAGGCCTACCGGACTGATATGTGCGCACTGATACTCCTTTGCAAGCGCAGGAGGAATATCCTGAAGCTGCTTTGCCCAGTATGTCTTATCACGCTCATAAGATTTGGAAAGTAAATATTTTTGTTCCGCTTCTATATGTAATTTATAATCTGGAACAACCTGACAATCCGTCTCCTGTCCTTTTAAAAGCTGAAAATAATTATGTATAATATGATTTGTCACGAGAGCATGCGACCATGCATCGGCAACAATATGATGCACTCTGGTCAAGATGCCGCCCGAATGATCTGAAAGCTTAAATATGATCATCTGACAAAGCATGGAATCGCACAACACAAAGTGTTCACGCGCGACAGATTGATACCAGATCTGAATTCCTTTTTCATTAGTTCCTGAAAAGTCATAATATTCTGCTCTTTCCGGAATTTCTTTCGAAATATATTGATACGGTTTTCCATTTCGCACAGTGATTCTTGTCCGCAGTGTAGGGAACGCCCGATATGCCAATTTGACACACGTCTGCAAATATTCTACATTCAGATTCCCTTCTATTTTAAGTGCTGTACAAATATTATTCATCGGAAGTCCTGAATACACACGTTCCAGATTCCAAATATTCTGCTGGCTGTACGACAAAGGAAACCATTCTGTGTTTTCCTGTTCTTCTATACTATGCATTTCCATACCTTTATCCTTTAGTAATATAAAACAAACTGTTCATTATATTATATATCAACCAAATTGATAGCGCCAGTCAATTGTATAATTCAAAATAGGGAAATTTTTCCATATAATTATACAATTTCAACTTGACATATTTTCATAGCTTCCAATGCATTTTTATGCGCATTTACCGAGGTCCCAGCGCAGCATTCTGAATCAACAATAATACGTATCTCCGGTAGGACCATTTTCAGATAAAGGGCATTGGATATCACACATATATCCGTGCACACCCCAATCAATGTAACAGACTCTATTCCGCTTTCTCCGGACTTTTTTAATTCTTCATCCTTATGTATCAGAATCCGGCCCAGTTCAATACTTCCAAACGTTCCTTTATCTACCGCTTCACACTCTCTTAATGCATCAATTTCCGGACGAATCTCCCATCCCCAGGTGCCTTTGATACAGTGTTTAACCGGCAGCTTTCTTCCTTCCTGTGTTTCCAGGTATTCTTCGCCATGCGTATCTCTTGTAAAAAAGACACAGCCGTCAAAACCTCTGATCTTTTCCACCACATCTGGTATAATGGCAACCGCTTCATCGGTTCCCAACGCACCGTCTATGAAATCATTCTGCATATCCACAACTATCAATACATTCATCCTGCAATCCTCCATGAAACCTAACATAATAAACCTTTTATAACATTATATAGCATATAAAAGCAGAAAAAAAGAGTTCCTCTACCGGAACTCTTTCTCTCTTTATATTATATTATGCAAGTTTTGCTTTTGCAGTCTCAGCCAGCGCTGCGAATCCTTCTGCGTCATTCACCGCCAGTTCAGCCAGCATCTTTCTGTTAATGTCAATGTTTGCCATCTTCAGGCCATGCATAAATTTACTGTAAGAAAGGCCATTCATTCTTGCAGCCGCATTGATACGTGCGATCCACAGCTGGCGCATCTGACGTTTGCGCTGCTTTCTTCCTGCATATGCAGAAGTCAAAGCTCTCATAACAGACTGTTTTGCAACTCTGTACTGTTTTGAACGCGCTCCTCTGTATCCTTTTGCCAGTTTCAATGTTCTATTGTGTTTCTTTTTTGCGTTTAATCCGCCTTTAATTCTTGCCATCTCTTATTTCCTCCTTCAATACTCACTGATATCTTACAGATACGGTAATACTTTCTTCATGTTCTTTACATTAGTTGCATCTGTAACGGTCGGCTTTCTAAGATTTCTTTTTCTCTTGGTAGACTTCTTAGTTAAGATATGGCTCTTGTAAGCTTTATTTCTTACCAGCTTTCCTGTACCTGTTTTTTTGAAGCGCTTTGCAGCTGCTCTATTTGTTTTGATCTTTGGCATAATAAGTTCCTCCTTAAAAATATAATGTATTTTTAACGTTTTTCAGTTAAAACCATGCTCATGCTTCTGCCTTCCAGTTTCGGCGCTTTCTCAATCACAGCCACATCTGCAAGCAGCTGTGCAAAATCATCCAGAATATGCTTGCTCTGCTGCACATGCGCCATCTCGCGTCCACGGAAACGCAGGGTGACTTTTACTTTATTGCCTTTGCTGATAAATTTTTTGGCATTGTTAACCTTCGTGTTCAGATCGTTGGTTTCGATGTTCGGAGAAAGACGGACTTCTTTTACTTCTACCGTCTTCTGTTTCTTTTTCGCTTCTTTTTCTTTTCTTGCAAGTTCATATTTATACTTGCCATAATCGATGATCTTACATACCGGCGGCTGTGCCTTGGGAGCGATCTTCACCAGATCAAGTTCCGCCTCCTGCGCAAGCTTCATTGCTTCTCTCACCGGCATAATCCCCAACTGCTCCCCGTTCTCTGAGATCACCCGAACCTCTTTGTCACGGATCTGTCCGTTAATCATTAACTCGCTAATTGCCTTGCACCTCCATTTGCAAAAAAATAAGTGAATAGTTTTGAGACTATCCACTTGCATATCAGCATAATAAATCTTATCATATATAAGATGATCTGATTTATCAACAAAATATCAAACCAATAGTCACCCGATTGTGCTATGGTGAGAGTGGATACTCTACTTTCTTTTTATACCTCAATTAATCTATCATAGTTTTCCCTTTATGTCAACTACTATTTCAAAATCCTGTTCTTCTATTTTTATATATAGAAATAAAACAGAGAGAATTCTATTTTTGCTTGCGTTATATATAAATTTATTATAATATGGCTTATATATGTTTAAAGGAAATGTTTGAGGAGGTTTTCACAAATGAAAAACAGAAGTAATTTCTCCGGCAAGCTGGGCTTTGTCCTTGCTGCCGCCGGTTCTGCCGTGGGACTGGGTAATATCTGGCGGTTTCCATATCTCGCAGCACAGTATGGAGGCGGTACGTTTCTCATTATTTATCTGATCCTGGCAGTCACATTCGGATTTTCTTTAATGGTTGCTGAGATTGCGATCGGCCGAAAGACCGGATTAAGCGCCATCGGTGCTTTCAAGGCTCTGGATTCCCGTTTTGGATTTCTGGGAGTTCTTGCAGCTTTGGTTCCGATCATCATCTTCCCGTACTATTCCGTAATCGGGGGATGGGTTGTCAAATATTTTTCCGTGTTCCTGACCGGGCAGGGAGCTCAGGCTGCAAGTGATGAATATTTCGGTGGATTTGTAGGCGGTACTTTCGAACCCATCGGATGGTTCCTGATCTTCCTGGGCGCTACCGCTGTTATCGTTTTGCTGGGAGTCGAAAAGGGAATCGAAAAAGTCAGCAAATTCATGATGCCCATCCTGGTACTCCTGACACTTGGCATATCCGTTTACTGTCTGACACTGGACGGAGCTTTGGATGGTCTGGCTTATTACGTTCAGCCACATATGGCTGATTTCTCAGTCAAAACAATTCTGGCAGCTATGGGACAGCTCTTCTATTCCATGTCTCTTGCTATGGGTATTATGGTGACCTACGGTTCCTATATGCGCAAAGATACCAGTCTGGAAAGTTCCGTACGCCAGATCGAGATTTTTGATACCGCAATTGCTTTTCTCGCAGGTTTAATGATTATTCCAGCAGTTTTTGTTTTCTCCGGCGGAGATCCGAAGATGCTTTCCAGCGGACCAAGCCTGATGTTTGTCATGCTGCCGAAGGTCTTTGCCAGCATGCCTATGGGGAATATCATAGGAGTGGCATTCTTTGTCCTTGTTATATTTGCGGCGCTGACATCTTCCATCTCCCTGATGGAGACCATCGTATCCATCTTCCGCGACAAGTTCCATTGGGGCCGAAAGAATGCCTGCATCTTCGTTGCAGTTCTGGCACTGATTCTGGGAATTCCTTCTTCTCTCGGATTCGGACCACTGTCCTTTATCACATGGTCCGGCATGACAATCCTGGATATTATGGACTTTACCAGTAACAGTGTACTGATGCCGATTGTAGCCTTCTTCACCTGCATCTTTGTCGGTTATGTAATCAAGCCCAAAACAATCGCTGACGAAGTCCGTGAAAATGGAGCAAAATTCACAGGCGAAAAGCTGTTCAACGTTATGATCAAATGGATCACACCTATCTTCCTGATCCTGATTTTAGTCAGCTCTGTAGCTAATGCAATGGGATGGTTTAAGCTTTAAAATGTAATATAATTTAAATCCCCTCTTAAGCTTGCCGCTTAAGGGGGGATTTAATAAATAGGAGAATCTTTACAGATCCTCCTATTTTTCATTTAAGACAACTCCAATTTCCCTGTATACAGTTGATAATAGGTTCCTTTCAGTCCCAGCAGTTCTTTGTGATCTCCTCGCTCTATGATTCTTCCATGTTCCAGAACCATGATAGCGTCACTGTTCCGAATGGTTGACAGCCGATGCGCAATTACGAATACTGTACGCCCTTTCATCAAATTATCCATTCCCTGCTGAACAATTCCCTCGGTACGGGTATCGATGCTGGAAGTCGCCTCATCCAGAATCAATACCGGCGGATCTGCAATAGCTGCTCTTGCAATCGCCAATAACTGCCGCTGCCCCTGTGACAGTTCTTCTCCGTCGCCGCTTAACATCGTATGATATCCTTGAGGCAACATCCGGATAAACTGATCTGCATGTGCCAGTTCAGCCGCACGATACACTTCTTCATCCGAAGCATCCAGCTTTCCATACCGGATATTTTCCATGATCGTACCGGTAAACAGGTGAGTATCCTGTAATACAATTCCCAACGATTTCCGCAGATCTGCCTTTTTAATCTTATTAATGTTAATGCCGTCGTACCGGATCTTTCCATCCTGCACATCATAGAAACGGTTAATCAAATTGGTAATGGTCGTCTTTCCTGCCCCTGTAGATCCCACAAACGCCAGCTTCTGTCCCGGCTTTGCATACAGGGTCAGGTCATGAAGCACCATGTGATCTTCCGTATACCCGAACGACATGTCAAAGAAACGGACGTCTCCCTTCAGTTCCGTATAAGTGACGGTACCGTCTGCCTGGTGAGGATGTTTCCATGCCCACATTCCGGTCCGTTCTTCGCATTCCTCAATCTCGCCTTTTTCATTCTTTCTGGCATTCACCAGCTTCACATAGCCGTCATCTGTTTCCGGTTCTTCATCCATAAGATTGAAGATTCTCTCTGCTCCGGCGAGCGCCATAATAATCGAGTTGAACTGCTGTGCCACCTGCATGAAAGGTTGTGAAAAGCTCTTGGTAAACTGCAGATAGGACGCCATTACTCCAAGCGTGATATTTCCAATCCCCGCCACAGATAGAAAACCGCCAAGAACCGCCGTCAGAACAAACAGAAGATTCCCGATATTGCCGATGATAGGTCCCATCATACTGGCAAAGGTATGGGCGCTGGACGCGCTGTGGAACAGCTTCTCATTCAATGCATCAAACTCCTCTTCTGACTTACGTTCATGATTGAACACTTTAACCACACGCTGCCCATTCATTCGTTCTTCTACGAATCCGGTAATATTCGCCAGATCAATTTGTTGACGGATAAAGTATTTTCCACTGTTACCTCCAATCTTCCTGGACACCAGGACCATCAGGCCAATCATGATCACAGCCAGAATTGTAAGGATCGGGCTTAATACAAGCATGGCAATAAAGGTCACCAGAATCATCAATGCTGACATCAGCACCTGGGGGATGGATTGGTTGATCATCTGGCGCAGGGTATCGGTATCATTGGTATAAAGACTCATGATGGAACCATTGGCATTCTGGTCAAAATAACGGATCGGAAGCTTCTGCATATGACAGAACATCTCATCACGCACACGCTTCAATACCCCTTGCCCAATCACCACCATTAATCTTGTATATACAAACGTTGCAATCACTCCGAGAAAGAAGATGGATCCCAGCACCAGCAGCGCCCGGTACAATTCCGTAAAATCCGGATCCTGGCTTCCGATAAGCGGAATAATAAAATCATCCAGCATATATCTGAGCGATAAGGACACCGATATACTTGCAACGGAGCTGACCAGGATACAGATCAGTACAATTACAAACTGGATCTTGTATGTACCGGTAACGTAACGCAGTAGTCTTTTTGCTGTCTTAATCGTATTATCTGTAATCTGTGGTTTCTCTTTCTTATTCATTTTCCGCGCCTCCTTTCATCTGTGATTCGTATACCTCACGGTAAATCTGGTTCGTACGCAGAAGTTCTTCCGAAGTACCAATGCCGTCAATTTTCCCGTTATCCATTACTATAATCAGATCCGCATCTTCCACAGAAGAAATCCTCTGTGCAATGATAATCTTAGTGGTATCCGGGATTTCCTCCCGGAACGCCTGACGGATCAGAGCATCCGTACGGGTATCTACCGCGCTGGTAGAATCATCCAGAATCAGGATCTTCGGCTTCTTCAAAAGAGCTCTTGCGATACAGAGTCTCTGCTTCTGTCCTCCGGATACGTTATTGCCGCCTTCCACGATCATGGTGTGATATCCGGAAGGAAATTCCCTGATAAATCCATCTGCCTGTGCCAGTCTGCACACTCTTTGCACCTCTTCTTCACTGGCTGACTCATCTCCCCACCGGATATTTTCATAAATGCTTCCGGTAAATAGCACGTTCTTCTGTAATACCATAGACACCTGGTCACGCAGCGCTTTCAGGCTATACTCTCTTACATCGCGTCCTCCGACCTTTACACAGCCTCCTGTCACATCATACAGTCTGGGAATCAGCTGTACCAATGTAGACTTCGCGCTTCCGGTGCCGCCGATCACACCTACAATCTGTCCGCTTTTAATATGTAAATTCACATCCTTCAGGGACAAATTGCCATCCTTTCCAGCATAACTGAAATTTACATTTTCAAAATCAATATCTCCGTTGGCAACCTCTGTTGCCGCACTCTCATCCTCCTGCATCTCCGGAATTTCTTCCAGCACTTCCCGGATACGGTCGGAAGACGCTTCCGCGATCATAATCATAACAAATACAAACGTAACCATCATTAAAGACATAAGGATCTGCATGGCATATACCATGATGCTGGTCAGTTCCCCGGTCTGCATCGTGCCAAACACAATGCTTTTCCCGCCGATCATCACCAGCAGCAGAACTACCGTATACATCACGAACTGCATCACCGGCGAGTTCCATGCAACAATCATCTCTGCCTTCGAAAACAGCCGGAAGATGATCCGGGAGATCTTCTGGAATTTTTCATTTTCATAGTCTTCTCTTACATATGCCTTCACTACACGGGCGGCACTCACATTCTCCTGCACCGTATTGTTCAGCACATCATATTCATCAAATACCTGGATAAAATGAGGATGTGCTTTCTTTGCGATAAAGATCAGCGCCCCGCCCAGAATCGGAATCGTAACCAGCAGCAGATACGCCACTTCAATATTAATGGCAGCCGTCATCACCCAGGCAAGGATCACCATGATCGGGGCTCTGGAAAGAAGCCGGATAGAAAACATATATGCCATCTGTACATTTGTAATATCCGTTGTCAGTCTGGTTACCAGACTGGATGTGGAAAAATGATCAATATTCCCAAAGGAAAATTCCTGAATCTTATAAAAGATATCATGCCGCAGATTTTTGGCATACCCGGACGAAGCGACCGCCGCCATCTGCCCTGCTTTTGCTCCGAAAAACAGAGCCAGAATGGCCATGATAACCAGTATCACACCCATCTTTATGATGTATGCCAGATCTCCTTCTGTGATTCCCACGTCAATGATTTTTGCCATCAGAAGTGGAATCAGTACTTCCAGGAACACTTCCAGCGCCACCAGAACCGGTGTCAGAATGGATTCTTTCTTATATTCCCGCACGGACTTCAATAATTTTCTGTTCATGTGCTATTCCCTTCCTTTCTATCTGTCATTCTTTTAAATTCCTAGGCCTTTTTTCAGGAACTTAGATTTTCCGAAATCTGTTTCAACACGCGGAGAAATACAGCCATGTCGTTCTCGGAGATTCCTTCCTTAATCTGTTCTTCCATTCTTTTGATCGTATCCAGAAGATGACATCGTACTTTCACCGCCTTGTCCGTCGGAACAATTCGCTTCAGCCTGGCATCGGATTCCACTCTCTCCCGGTAAATATACCCTTTTCTTTCCAGTAGCTGCAGTGTCTCTGTTGCCGTTGACCTGCGGATGTTATATTCTTTTTCTACATCCTTCTGAAACAGATCCCTGTGCATGGTTTCAAACAAAATGTAATGCAGAATATGCTTCTGCATATTGGTCAGATCATCCTGCAAATCCCCGGAAAATATCTGTCTTTTCAGCTGATGCGAGACCTGACTGATCCATCTGCCAGCTTCATCTTCCATAATTGCACTCTCCTTTTCCTGTTCATGGTCAGAACCAGGTTATTGTTCGGTTTCTAACAGTTCGGTATCTAACATGTTATAGTATATTCTGGTTTCTTTTAATGTCAATGGTTTTCATCCAGGAAATCAACGAAAAATTCGAATGGCCTATTGCAAAAAGAAGCCTTCTGCCAAAACGGCAAAAGACTTCTTTCTTTGTTATTATTCCACGATCCAGCTTTCAATTTCTTCCGCTTTCGCGTACAATTCCAGATATTTCTTCCCATATTCCAGAGCTTTTTCCAGATCCTGATTAACAGAAAAGGAATAGATCAGAGTCAGCACTTCCCTGGCTGACTCTGTGATCATGGCTCTTCTGGAATCGCTGGTAGAACTTCCGATAGCTCCTTTTTGATCCGCGAGTACAGGCAGAGCCTCGATATTAATCTCATCTTTGCCAATCCCGAGATAAGTTTCACCCGGTTTCCCAATCCGGAACACCAGCTCTTCTTCGATATTGGAGGCGTCATAGGAACCCACGGAAAATCCGGATTCAATGGATATCAGATTATTAACATCAACTACTGTATTAACCTCATATAATCCCTTTCCCTGCCCGATCCGCCGAATCAGCGCTTCTGACGAAACCCGGTACCTGCTGGGATCTTTGCCAAACGCTTTATAAGCAGCTCTGGACTCTTTGATATTCGGGATCTCATTGACTCCGTAATCAAAAATAGCATCTTTCGCCTTTTTAAAGATATCTTTTTTCAGATACTTCCACATCTCTTCATTCTTTTTTTCAACGTTCACTTTATACTGAAGACATCCCACCCTGGTATCTGGCCATAGTCGTTTCATTTCCGGATCGATTCTCAGATTCTTCAATTTTTTTCACCTCTTCTATCTTTTATCTTATCCTGATGCTAGCGTTTTTCTCCCATACAGAATACCGCCACCACGCCAGGGCCTGTATGACTTCCGATTACGGTTCCAATATTATTGACTAATACTTCTTGGATACCCATCTTCTCTCTTACCAGATCTGCAACATAATTCGCATCCTCTTCACAATCTCCGTGGGTAATCATCACCAGATCATTTTCCCAGCCTCTGGACTGCTCCTGCGCCATATTCACAATCTTCTGCAGGGATTTCTTCCTTCCCCGCTCTTTTCCGATCACCTGCAGATAACCGTTATCATCCATATGTATGATGGGTTTAATCTGCACAATGCTTCCAACCACCGCTACGGTCTTGGATATACGGCCTCCTCTTTGCAGGTGATGGAGATCGTCAATCGTCACATCATGGCAGACATGCAGTTTATTTGACTCTACCCATTCAGCCAGCTGATCGATATCCATTCCTTCTTTCT
Organism: uncultured Lachnospiraceae bacterium; assembly: GCA_949287925.1. GTDB lineage: Bacteria > Bacillota > Clostridia > Lachnospirales > Lachnospiraceae > Merdimonas. The sequence goes on from CASEIR010000035.1 coordinate 27,660, forward strand.
TCCGTTTCAGAGCATAATAAAGCAACAGCCCTTCGCCCAGACAGGCGCACAGCGTATCGATCACAATGACCTTCCGGTCCGGATACTCTTCCTGAAGCTCTTCCGCAGCGATCCTCATACTATTATAGGTCCCGCTGAGTCCGGACGAAAAACCCAGATGCAGAATATCCTTTCCTTCTTTCAGAAACAGCTCAAATGCTTCCCGGGCCTCCTCCGGATTTACCTGGGAAGTCGTTGCCATCTTTCCATCTCTTAGCTTCTGAAAAAATTCCTTGGCAGACAATCCATCCATATCCACATAGGATACGCCATCCATCATATATTTTAACGGTATCACCGGCACATTCCGTTCCTGCAGCCATTCTTTCGGAAGATCCACCGTACTGTTCACTGTAATTACATAATCGCTCATTTTTACCCCTCCTTTTTTTGCATGAGCAGTATAAAATTCTGTTCCCATTATACCACTTTCATATAGGATAGGCAAAATACTTTTCTGCTCGTTTTTACAGATCAGTTCAGTTTTATATTCAGATAATTCCTTCCGGACAGTGTTTTATTAAAGCAAATGCTACATACGATGATCAGAAATCCTGCCAGAAAACCAATCCAGTTAAATAAAGCTGTCAGAATCAGCAGTTCCAGACGCATGAACTTCAATGCGTATCCCAGTTCAAAATTTGGCTGCGTATAATTTGCCACGGCCACAAACGCCATATACAGCATAACTTCACTGTTAAACCAGCCGGATTTTACCGAAAACTCACCCATAACCAGACCTGCGATCACGCTCAGCGGCGTACTGAGCATACTCGGAGTATTCAGCGCGGCAAGACGTAATCCGTCGATTGCTATTTCCAGCAGTAAAAGCTGAAAAATCAAGGGAATATTCACGGTATCCTTTACCGCCACAAACGCAAATACCGAAGGAAGCCAGTTCAGATTCTGCATAAACAGCAAAAACACCGGAGTCAAAAATACGGTTGCTATGGTGATCAATGTTCTGGCAAATTTCAGATAAACATTTGTCAGTGTGGGAAAATAATAATCATTCGCTTCTTCAATAATATCTAATATAGAAGTGGGCAGAATCATCGCCGACGGCGAATTATCCACCAACAGAACCACCTTTCCTTCCAGCAGACAAGCCGCCGCTGTATCTGGCCGTTCGGTAAACTTAAACTTCGGGAAAGGATTATACCACTTCCTCCGAAACAGGCATTCTGCCAGGCTTTGCTGATTCATCCGCAGATCATCTACTTGTATCTTCTGAATACGGTCAGACAGATTCTTCAACAATTCCTGGTCGACTCTGTCGTTCATATAACAGATCGCCACATCTGTTCTGGAACTCTCTCCTACTTCCTTCATTTCCATAACCAGGTGGGGATCCCGGATTCTTCTTCGCATCAACGCTGTATTGAATACAATCGTCTCTACAAACCCATCTCTGGATCCTCGCAAAGACTTGTCCTTATCTGGCTCGTCTACACTTCTGGCAGGATAGGTTCTGCAATCAATGGCTATACACGCCTCGTACCCGTCAATAAACAGACAGACGGCTCCCGACAGGATATTGCGAAGTACCATATCATAATCTCCCAGTACATCTACCTCCACATAAGGAACACAAGCTCTGGTAAACTGAGCAGCGTCCGGCGGCATATCTTCTTCTTTTACTTTTACCATAGAATCCATAATTTTAAGCATGACTTCGTCCTTCACGAAGCCATCGATAAAATAAAAGGAAGCCATTCTGCCACCGATCATAATATCCCTCTGTATAATATCAAAGCTTTCTTTCACTGGCAGGATCTCATTTAAATATTCTGTATTCTCTTCTCTGGACGCACAGATTTTTTTCTGACGAAGCGATTCTCTTTTCTTTGTATCCGGCATATTTTTCACCTCTGATTCCTGGATTCAGGCAAGTCTGTGCCTGCCTTCATAGGAATTAGAATATCCCGGTCCGGACAGATTATACACAAAACGGATGAAGAATCTCCTCATCCGTTTCTCATAATTCTATCTCTTTGTCGTACTTCCAAATCCGCCATTGCGGATTTCTGTCACTTCATCATCTACCGTAATACCATATTCCACAAAAATACCCTGCATAAATCCACTTCCGGCCGGAAGATCTACCGTTTTTCCTTCATTACTGTCATTGGTGATCTTAGCGAATATATGTCCTTCATTATCCGAACCGTAATAATCACTGTCAATGATTCCCACCGTATTGTTCAGCTGAAGGCGGTATTTAAACCCCAACCCGCTTCTGGGGTAGCATTTCAATACCCAGTCCGGTTCCATCCACGCCCGGATGCCGGTAGGAATCTTGATCGTTTCTCCCGGAGCAAGCCTTACCGTCACCGGCATGAAAAAATCATACCCCGCGGATCCTGCAGTCGCCCGCCTCGGAAGCAGCAGTGCGTCATAGATTTGCCGGAGTTTTTCTTCCTCGCATTCACCGAATACATCCAGATATCCTTCTCGAAACTGCATATAGCTTACTTTAGAAAATTTAGCAATCTTTTTCGCCATACCCTTCATCTCTCCTCTTTAAAGTCATCGGCTCTCTTCCGTACACCAGTCCCTAATTACCACATTCCACACTAATTTCATTAAACAGTGCCAGGATGTCTTCTACTGGAATTTGACGCTTTTCCTCTTCCTTCTTATCTAAAATCACACTTCCTTCGTGCATCATAATCAGCCGGTTTCCATATTCTACGGCATAGCGGAGATTATGCGTCACCATAATTGTAGTAAGCTTCTTATCTTTTACAATCTTGTCTGTCAGCTCCATAATCAGTTCCGCTGTTTTCGGATCCAGCGCTGCAGTGTGTTCATCCAGAATCAGAAACTCAATCGGCGTTAATGTAGACATCAAAAGCGCCATAGCCTGTCTTTGACCTCCCGACAATGCTCCCACTTTGACATCCAGTTTATCTTCCAGACCCAGATTCAACTGAGACAACTGCTCCCGGTAGTACGCAATTCTATTCTTATTTGTGCCCCTTCTCAGATCATACAACATTCCCTTATTGTCAGCAAGAGACATATTCTCCAAGATTGTCATCGATGGACATGTCCCCATCGCGGGATTCTGATAAACTCTGCCAATCCGCCGGTTTCGACGATATTCTTTTTCCTTTGTGATATCTTTTCCATTTATCAGGATCTGTCCCTCCTCAATAGGAATACTTCCGCAGATAATGTTGAGCAATGATGTCTTGCCGGAGCCGTTGCTGCCCACCACCGATAGGAATTCTCCTTTCTCAATGCTTAGGTCAAATCCATGAAACAGACATATCTCATTAATGGTACCTGGATTATAGTATTTGCGGATCCCTTTTAATTCAAGCATTTTTATTCACCCTTGTCTTTCTTTCCATACTGATGATCAGGATCACCAGGAATAACACTGCTGTAATCAACTTCATTGCCTGAGGCTCAAAATTACGAAGCGCCACCGCCACACAGGCTTTGTAAATCACAGAACCGATCAAAACTGCTGTAGTCGCTTTCAAAAAAACTGTTCCTTTAAAGATACTGGTTCCAATAATCACACTCGCCAGGCCGATTACAATAGCGCCAGTTCCCATGGAAATCTCAAACACCCTTTCCTCCTGTGCAAAAATACATCCGGCAAAAGAAACCAGTCCATTCGCAACAGCCAGTCCCAGAATCTTCACGTTGCCCTGATCCTTCGCGAGAGAAGTAACCAATATCGGATTATCGCCCACGGCCTGCAACAGGAACCCGGATTTCGTTTTCAGATATAAATCCAGAAATACTTTGCAGACTAGCGCCAGTATAAGAACCATCAACAGTGTCGTATAACTTTTCAGCGCTTCCGGCATCATCCTTTCCACCATCTCATTTTTAAAAATAGAATCCTGTGAAAACAACGGTACATTCGCTGTTCCCGCAATATACAAATTGATTGTCCATAATGCCGTCATCATAATAATTCCAGACAGCAAATCCCGCACCTTTCCTTTCACATGGATCAGCCCTGTGCAGACTCCAGCAAGTGCTCCTGCCAAAAATGCCGCCGGAAGGGTTAGATAAGGATTCACTCCTCGTGTCATAAGAGCTGCCGTCACCGCCGCTCCAAGCGGAAAGCTTCCGTCAACCGTCAAATCCGGGAAATCCAGAATTTTGTACGTAATATACACTCCCAGGCCAAGAATACCGTAAATCAGTCCCTGCTCAATGATCGTTACAAAAAAATCCATGAAAATGCCTCCTAATTCTACTCTGCCGCAATCTGATCAAAGCTTTCCACTGCCGAATTCAGCAGTTCTTCAGATATATGGATTCCAAGATTTTCCGCAACCTTTGTATTTACATAGAATCCTGGCTCTGTAATGATCTCATAATTCATTTCGGACGCTTTCTTTTCTCCCTTCAGAATCTGCGCTGCCATCTTCCCTGTCTGCTTCCCAAGCTCAATATAATCGATTCCTTCCGCCGCCAGACAGCCGATCTTTACCTGCTCAATCTCACTTCCGAATACTGGTATTTTCTTTTCATTCGCTTTTTCCAGAATCGTCGGCAGCGATGCAACAACTGTATTATCTGTCAGATTTGTAATGCAGTCTACTTCACTTAACAGATCGTCCGCCGCAAGCGGTACATCTGCAGTCGTAGAAATTCCTTTTGTAATCAATTCAAATCCGTATTCTCCGGAAAGTTCCTCGTACTCCGCAATCGCAGAGACAGAATTGGCTTCGCTTGTCGTATACATGATTCCCAGTTTCTTAGCGTCCGGCAAAAGTTCCCGTATCATTTTCAGCTGTTCTTCCACCGGAAGTTTATCCGAAGTCCCGGTAACTTCTCCTGCCGGAACTCCATCTTTATCCGCAAGTTCTGCTTCCACTGGATCTGTCACAGCTGTATACACAACCGGAATCCCACTGTCCATAGCCGCATTGTATGCACTCTGTGCGCTCGGAGTCGCGATGGCACAGATCAGATCCACTTGATTGGAAACGAAACTGTCTGAGATCTGCCCGGCAGTCCCCATATCCGATGCCGCATTCTTATATTCTACCGTCAGATTCTCTCCTTCCACGATTCCTTCCTCTTCCAGACCTGCCAGGAACCCTTCTTTGCAGTTATCCAGAGATCCATGTTCTGCAAACTGCTCAATACCAATGGTATAACCTTCTCCTTTACCGCCGGTAGAATCCGACAGGTTCCCACATCCGGACACTGCCATTACTGTCATTACTGTTGTTAATAAACCTGCTGTTAATCTTCTTTTCATTTTTCTGTCTCCTTTTCTGTTCTCTTTTTGTCTTTCAGACTGCATTCTGCCAGCAGTCTGGATTTGTTAGGAGAGAAAATCACCGATTCTTCCGGTAAATCACCAGATTACTAAAAACACATTCCGGAATGGTAAGCAATTGCCAATGTCCCAGGCAAGTCCGGCTTTGGCCCGTCGCGAGTATAAAAAAACCGTCCCAAACCCTAAGGTTTGAGACGGTAATATAAACATATTATCGCGGTACCACTCAAATTGACGAATCGTCCACTTTCTCATGTACTAACATACACTCCTGATTGATAACGGGTTCGGTTCCCGACATACCATACTCTCATACGATTTCAGGCAGCCCTCAAAAGTCCATTCGCCTGTCAGATCCATACGACAATCCCACCATCTGCCGCTCTCTGTAATTTCTCAATGATAAGCTACTCTTCTTTCTCAACGGTTTATTTATATAATTTACATTTCTTACTTTAACGCAACAAAGTACATTTGTCAAGACAAAGTTTTTTGTTCTTATCCTTTGATAACCGGAACCGGTGTATCATCTTTTTTGTCGATATCATTAATATACTTCTTAGTCTCACGGACAATTTCGTTAGACAACAGAAGCACAGCAACCAGGTTGGGGATCGCCATAAATGCATTCAGCGTATCTGCGATCAGCCATACCAGGTCCAACGCTACAACCGGAGCAATCGCTGCAACAGCGATATAAAGAATCCGATAACCAATCAAAACTCCCTTGCCGGCTTTTCCTGCAAAATACTCCACACAACGTTCGCCATAATATGCCCATCCAAGAATGGTAGAGTATGCAAAAGAAATAATACCCAATGTCAAAATTACAGGTCCAAGGACCGGAATCTGCCCGAATGCCAGGGAAGTCAAGACACCGCCGTCCGAAACTTCATCTGCATTAATGGTAGGGTTCTTCATGATCGTAGTTACCAGTACCAGACCAGTCATGAAACAAACAACAACCGTATCCCAGAATGTTCCGGTAGAAGATACCAGCGCCTGGCGTACCGGATTTCTTGTCTGAGCTGCTGCAGCCGCGATGGGTGCGGAACCAAGACCAGATTCATTCGAAAACAGACCACGGGCAACTCCGTAACGGATTGCCATCATAAGCCCCTGGCCAATCAAACCGCCTGCCGCTGCTCCCGGCGTAAATGCCAGCTTACAGATAGTTACAATTGCCGGAATGATAAAGTCATAATTCATGCAAAGAATAATCAAGCAGCCAAGTACATAGAAGATAGCCATAAACGGCACCAGTTTCTCACATACGTTGGCAATGGATTTGATTCCGCCGAAAATTACGATTGCTGTAAGAATTGCAATGACAATTCCTACAATTGCCGGCGGAATATTGAAGTTTTCTTTACAAACGGTTGCAATCGCATTAACCTGTGTCGCGCATCCAATACCAAAAGATGCAAATCCAGCAAAGACCGCAAAAAGAATGCCTAGCCACTTCAGATGCAGTCCCCGTTCCAATGCATACATGGCACCGCCCTGCATACGTCCGTCTTCTGTCTTCACTCTATACTTTACAGCGATTAGAGATTCTGCATACTTCGTCGCAATTCCAAACACACCAGTAAGCCAAATCCAAAGAACCGATCCGGGACCGCCCAATGCAATCGCGGTACCAACTCCGATAATATTACCGGTTCCGATCGTTGCCGCCAGCGCGGTCGTCAGCGCTCCGAACTGAGATACTTCCCCTTCCGCGTCCGGATCTTTGGATACAGAGAGTTTTATACCTTTTGCAAGCGTATATCTCTGAATGAAGCCGGTACGGATCGTCAGAAAGATATGTGTTCCCAGCAGAAGTATGATCATAGGCCATCCCCATACCACACCGTTCACAGCAGTTACAACAGTATTAATAGCATCCAACATGTAATGATTCCCCCTTTTCTTTTTGCTTTTCCTTTGCTTGTACATGCACTTTTGTTGGAAGGTGATTATGATAAAGCAAGAGAGCATCGGCACAACCAGTCGGCACCCTCTTGCGTACCATCTTGGATATATTTTAACTTAATGTATTGAAAATATCAATATTTGTTATTAATATGACATATTATTCGTCATTATGACGAATATATAAAGATTTTTCTTCTTTTTTATCATTGTTAATTATATAACCAGTCCATTTGTGCGAATATTCTGACGTTTTTTATTCGCACAAAAAAGCTCCGCAGAAATTTATCTGCGAAGCTTTTATATATTATGCACAAATTTCTATTTTATCAGGTAGGTGTAAATAACATCCGAAAGGAAAATAATTCCCAATATTGACGCAATAATATCCAGAGTACGTTCTGACATTTTTCCTGTCACTTTATAAAATAACGGCTGCAGAAGGTACAGAAACACCATTCCGCCGATTCCGAATCTCAGGCTGGGATTCGGTGCGATCCGCCCTTGAAAATTCCAGGAAAACCTGGTGTAATCCCACAGCCATTCACCCGCCGTAAACTCCATGATATAACTGGCCGCCAGCTCTACCGCTGTCGTAATCAGAACGATTCCCAGAAATACCAGCACCGGCGTTACTTTGACTCTGCCCACACGGATGTCTTTATTTTTCAGTCTCCAGAGCAATGCTACCAGAATCAGCGCCCCGAATCCATACACCACACAATAGGGACCGAACAGGACTCCCCTGTTGGAAAATCCCCACCTGTATACTACCACCTCCAAAAAAACTTCATAAATCCAGCCCAGTATGGAATACATCATAAAATACAGAAAATATTCCTCCAGAAGTTTTATCCCCCGTCTCATTTAACTTCTCCTTATCTGAACGAAATTAAAATGGTGTCCCGTCAAGATCATACGGGGTCACCTGATATACATAATAATTCAGCCAGTTCGTATACAGATTATTTGCTGTAGCTCTCCAGGTAAGCAACGGACGGCTTTCCGGATTATCATCCGTATAGTAATTTACCGGCATCTGAATCAGCAGTCCTTTTCCCAAATCTCTCTTATACTCCTGATCCAGTGTCACCCGGTCATATTCCGGATGCCCCATAACAAAAATTTGTCGTCCGGCCTGTGCCATGGCAAGAAACAGCCCGGCCTCATCCGATTCCGCAAGTATCGTAAGCCGCTCATCTTTCCGCACCAGGTTCAGCGGAATCTCTGTGTGGCGGGAATGCGGCGCCAGAAACACATCGTCAAACCCCCGCACCAGCGGGATTTTCCGGTTCAGCACCTTATGCCAGAACACACCAAACACCTTATGGTCCATCTGTACTTTGTCAATCCCATAGTGATAATACATCGCTGCCTGCGCTCCCCAGCACAGATGCAGGGTTGATGTCACATGCGTCTTGCTCCACTCCATGATCTCTTTAAGTTCTTCCCAGTAATCCACGTCCTCGAACAGCATCTGTTCTACCGGAGCTCCGGTTATGATAAATCCATCAAACTTCCGCTCTTTGATTTCATTAAATTTACAATAAAACTTATTGAGATGGCTGGTAGGCGTATTCTTGGATACATGACCCGACACCATCACAAAGGTCACGTCCACCTGAAGCGGCGTATTAGAAAGCGAGCGCAGGATCTGCAGCTCCGTATCTTCCTTCAGCGGCATCAGATTCAGCAGACCGATCTTGATGGGACGAATATCCTGATGCATGGCCCGATGTTCATCCATGACGAAAATATTTTCACTTTCCAGAATCTCCTTTACTGGGAGATCATTCTGAACTCTTATCGGCATATTTTACTCTCCTTTACTTTCATTGGCAGCTGGTTTTCTCTCCTGTTTTTCACAGGCATCCACGCGATGAAATTTCCCTTCATCATCCACAAAGCTAAGTGGGTCATAATTACTGGAACTCACCGGCAGCTTTTTACGCTCCAGACGGTTATTCATGATGAGATCAACAATATAATACAGCAACGCAAAAGTGGGCACTCCCATAACCATACCTACGAAGCCGAACAGTCCGCCGCCAAGCAGAATGGATACGATCACCCAGAATGCCGATAGTCCCGTGGAATTTCCAAGGATCTTCGGTCCCAGAATATTTCCATCAAACTGCTGCAGAAGCAAAATAAACAGAATGAAATACAGACCTTTAATGGGATCATCCAGCATGATCAGTATGGCGCTTGGGATAGCACCAATATAAGGACCGAAAAACGGAATCACATTGGTAACTCCCACGATTACACTGACCAGAACCACATACGGCATTTTCAGAATCGTCAGTCCCAGGAAACAGAGTACTCCGATAATTGCGGAATCGATGATTTTACCAATAATAAATCCGCCAAATACTTCATCGCTTTTTGTTGCCAGATGCAGCACCATATTTGCCTTTTTCGGTTCGAGAAAAGCATAGATCATCTTTTTACACTGTCTCGCGAACAGTTCCTTACTAAACAGGATATAGACTGATACAATGATACCAATCAGCGCATTGAATATCTCGCTGAAAACATTAAACACGCCTTCTGTCAGATTCGTCATGATCTCATTGGTTTTCGGCAAAAGCTCCGTCCGAAGCCAGTTCTGCAGCATCTCCGTTCCCTCTTCCAGAACGGTTTTCATAAACACGGAAATCGTGGAATCTTCCAAAGTGATGCTGGAGAGCCTGGATACAATATCATTCATCTGACTGGGCAATGTAAATACGAGATTCCGGATACTGCTGTACAGTTCTGGAATCAGCAGGTTCAACAGCGTTATGACCAGAAGGATCATCAGAATCAACACAATCAGAATCCCCACAGCCCTGGATATCTTTTCTGCCTTACCTTCCAGCTGGATCCTCGTCTGAAGCTTAGGCACCAGAAACTGGTCTACCTTTCTCACGACCGGATTCAGAAGGTATGCGATCACACATCCATAAACGACCGGTTTCAGTACATGGAATATCTTTCCGGCAGCCCCGGACAGTATATCCAGCCGCAGGAGCGCGAAATAAAAGAGCAGCCCCGCAGCAATTACAAGAAAATATGTAATTCCTTTATTAAACGCCAGTCTGAGCTTGGAAGGGCCTCCGGTCCCCAGTCTGGGACTTCCGGAATAATAAGCCTTTTTCACATCCGTCTTCTTGTCATTCTTTTTTTCCATTCTATAATATAATTCCTCTCTATCAAACAGTAAAACTATTATACTATCCTCCGAAAAGCCAGTCAATAAACAAAAAGAAAACCTTAAGGATTACTCCCTAAGGCTTTCTTTTCTCAACATTAACATTTGAATGTGGCACATTCTGTGTCTTTACACTGACAGGCATTTCCGCCTTCAACGCTGATTTTTCCAGCCCGGCATGCACACTTGTCATTGTACATACAATCCATCGCCTGACAGTCTACACTGCTGTACGCAGATGCATGTCCCACACTGTTGGAAGCTGCGGTTCCTGTCCGTTCTACAAAGCTGTCACAACAGGTTTCTTCCGCCTTTCTGGCTGCGTTTCCTCCTACAACAATGCGGTCGAGCGCACAATAATCATCTTTATTGTGGGCACATGTCTGTACGGTACACTTCAGTTCCGGCATAATATTACCTCCTGTTCTTTCTGAAATATCGAGATATATTATGTCCGTTTCTATTATTTTTATTCTTCAGCTTTTACAACTTCGCGCTGTGCTTTGGATGCAATTTCCTGCCGGATAGCCGCAATAAATTCTTTGAGATCTTTCTGGCCTTCATCTCCTGCGAAACGGCTTCTGACAGAAACAACTTCTGTTTCTTCCTCTTTCGCTCCCACCACCAGCATGTACGGGATTTTGTTCACCTGTGCTTCGCGGATCTTATATCCAATCTTCTCAGCTCTGGTATCGATCTCTGCCCGGATACC
>CASEIR010000036.1 GCA_949287925.1 uncultured Lachnospiraceae bacterium
TTGCAGGACGGACCAATAGATCTTGCCGGTGGTTACATTGGAGTTTTTAGTCAGGCTTTCATCGATGAAGCGCTCATAATGTCCCAGATCCAGATCTGTCTCGGCTCCATCATCGGTGACGAAGACTTCTCCGTGCTGGACTGGATTCATGGTTCCCGGATCCATATTGATGTAGGGATCAAACTTCTGCATGGTCACCGTATACCCGCGGGCTTTTAACAGACGTCCCAGGGACGCTGCTGTGATGCCTTTCCCGAGCCCGGATACCACACCGCCTGTAACAAATACGTACTTAACTGCCATAATGCCCTCCTTTAACTGAAATGTTTATCGTTACTTAGTCTGAAAAAATACTTTTCGATTATACATCTTTTCCGCTGAAAAATACAGAACTTTTTTCGTATTTTGCTTCAAAAGTGGCCTGAATGGACAGTTTCTTAAATTGTTTCATATCGACAGATCCGACCATAACAGAGGTGTGGGCCTGACATCCTTTAAGTTTAGGAAGCTGGTCCAGCGCAAGTTGTGCGGTGGGGTCCGTCGCGGCGCTGACTGACAGGGCGATCAGGACTTCATCTGTATGAAGTCTGGGGTTGTGGCTTCCCAGGTAATTGATCTTCAGCTTCTGGATGGGTTCGATGGCTTCCGGTGAGATTACGTGGCATTTGTGGTCGATTCCGGCCAGTTCCTTCAGTGCATTCAGAAGCAAGGCTGCGCAGGCGCCCAGAAGGTTGGAGGTCTTGCCGGTGATCATTCTTCCGTCGTGGAGCTGGAGAGCCGCAGCTGGTCCACCGGTCTCTTTGGCGCGCTTCAGAGCAGCATCTACTACGGGGCGGTCGTGAACCGTAATTCCTGCCTGATTCATCAGCATCTCAATTTTATAGACTTCTTCCTCCGGGCAGGCGCCGATCAGCAGCCGTCTTAAAGTCTCATAATATCTGCGGATGATCTCCTGGCAGGAGGCGGTCCGGCAGACTTCATCATCGCAGATACAGTTGCCGGCCATATTAACGCCCATGTCCGTAGGAGATTTATAAGGACTTTCTCCATAAATCTTCTGGAACATGGCGTTCAGTACCGGAAAGATCTCTACATCCCTGTTATAATTGACGGTGGTTTTTCCATACGCTTCCAGATGGAAAGGATCGATCATATTGATGTCATTCAGATCCGCTGTAGCCGCTTCGTAGGCCAGGTTGACCGGATGCTTCAGCGGGATGTTCCAGATGGGAAATGTCTCGAATTTGGCGTATCCGGCACAGATGCCGCGCTTGTGCTCCTGGTAGAGCTGGGACAGGCAGACAGCCATCTTGCCGCTTCCGGGTCCGGGAGCGGTTACCACTACCAGCGGACGGGAAGTTTCGATATACTCATTCTTTCCATATCCTTCATCACTGACGATCAGCGGCACATTGGAAGGATAGCCGGGGATTACATAGTGCCGGTATACCTTGATGCCCAGCTTCTTCAGACGCTTGCGGAAGAGATGGGCGCTTTCCTGTCCGCTGTATTTTGTAATAACCACACTGCCCACATAGAGGCCGTGCTCTTTATATACGCCCATCAGGCGGAGTACATCTGAGTCATAGGTAATCCCCAGATCTCCCCGGATCTTATTCTTCTCGATATCTTCCGCGCTGATGACGATGACGATCTCCGCCTGGTCAGACAACTGTTTTAACATCCGGAGCTTGCTGTCCGGTTGAAATCCGGGCAGAACCCTGGAAGCATGATAATCGTCAAACAGTTTGCCGCCAAATTCCAGATAGAGTTTATTGTCGAACTGACCGATCCGTTCACGGATATGGGAAGATTGCATTTGCAGGTACTTGTCGTTGTCAAATCCAATTTTCATATGTATTCATCCCTCTATTTCCTATGATGTTCTGCTTATCTGAAGTATAAGCATTAATATATCAAGTATACTACAATCTATAGGAAGTTTACAATCTTTTCATAATGTTTTTGTTGATTTCCAGGGGGAGTCTTCTTATAATATAGTAGAAGTGCCGGTAAATGCCGGCGCCAGGCACAGGAGGAAAAGCATGGATAATCGAAATCAGAATAATAAAAGCAATAAGCAGGGCTTATCTTTTATTATATTAGTGACTCTGGCTACACTGGTTATCGTTATGGCGCTGTACCAGTTCCAGGGAAACGGAGCGGATAAGGAAATCAGTTACGATCAGTTCCTGAAGATGCTGGACGAGGGCAAAGTAGATAAGGTAGTGATTCAGAGTAATCAGATCGTAATCACGGAAAAGAAAGAAGACGGCCAGAAGATTGCAAAAGAATACTATACCGGACGAATTCAGGATGATGATCTGGTGCAAAAACTGGATAATGCAGGAGTGGAATTCGAACAGGAAATTCCGGATACTACGTCTGCTATCATTATGCAGTTGGCAAGTATTTTGCTTCCTACCATCCTTCTGATCGGTATGATTGTATGGATGACTGGAAAGATGTCCAAAGGCGGAGGCGTCATGGGAATCGGCAAGAGTAATGCTAAGATGTATGTAGAGAAGCAGACTGGCGTTACCTTCCGGGATGTGGCCGGACAGGATGAAGCAAAGGAATCCCTGCAGGAGGTAGTGGATTTTCTGCATAATCCTGGAAAATACACAAGTGTAGGAGCGAAGCTGCCCAAGGGCGCGCTTCTGGTAGGACCGCCGGGAACCGGTAAGACGTTGCTGGCCAAGGCGGTGGCAGGAGAGGCAAATGTGCCATTCTTCTCGCTTAGTGGTTCCGCGTTTGTAGAAATGTATGTGGGTGTGGGAGCATCCAGAGTCCGTGACCTGTTTAAGCAGGCGCAGCAGATGGCGCCCTGTATCATCTTCATCGATGAGATTGATGCCATCGGAAAGAGTCGTGACAACCAGCTGGGAAGCAATGACGAGCGGGAGCAGACTCTGAACCAGCTTCTGGCGGAGATGGATGGATTTGAATCCAATAAAGGACTGGTGCTGTTGGCAGCAACGAACCGCCCGGAGATTCTGGATCCGGCATTGTTAAGACCGGGGCGGTTTGACCGCCGGATCGTGGTGGAAAAACCAGATCTGAAAGGACGGATCGACGTTCTGAAAGTACATTCCAAGGATGTGCGCATGGATGAGACGGTAGATCTGGAAGCCATCGCTCTGGCAACCTCCGGAGCAGTAGGATCCGATCTTGCCAACATGATTAACGAGGCGGCGATTACTGCCGTCAAACATGGAAGAAATGCCGTTTGCCAGGCGGATCTGTTTGAAGCTGTGGAAGTGGTCCTGGTGGGTAAAGAGAAGAAAGACCGGATCATGAGCCAGGAAGAGCGAAGGATCGTATCCTATCACGAAGTAGGACATGCGCTGGTCAGTGCTTTGCAGAAAGATTCTGAGCCGGTGCAGAAGATCACCATCGTACCAAGAACCATGGGAGCGCTGGGATATGTGATGCAGACGCCGGAGGAAGAGAAGTTCTTGAATACTAAGAAGGAACTGGAAGCTATGCTGGTGGGCATGCTGGCGGGACGCGCCGCAGAGGAGATCGTGTTCGATACGGTAACCACCGGTGCTGCAAATGATATCGAGAAGGCGACAAGTATTGCAAGAGCCATGATCACTCAGTATGGTATGAGTGAGAAGTTTGGTCTGATCGGCCTGGAATCCATTCAGAACCGCTATCTGGACGGCCGGCCGGTAACCAACTGCGGACAGGAGACAGCTTCTGAGATTGATACGGAAGTCATGAAGATCCTGAAGAATTCTTATGAGGAAGCCAAGAGACTCTTACGAGAACATCGCAGTTCCCTGGATCAGATCGCAGCCTTCCTGATTGAGAAAGAGACCATTACCGGAAAGGAATTTATGGATATTTTCTACAAGGTGGAAGGAATCGATCCGGAGACCAAGGAACAGAAAAAAGAAGTGCGGATCGGCATGAATCCTGTAGAGGGGATTGCTATGAACCAGGAGCAGACCACAGAAGCTGCAGAGATCGCAGAAACCGCGGAGACAGCAGAAGCTGCAGAGACTACAGAAGCCGTGGAGACGGCAGAACCGGCAGATACTGGGAAAGAATTATAAAAATCCATATGGAAACCTAGGGCAGAACCAATGACAGAGGTTCTGCCCTTGTTGTCCGCCCGGTATGACTGGAAATAATCAGGATGGGGTTCAATCAACGAAAAAGGAGATACATCATATGTTTGACATACAGGAAGAATTAAAGAAACTGCCGGGAAAGCCCGGCGTCTATCTGATGCATGATGAGAAGGACGAGATCATCTATGTGGGGAAGGCCATCAGCCTGAAGAACCGGGTGCGCCAGTATTTTCAGACCAGCCGGAACAAGGGGCTGAAGATTGAACAGATGGTGACCCATATTGCCCGGTTTGAATATATTGTAACCGATTCCGAGCTGGAGGCCCTGGTTCTGGAGTGTAATCTGATTAAGGAACACCGGCCCAAGTATAATACCATGCTGATGGATGACAAAACCTATCCGTTTATCAAAGTGACGGTGGATGAGCCCTATCCCCGGGTCATGATGGCGCGGCGGATGGCGAAAGACAAGGCAAAGTATTTTGGCCCCTATACCAGCGCGGGGGCGGTCAAGGATACCATTGAACTGCTCCGCAAGCTCTACCAGCTCCGCAGCTGCAGCCGGCGGCTTCCAAAGGATATTGGAAAAGAACGGCCCTGTTTGAATTATCATATCCATCAGTGCAAGGCTCCCTGCCAGGGGTATCTTTCCCAAGAGGAATACCGGGCGTCTATCCAGAAAGCTCTTCAGTTTCTTAATGGAAGTTATGAAGAAGTGTTAAAGGATCTTCAGCAGAAGATGGAAGCGGCGTCGGAAGCGCTGGAGTTTGAAAAGGCCATTGAATACCGGGAACTGATCGGCAGCGTGCAGAAGATCGCTCAGAAGCAGAAGATTACAGATACGGCGGGAGACGACCGGGATATTCTGGCTATGGCGGTGGAAGAGGAAGATGCGGTGGTACAGGTGTTCTTCGTCCGGGGCGGAAGGCTGATCGGACGGGATCATTTCTATCTGAAGGTGGCAAAGGAAGAGACCAGCAGTGAGATCCTAAGCAGCTTTCTGAAGCAGTTCTATGCAGGAACCCCGTATATTCCTTCTGAATTGATGCTGCCGGAAGAGGTGGAGGACCAGGAGGTCATCGAAGAATGGCTGTCAGCCAGACGGGGACATAAGGTTCATCTGCGGGTGCCCAAGCGGGGATCTAAAGAGAAACTGGTGGAACTGGCGGCGAAGAATGCCAAAATGGTTCTGGATACTGACAAAGAACGGTTGAAGCGAGAAGAGGGACGTACCATCGGAGCAGTAAAAGAGTTGGAAAAGATCCTTGGATTGAAAGGAATTGTGCGGATGGAGGCTTATGACATCTCCAATACCAGTGGTTTCGCATCGGTAGGGTCTATGGTAGTCTATGAAAAGGGAAAACCGAAACGGAATGACTACCGGAAATTCCGGATCAAGAGCGTTCAGGGACCGGATGATTATGCCAGTATGGAGGAAGTGCTGACCCGCCGTTTTACTCATGGTTTGAAAGAAAAAGAGGAAGGAAAGGGAACGGGAAGATTCACGGCATTCCCAGATCTGATCCTGATGGATGGAGGACGGGGACAGGTGAATATTGCGCTGGGGGTCCTGGAACAGCTGGGACTTGCCATACCGGTCTGCGGAATGGTCAAGGATGACAGTCACCGGACCAGAGGGCTCTATTATCAGAATGAAGAGTTGCCCATAGACCGGAATTCCGAATGTTTCAAACTGATCACCCGGATTCAGGACGAGGCTCACCGGTTTGCCATTACCTTTCACCGACAGCTTCGCAGCCAGGGACAGGTGCATTCCATCCTGGATGATATCCCGGGCGTAGGACCGGCCAGGAGGAAAGACCTGATGCGTCCTTTTGAAAATCTGGAAGCTATCCGAAACGCAACAGTAGAGGAATTGAAAGAACTTCCTTCTATGAATGAAAAAGCAGCCAGGGATATATATAATTTTTTTCATTGATATGTTATACTGATTTCATCGACATAAGCGTATAAAATCAATCTTAGCTTGAGAAGGAGTGTATTATGACAAAGTCAGTAGAGTTGAAAAAAATCGTTGAAAAAATGAATCTTAAGAATCTCACACCGGATGTGGAGATGAGGGATAAGGTGGTGGAAGTCCCGGATCTGAACCGGCCGGCGCTCCAGTTATCTGGCTATTTTGAACATTTTGATTCAGAACGGGTACAGATCATTGGATATGTAGAATATACATTTCTGGAAAAAATGGAGGAAGAAAAGAAGAGAGAAATCTATCAGACTCTTCTGTCGTATAAGATTCCGTGCATAATCTTCTGCCGTAATCTTCCCCCGGAACAGATGCTTCTGGATATGGCAGTAGAGCAGGACGTGCCGATCTTTATTACTGAGATGAAAACCTCTGCTTTTACAGCAGAGCTGATCCGCTGGCTGAATGTGCAGCTGGCTCCTTGCATTTCCATCCACGGTGTTTTGGTGGATGTATATGGTGTTGGAGTTCTGATTATGGGCGAAAGCGGAATCGGCAAGAGCGAGGCCGCTTTGGAACTGATCAAGCGAGGACACCGTCTGGTGAGCGATGATGTGGTGGAGATCCGGAAAGTAAGCGACGAGTCGTTGGTCGGTACAGCGCCGGACATTACCCGCCATTTTATAGAATTAAGGGGCATCGGCATCGTGGATGTAAAGACGCTGTTCGGTGTACTCAGTGTTAGAGAGACGGAAAATATAGATCTGGTAATTACCCTGGAAGAGTGGGACAAGGAAAAGGAATATGACAGACTGGGACTGGAAGAACAGTATACGGAATTCCTTGGCAATAAAGTGGTATGCCACCAGCTGCCCATCCGTCCCGGACGTAATCTGGCAATCATTGTAGAGACAGCGGCAATCAATCACAGACAGAAGAAAATGGGGTATAACGCAGCCCAGGAATTGTATAAACGTGTACAGCAGAATCTTACAAAAAAATAGATTATTATAGCAGGAGGATGAAGGAATGGAATATTGTTTTGGAGTAGACATCGGAGGAACAACCGTGAAGATGGGACTGTTTGGAACGGACGGAAGTCTGCAGGACAAATGGGAGATTGTAACTCGTAAGGAGAATGGCGGTGAAGCCGTTCTTCCGGATGTGGCAGAGTCTTTAAAAAAGAAGATGGAAGAAAAAGCAATCAATTCTGATCAGGTGGCTGGTATTGGAATCGGAGTTCCTGCGCCGGTAGAAGAAGACGGTGTAGTTCAGAATACAGCCAATATCGGATGGGGCTATAAAGAAGTCAGAAGGGAAATGGAAGAACTGACTGGTATGAAAGTAGCGGTAGGAAACGATGCGAACGTAGCTGCGCTCGGTGAGATGTGGCTGGGAGCAGGAAAAGGACATACCAATCTGATTATGGTGACGCTTGGAACTGGTGTTGGAGGCGGAATCATCGTGAATGGAAAACCTATCGTCGGAGCTCATGGAGCCGGAGGAGAAATTGGACACATCTGCGTAAACTACGAAGAGACAGACTGCTGTGGCTGTGGGAAGAAAGGATGCCTGGAGCAGTATGCATCGGCCACAGGAATCAGCCGACTGGCAAAACAAAGACTTGCCAAAGACGAACGGTCTTCTGTGTTACGTAAACAAAATATCAACGCGAAAGCCGTATTCGATGCGCTGAAAGCCGGAGATGAACTGGCAGAAGAGATTGTGGAAGAATTTGGCAGGTATCTTGGCTATGCAATGGCTAATCTTGCGGTGATTGCAGATCCTGCAGTAATTGTAATCGGCGGAGGAGTCTCTAAAGCGGGAGAGATTTTACTTCAGTATGTGGAGAAAAATTTTAAGGAAAAGGTATTTTTCGCTAATAAAGACACACAATTTGTACTTGCAACACTGGGAAATGACGCTGGTATCTGCGGGGCGGCAAAATTGATTTTGTAAAAAGAACAGAAGAAAAGGGCGGCGATTGTAAAATCGCTGCCCTTTTGAATTATTGAGCTGGTGTTTCACCGCCGGTGCCGCCGCCAGTATCGCCGCCAGTGCCGCCGCCGGTATCACCGCCAGTGCCGCCGCCGGTATCACCGCCGGTGCCGCCGCCAGTATCACCGCCGGTACCGCCGCCAGTTGTATCACCGCCGGTGCCGCCAGTTGTATCACCGGTCGTATCACCGCTGTTTTCCGAACTGCTGGAAGAAGCATGTCCGGAGCAGACTGTCGTAGGAGCCGTATCAGCCGCAAAATATTCTGTAATTGCGGGGCAGCTTCCTGCCAATGCCAACTGCCCGGTTAATGTGCAGACAGTCTTCTGTTCTACAGAAGCCGGCATGGTAAATTCCTTATACTCCAGATTTTCATGAATTCGGCTCATGATTCCCTTCCAAAGCCGGAACCGGAAATTTGTATCATAACTGCATTTTTTGTTCTGATCATAGCCGCCCCATACTGCGCAGGTGTAGTATGGAGTATATCCACAGAACCACAAGTCTTTGTTGTCGGATGTAGTTCCGGTTTTTCCGGCTACAGGCATGTTATCAAGCTGGCAGGAGGTTCCGGTACCGCTGGTAACAACATCCTGCATTGCACTGGTCAGAAGCGCAGCCGTGCTGTCCTTCAGAACCGTTCTGGTTTCGCCTGTTCCTTCCAGTAATACATTACCGTCATGATCCAGTACTTTTGTGTACATAGTGGGTTTGTTATATACACCGCCATTTGCGATGGTTGCATAGGCAGCACATAATTCATAGTTGTATACACCCTGTGTAATACCGCCCAGAGCAAGGGTCTGAGTCAGATCGCTATACACGCCGCCGTTGATTTCTTTGCTTTCTACCAGTGTGCTGATACCAAAGTTTTCACAATAATCAAAGCCGATCTGCTGGCCAATCTCATCGCTGAGTTTGACAGCGCAGACGTTAACAGACCAGGTGATTGCATCCCGGACAGTGCGGGCGCCGCTGTAGCGGCCATTGGCATTCTTAAGAACCTTTCCGTTATTCAAGGTGTAAGGCTCGTCTTCAATTACGGTGGCCAGCGTCTTTCCGCAGGCATCCAGAGCCGGGGCGTAGGATGCAAGGATCTTAAATGTTGATCCGGGCTGACGGGTGGAGCCTTTGTAAGCACGGTTCAGACTGAGGCTTCCTGGTTTGGCGCCTCGTCCGCCAACCATGGCCTTAATCTGGCCGGTGGTCTGATCAATAATGGTAGCAGAAGCCTGGGGCTGAGGAGAGATATTGAAGACTTCATTATAGGTGTCGCCTTCCTGGGCGATGGTGGATTTCCATTCTTCCACCATTGCGCGCGCCTCTTCTTCGCTGGAATAGAGCAATCCCTGGCTGTCGCCGTGAGCGTTCTGGACATATTGCTTGATGTGGCCGGAAGAATAATTTTCAATGGTGCCGTCTGCCCTCGTTACCGTAAGGGCATAATCCAGACCGTATTCCTTTAATCCCGGATAATTTGCATCGTTGTTCATCTCTTCATCGCAGATCTGCTGCATGGTCAGATTCTGAGTGGAATAGATGCTCAGTCCGCCGCTGTATACAGCGTTATATGCCTGAGTCTCTGTATAGCCCAGCTGAGTCTCCAGATCTTCCATAATCTGATCGATCATGGCGTCTATAAAGTAGCTGTAGGAATCGGTAGAAGTAACTGTGGCATTGTGTGCCTGGATTCTGGCGTATACATCGTCAGCCAGAGCCTCATCATAGGCGGCCTGGTCGATATATCCCTGATCCAGCATGTTTTTGAGTACCTTTTTCTGACGTTTTGCATTTTCTTCCGGATTGGTGATTGGATTATATTTGGTTGGACTCTGCGTAATTCCCGCAATTACCGCACATTCTGACAGCGTAAGCTCGGACACATCCTTTCCGAAATACCGTTCTGCAGCGGCCTGTACGCCCAGACAGTTTTGCCCCAGGTTGATGGTATTCATATAAGCTTCCAGAATCTCATCTTTGCTCATCTGTTTTTCAATCTGCAGCGCAAGGTACTGTTCCTGGAGTTTTCGTTCCAGACGGTCATAAAAAGTATCCTCGTGGACAAAATCCGGAAATACATTGTTCTTGATCAGCTGCTGGGTCAGCGTACTTGCACCTTCCGAAAAATTACCGGAAGTCAGGCCCACCACGGCAGCACGGGTGATTCCCTGAAGGTCGATGCCGTTGTGCTCATAGAATCGTTCATCCTCAATGGCAACAAAGGCGTGCTGTAAATATTCCGGAGTCTCATCGATGGTTTTATATACACGGTTGGAACCTGAAGTGACCAGTTCCTCAATCTGGGTTGTTCCGTCGTCCGCATAGATGGAGGTGGCATATCCTTTCGGTTTGACATCATCCGGTGTGACTACGGGTGCATTGTCGATGATCTTTTTTGCAAATACACCAACGCCGATCACACCTGCCAGCGCAACTACGACCAGACAGAGCAAAAAGGCCTTGAACAGCCGGACTCCGACACGTTTTCCCTGCATGGTAGATTTAGATGTAATCTTCTTCTGCTTTTGAGAAGCTTTTTTTCTGCCATAATTCATGAATTTAGACCTCCTTCATACCAAGTCATTATAGCAAAGAAACACAGGTTTATAAAGAAAAAAATAAAAACTTCATATTTCAGTAGGAAAATTTTAAGAAATTCGTTATATTAATATGTAGAAAAATGTAAAAACGGAAAGGATCGTCTGAAACGTGAAAGAATACAGGACAATTTATCAAGGCGGGACGGGGGAAATTGTAGAAAAGAAGTCCCGCTTTATCGCAACGGTGACACCTGTCGATACAGAAGAAGAAGCGCTGGAATTTATTGAGTCTATGAAAAAGAAATACTGGAATGCAACCCATAACTGTTTTGCGTATGTGATTGGCAGCCGGGGAGAATTAAAACGCTGCAGTGACGATGGCGAGCCGTCCGGAACAGCGGGAAAGCCGATGCTGGATGTTCTGGAAGGAGAAGAGATTCGGAATGCCGCGGTGGTTGTGACCCGGTATTTCGGAGGTACACTTCTTGGAACCGGCGGACTGGTAAGGGCTTATTCCTCGGCTGTCCGGGCAGGGCTGGAAGCTTCCGTGGCGATCACGAAGGTGCCGGGAGTAAAGCTGCATATTCAGACAGATTATACAGGCCTTGGAAAGATTCAGTATATCCTCGGGCAGAGAGGGCTTAAGATTCTGGATTCCGTTTATACAGAGGCGGTAGAACTGGATGTTCTGGTGCCGGATCCGGAACTGGAGATCATAGAAGCCCAGATACGGGAAGGAACCAGCGGACAGGCGCGTCAGGAAGTGTGTCAGAGATGTTATTTTGCCAGGATCAACGGTGAACCGCAGATCCTGGAAGAAATAGGTTAGAAAGAAAAAGGGAGGAGCCGCATTGACTCCTCCCTGATATGAACTCTAACATTCCGGCTCAATCAGGCCAAATGTTCCGTTCTTTCTTCTATATACTACATTCACTTCATCTGTCTCTGCATTTCGGAATACAAAGAAATCATGTCCCAGTAATTCCATCTGTACACACGCATCTTCCGGATACATCGGCTTAAAACCGAATTTTTTGGTGCGGACGATCCGGATCTCACCTTCATCCTCAGAAACATCATCCTGTTCAATAAACTCCTGCTTAAAATTGCCGCCTTCCTGATGTCTTGCAATCAGTTTGTTTTTATATTTGCGCAACTGGCGTTCAATGATTTCTTCTACAAGATCAATGGACACATACATATCAGTGCTTACTTCTTCCGAGCGGATCAGACCGCCCTTTACAGGGATGGTAACTTCGATTTTCTGGCGTTCACGCTGTACGCTCATGGTTACGTATACTTCGGTATCAGGAGTAAAGTACCTTTCCAGTTTTCCAAGCTTGTTTTCTACGGCTTCTTTCAGGCCGGGCGTTACATCAAGGTTTTTTCCGATAATGATAAATTTCATGCTGTCCACTCCTTTTCGACATGGTTTTCAGATGATAAAATCTGACAATTCCCCATCAGACTGTTAATCTATCTGATATATGTAGTATATCATGTTTGAAGATTAATGTATAGCACGTATTACTTCAATTCTGGAAATTTTTCCTTCATGCATTTTGGCAACGCGTAGTCCCCAGTCGTTGAAATAGACACAGGCGCCCACGCCGGTTTCCGTCTCATATTCTTCGAATTTCCGAGTGATCACATCAAACAGAGTGTCATGGGGTTCGTAAGGGATATCGATACCCAGGAGCCGGTTGACTACCTTGACTTTTGTACTGGCCCGGAAGATGATTTTGTTGGAAATATCAAATTCACAGAACAGATATTTCCTGGTGGCAAATAATACTGCGATGGCGCAGACGCCCACCAGACTGGACCATACGGAAGAATGATCGATGATGATCTGTCTGGCAATTGCAAACAGCAGAACTTCAAACACTGTGTTGGGCGTGTGATAGTACATCATGCGGATCAGCTCCACGCCGATGATCAGGTTAAAACAGGTTTCCAGCAGGTCGTCGTAATTCGGCCAGACATCTAGATTGGGAATATTCGACAGAGACCCTGCCATGCGGATGCACAGCAGAACGATGCCGACCGCAAGCATAAAAGCAATAAAATATTCTAAGATGGAAGCCAGATGTTTTAATAACAGCGCAAAATATTTTTTCATAAAATTCTCCTTATTTGCTGAAACGTTTGCGCATCTTAGGATCCAGGATTTTCTTGCGGATCCTGAGATTTTTTGGGGTGACCTCAAGAAGTTCGTCGGTATCGATAAAGTCCAGCGCCTGCTCCAGGCTCAGGATCTTAGGAGGAGTCAGGCGGAGGGCGTCGTCTGAACCGGAGGAACGTGTGTTGGTCAGATGCTTGGTTTTACATACATTTACTTCAATATCATCGGTCTTCGCATTTTCACCGATGACCATACCGGAATAAACCTTTTCTCCGGCGCCGATAAATAGGGTTCCGCGTTCCTGGGCGCCATACAGGCCGTAGGTAACGGATTCGCCGGTTTCAAAAGCAATGAGAGAGCCTTGCTTGCGGTACTGGATGTCTCCTTTGTACGGAGCATATCCGTCAAACGCGGTGTTCATGATGCCGTTTCCTTTTGTATCCGTCAGAAATTCTCCGCGGTATCCGATCAGGCCGCGGGATGGAATCTTGAATTCCAGACGGGTGTAGCCGCCGCTGGCAGTTCCCATATTCTGCAGTTCTCCTTTGCGCTGGCTGAGCTTGTCAATTACGGTTCCGGTAAATTCATCGGGGACGTCGATATAGGCGGTTTCCATTGGTTCCAGAAGTTTACCGTTCTCATCCTTTTTATACAGGACTTCCGCTTTGCTGACTGCGAATTCGTAGCCTTCCCGGCGCATGTTCTCGATGAGGACAGACAGATGAAGCTCTCCACGTCCGGATACTTTGAAGCTGTCCGTGTTATCAGATTCTTCTACACGAAGACTGACATCAGTATTTAATTCCCGGAACAGACGGTCCCGCAGATGACGGGAAGTGACATATTTGCCTTCCTGTCCGGCAAATGGGCTGTCGTTGACGATAAACTGCATGGCAATCGTAGGCTCCGAAATTTTCTGGAACGGGATGGCCTTCGGATTTTCCGGAGAACAGATGGTGTCGCCGATGGAGATGTCTGAGATCCCGGAGATGGCGACGATGGAGCCGATAGATGCTTCTTTCACATCCACTTTGTTCAGACCATCGAACTCATAGAGTTTGCTGATCCGCACCTTTTCCATCCGTTCCGAATCGTGTTCATTCACAACGACGGCGTCCATACCGACACGGATGGTACCGTTATCCACTTTCCCGACACCGATTCGTCCGACATATTCGTTGTAATCGATGGTACTGATGAGGACCTGGGTATCGGCGTCCGGATCTCCTTCCGGAGCAGGAATATATTCCAGTATTGTCTCAAACAGCGGTTTCATGTCTTTTTCTTCCTCGGTCAGATCCAGGACAGCCACACCTGCTTTGGCAGAAGCATACACGAATGGGCAGTCAAGTTGTTCGTCGGAAGCCTCCAGATCCATGAAAAGCTCCAGGACCTCATCGATCACTTCGTCAGGCCTTGCCTCCGGCCGGTCGATCTTATTGATACATACGATGACCGGAAGGTTCAGCTCCAAGGCCTTGCGCAGTACGAATTTCGTCTGGGGCATGGCGCCTTCAAAAGCGTCTACCACAAGAATGACGCCGTTGACCATCTTCAGCACGCGTTCCACTTCTCCGCCAAAATCCGCATGGCCGGGTGTGTCGATGATATTGATTTTAGTTCCTTTATAATAGACGGCTGTATTCTTGGAAAGAATGGTGATCCCTCGTTCCCGTTCGATATCATTGGAGTCCATGACACGCTCGGCAACCTCCTGGTTTTCGCGAAAAACTCCGCTCTGTTTGAGAAGCTCGTCTACCAGCGTCGTCTTTCCGTGGTCGACGTGGGCAATGATTGCTATATTACGAATATCTTCACGTTTTGTTTTCATACAGATCTTCCTTTTCTATTATTGTTGGTAAATGATAAAGTGCGCCCGGCATATCTGCTGCGAGCGCATATTCTGTGACTTTCTTAGTTTATCACATTTCATAAATTTTACAAGTATTTAGTTCTAAAACCGGAGATGGCGTCATAAACATTTTAATATACGATTCAGAAGAAAGGGAGATTGTAAGACTATGTCAGATAAGATTATTGAAAACAACCAGGTAACGATTATGGGAGAAGTGGCATCTAAGTTTACTTTCAGCCATGAAGTCTTTGGAGAAGGGTTCTATATGGTAGATGTAAATGTAAGGAGGCTTAGCAACTCGCAGGACCGGATTCCACTGATGGTTTCGGAAAGGCTGATCGATGTTTCCAAAGATTATTCGGGAGAATTCATTATGGCGAGCGGCCAGTTCCGTTCCTATAACAGACACGAAGAACAGAAGAACCGGCTGGTGTTGTCGCTGTTTGTCCGGGAGATTTCATTTATAGAGGAAGAGCTGGATGGAGCCAAGACGAACCAGATTTTTCTGGACGGTTACATCTGCAAACTTCCAGTATACCGGAAAACACCTCTGGGCAGAGAGATTGCGGATCTTTTGCTGGCTGTGAACCGTCCGTATGGAAAATCCGATTACATACCCTGCATCTGCTGGGGAAGAAACGCCAGGTTTGCTTCTTCTTTCCAGGTAGGAGAGCATGTGCAGGTGATTGGCCGGATCCAGAGCCGTGAATACATCAAACGTCTGACGGAGACAGAGACGGAAAAACGGACGGCCTATGAAGTTTCAGTCAGCAAACTGGAGTGTCTGGATGAGGAATGACCCGTCCGGAGACTTTCGTTGACATCCCCCTGTTTTGATGGTAATATTTTTATAGATTATTTTGATGCCAGGAGGGATGAGTATGTCTATTTTTACAGGCGCCGGCGTGGCAATCGTCACACCTTTTCATGAAGACGAAAGTATTAATTATGATAGACTGGATGAGCTGATTGATTATCACTGCGAGAATGGAACCGATAGCATTATTATCTGTGGAACGACAGGTGAATCCGCTACGATGACAGAAGAAGAGCATGCGGAATGCGTGCGCTTTACCATTGAACGTGCAAAGGGACGTATCCCGGTTATTGCCGGGACCGGTTCTAATTGTACCCGTACAGCAATTGAACTTTCCAGAGACGCGGCAGAGCATGGGGCGGACGGATTGCTTCTGGTAACTCCATATTATAATAAAGCAACCCAGGCGGGACTGATCGCTCACTATACAGCAGTAGCGAAGGAAGCGAAAGCGCCGATTATCATGTACAGTGTGGCCAGCCGTACCGGATGTAATATTGAACCGGCGACCGTGGCGGCTTTGGTGAAGAACGTAGATAATATCGTGGGAATCAAAGAGGCTTCCGGTAATATCTCGCAGGTTGCCAGGATTATGTCTTTGACGGATGGGAATATTGATCTGTATTCCGGGAATGACGATCAGATTGTACCGCTGCTTTCATTAGGAGCAAAAGGAGTGATTTCCGTGCTGTCTAATATAGCGCCAAGAGAAACTCACGATATCTGCGCTAAGTTTTTTGCAGGAGATGTGGCAGGAAGCGCCGCGCTGCAGCTGAAAGCGATTCCGCTGGTGGAGCAGTTGTTCTGTGAGGTGAATCCGATTCCGGTAAAGAAAGCTATGAAACTGATCGGTAAGGACTGCGGCCCCTTGCGTATGCCGATGACAGAATTGACGCCGGAGCATGAGAAGACCCTGGCACAGGCGATGAAAGATTTTGGAATTTCATTAGCATAAAGAGAAAGTATGTGAAAAGGATATCATTGGTTGAGTAAATTCAGCGCATGTGATATCCTTTTTGATATAGCAGAGTATGAATAAACAGGAGGAATGGAATTATGGTACGGGCAATTATGCACGGTTGTAATGGAAAGATGGGGCAGGTGATCACCGGGCTGATCCGTGAAGACGACGGGATCGAGATTGTGGCGGGAATAGATGCTTATACTGGTCTTGCCAATGATTATCCGGTTTTTGAGAGTATAGATCTATGCGATGTGGAGGCGGATGTGGTGATTGATTTTTCCAATGCGTCGGCAACAGACCGTCTGCTGGATGTATGCGTGGAGAAAAAAATTCCGGTTGTTTTGTGTACCACCGGACTGTCGCAGGAACAGTTGGAGAAGGTGGAAGCGGCAGCGGCTCATACGGCTATACTGAAATCGGCAAATATGTCCATGGGAATCAATCTTTTGATGAAGCTTCTGCAGGATGCGACTAAAGTTCTGGCTGGCGCGGGATTTGATATTGAATTAGTAGAACGGCACCACAATCAGAAGGTGGACGCGCCCAGTGGAACGGCGCTTGCGCTGGCGGACTCCATCAATGAAGCTGCCGGCCATGCATATACCTATGTATATGACCGGAGTCAGGTCCGCCAGAAACGTGGAGAAAAGGAAATTGGAATTTCTGCTGTGCGTGGCGGGACGATTGTAGGAGATCATGAAGTGATTTTTGCAGGGCCGGATGAAGTCATTGAATTCAAGCATACGGCCTATTCCAAAGCGGTGTTTGGAAAAGGCGCCGTGGAAGCGGCAAAATTTCTGGCAGGAAAGCCTGCCGGAAGATATGATATGTCAGATGTGATTCAATTTTAAGGGGAATCATAAAAAACAATAAACATGGGAGGATATAGATGAAAGAATTAGAAGCACGTTATCTGGAAAGATTGTCACAGTTGTATCCGACCATCGCAAAAGCATCGACAGAGATTATTAACCTGCAGGCGATTCTGAACCTGCCGAAAGGAACCGAACACTTCCTGACGGATATCCATGGCGAATATGAAGCTTTTTCTCATGTTCTGAAGAATGGGTCGGGATCTGTGCGCCGTAAAGTCGATGATGTTTTCGGGAATACTATGAGTAGCAGGGACAAGCAGTCTCTTGCTACTCTTATTTATTACCCGTCAGAGAAGATGGATCGGATTCGAAAAGAGGAGGAAAATATGGAAGACTGGTACAAGATCACTTTGTACCGTCTCATCGAAGTGTGTAAACGCACGGCAAGCAAATACACAAGATCTAAGGTGCGTAAAGCGCTGCCTGCGGATTTCGCGTATGTAATCGAAGAACTGATCACTGTAAAATCAGAGATTACGGATCAGGAATCTTATTACAACTCGATCATATCTACTATTATCCGGATTGGAAGGGCGGAATCGTTTATCATCGCGTTGTGCGAGCTGATTCAAAGACTCACGGTGGACCATCTGCATATTGTGGGGGATATCTATGACCGTGGACCGGGGCCCCATATTATCATGGACAAACTGATGGATTATCATTCTGTAGATATCCAGTGGGGCAATCATGATGTTCTGTGGATGGGAGCTGCCGCGGGTCAGCGCGGCTGCATTGCCAATGTGATACGGATCTGTGCAAGATATGGAAATCTGGATATACTGGAAGACGGATATGGGATCAATTTACTTCCGCTGGCAACCTTTGCCATGAACACTTACCGAGACGACCCCTGTACCTGTTTTCAACTGAAAGGGGAACAGAATTACAGTCAGAGCGAGCAGCAGATGAATATGAAGATGCACAAGGCAATTTCCGTGATTCAATTCAAGGTAGAAGGCCAGATTATCAAAAAAAATCCAGGATTTGGCATGGAAGACCGGAACCTTTTGCATCGTGTCGATTATGAACGGGGAACCATACAGTTAGGAGAGCATGAGTATCAGATGTTAGACCGGAACTTTCCGACGGTCGATCCGCAGAAACCTTATGCGCTGACCCGGGAAGAAGAGGATATTATGGAGAGGCTGGAACGTGCTTTTCTGCAATGTGAAAAATTGCAAAAACATATGCATTTCCTGCTGAATAAAGGCGGACTGTATAAAGTATACAACAATAATCTTCTGTATCATGGCTGTGTACCGCTGACAGACAACGGAGAATTGATGAAGGTACGGATTTATGGACACAGCTATCAGGGACGCAGTTTATATGAAGTATTAGAAAGCTATGTGAGAAAGGGATTTTATGCAGTAGACGGCAGAGAAAAAGAGCGCGGAAAAGATATGATGTGGTATATCTGGCTCAGCGAAGGTTCTCCGTTGTTCGGAAAAGATAAGATGGCAACTTTCGAACGGTACTTCCTGGCAGAAAAAGAAACGCATAAAGAAAAGAAGAATGCCTATTATAATATGTTGGAGGATGAATCTGTTGTAAACCGGATACTGGCGGAATTCGGACTGCCGGAAGAAGGAACCCATATTATTAACGGACATGTTCCGGTAAAAAGCAAGAGTGGAGAAAGCCCGGTAAAATGCAATGGAAAAGTACTGGTGATTGACGGCGGTTTTTCAAAAGCGTATCAAAAAGAAACCGGTATTGCCGGATACACGCTGATCTATAACTCCTATGGGTTAATTCTGGCGGCCCATGAGCCGTTTGAATCAACGGAGGCGGCCATTGAAAAAGAGAGCGATATCCATTCGGACAGCATTGTGGTTAAACGGGCGCTGCAGCGCAAACAGGTGGGGGACACGGATGTAGGACGGGATTTGAAAGAACAGATCCATGACCTGGAAATATTGCTGGAAGCCTATCGCAGCGGCCGGATCGCAGAGCGTTTATAAAATTTACAAAATGGAAGCTTCTTCCTTACATAAAATTGACGGGAATGCAGATGATACTATTACAAGGCCGCCAGATGGCGGATTGATGATAGATCTAGACATATGAAAGGGAGAGCTGATTATGAAACGGTGGAAAAAAACGATGCTGATCCTGCTCTGTACCGGAGCTGTGATGAGTGTAACAGCCTGTGGCTCCGACCAGGGAGCGGACGACAATGTGGCAGACGATCATATGACAACAGAGGATCGTAATACGGAAGAGGACCGGATGAACGATGCCACCGGGGATACCGGAAACGGCACAGATACAGTTGATGAAATCGGGGATGATATCCGCGACGGCGCGGAGGATGTAAAGGATGATATCCGTGACGGCGCAGACGATATGACCCGTGATAATGAAACAAAGGATAATCCGTAAGAATCAGGGATTGGTGCTCAGGGCATCAATCCCTGGATTTTTGCGCGTTAATATGTTAAAATGTAATAATTAATATGTGAAGGAGAGGTAAGGATGAGGTTCAGACCCTGTATCGACATACATAATGGAACAGTCAAACAGATTGTGGGAGGAAGCTTGCGGGATCAGGATGATCAGGCGCAAGAAAATTTCGCATCTGTGAAAAACGCGGATTATTATGCCCATTTATATAAGGAAGACGGCCTGAACGGCGGCCATGTGATTCTGTTGAATCCGCCTTCTTCAGAATATTATGACGCTACGAGAAAGCAGGCATTTCTCGCGCTGGAGGCATATCCGGGAGGATTACAGGCAGGCGGCGGAATTACAGCCGAAAATGCCGCGGGATACCTGGAGGCCGGCGCCAGTCATGTGATTGTTACTTCCTATGTGTTTCAGAATGGAGAAGTGCGCTGGGACCGGATGAAGCGTCTGTGTGAAGAGGTAGGACGGGAGCATGTAGTAATCGATCTGAGCTGCCGCAGGAGGGAGGAACAGTATTACATTGTGACGGACCGGTGGCAGACGTATACGAATGTATGCCTGACAAAAGACGTTATGGATGAAATTGCCGGATATTGTGATGAATTCCTGGTTCATGGAGTAGATGTGGAAGGGAAAGCATCCGGTGTGGACGAGCAGCTGGCAGTTCTGCTGGCGTCCCATGAACAACGTCCTGTCACCTACGCGGGGGGGATCGGAAGTCTGGAAGACCTGAAAAGGTTTGAGAACCTGACGGGAGGCAGGGTAGACTTCACCATCGGAAGCGCGCTGGATCTGTTTGGAGGCAGGATTTCTTATGAAAAAGTCAGGAAATACCGGTGATTACGAAAGTGTAACGACTTTGTGAACACTTTATAAACTGGTTGAATTGGGAAAAGGTTAGTGCTAGAATGAGGACTAGAATGGTCATTTATGGCAAAACACTGACAAGGAGCATATGAATATATGGGTTTAATACAGAAAATATTTGGAACGCACAGTGAAAATGAACTGAAGAGGATCTATCCCATCGTGGATGCGATTGAAGCGCTGGAACCGCAGATGCAGAAATTGTCGGATCAGGAGCTGCGAGATAAGACAAAAGAATTTAAACAGCGTCTGTCCGAAGGGGAGACGCTGGACGATATTCTTTCGGAAGCATATGCGGTTGTCCGGGAAGCGGCAGTCCGCACACTGGGAATGAAACATTACCGTGTACAGTTAATTGGAGGCGTTATCCTGCATCAGGGACGTATTGCGGAGATGAAGACGGGTGAAGGAAAGACACTGGTGTCCACACTTCCGGCTTATCTGAACGCCCTGACGGGAGAAGGCGTACAGATCGTAACAGTAAATGACTACCTGGCGAAGCGTGACGCGGAATGGATGGGACAGGTGCATGAATTCCTGGGCCTTACCGTAGGCGTTGTGCTGAACAGCATGGATAACGATGAGAGACGCGCCGCATATAATTGCGACATTACCTATGTAACCAATAATGAGCTGGGATTCGATTATCTGAGAGATAATATGGTAATTTACAAAGAACAGCTGGTACAAAGGGGAATGAAATTTGCGATTATCGATGAGGTGGACTCTGTTCTCATCGATGAGGCCCGTACGCCTCTTATCATATCCGGACAGAGCGGGAAGTCTACGAGGCTTTATGAGGCCTGTGATATTCTGGCCCGCCAGCTGGAAAGAGGAGAAGCCAGCGGAGAATTCAGCAAGATGAACGCCATCATGGGAGAAGAGATTGAGGAAACCGGCGACTTTGTTGTTAATGAGAAAGAAAAGAGTATCAATCTGACAGAAGATGGTGTGAAGAAAGTGGAGCAGTTTTTCCACATCGAGAATCTGGCCGATGCGGAAAATCTGGAAATCCAGCACAATATTATCCTTGCTCTGAGGGCGCATAATCTGATGTTCCGTGACCAGGATTACGTGGTCAAAGACGACGAAGTACTGATCGTCGATGAATTTACCGGACGTATCATGCCGGGACGCCGGTATTCCGACGGACTGCATCAGGCAATCGAAGCAAAGGAGCATGTGAAGGTGAAGCGGGAGAGCAAGACGCTTGCTACCATCACATTCCAGAATCTTTTCAATAAGTATGAGAAAAAATCCGGTATGACCGGTACCGCGCTTACAGAGGAAAAGGAATTCCGTGAAATTTACGGAATGGATGTTATTGAAATTCCAACGAACGTTCCTGTACAGAGGGTAGATCTGGAGGATGTGGTTTATAAAACGCAGAAAGAAAAATTCCGTGCAGTCTGTGATGAAATTGAAAAAGCGCATGCGAAGCATCAGCCGGTTCTGGTAGGTACCATCACCATCGAGACGTCGGAACTTCTCAGCAAGATGCTGAAGAAGAGAGGTATCCAGCACAATGTGCTGAATGCAAAATTCCATGAGATGGAAGCAGAGATTGTGGCTCAGGCCGGTATCCATGATGCAGTTACGATTGCTACGAATATGGCCGGCCGTGGTACAGATATCAAGCTGGATGAGGAAGCCAGAGCGGCAGGAGGACTGAAGATCATCGGAACAGAACGTCATGAATCCAGACGTATCGATAATCAGCTGCGGGGACGCTCCGGCCGTCAGGGTGATCCAGGAGAATCCAGATTCTATATTTCATTGGAAGATGATCTCATGCGTCTGTTCGGTTCCGAACGGCTGATGAATATCTTTAATACCTTAGGGGTGGAAGAAGGCGAGCAGATCGAACACAAGATGTTGTCCAACGCAATTGAGCGTGCACAGCAGAAGATCGAGAGCAATAATTTTGGTATCCGTAAGAATCTGCTGGAATATGATCAGGTTATGAATGAGCAGAGAGAGATTATATATGAGGAGAGGCGCCGGGTTCTGGACGGTGAGAATATGCGGGATTCTATTTTCCATATGATCAATGAGTAT
Organism: uncultured Lachnospiraceae bacterium; assembly: GCA_949287925.1. Lineage (GTDB taxonomy): Bacteria > Bacillota > Clostridia > Lachnospirales > Lachnospiraceae > Merdimonas. Next base: position 22,520 of record CASEIR010000036.1, read on the forward strand.
GTGGAGAATGTGGTGGATAAGGTGATCGGTACGGATCAGGAACCGGAAGAGTGGGATCTGACAGAGTTGAATGTGTCTATCCACAGCACAATCCCCATGGCAATGATTCTGCCTGAAGATGTGAAAAAGATGAGTCAGAAGGAATTGAAACACATGCTAAAAGAGCGGGCGGCGAAGGCTTATGAAGCTAAAGAAGCGGAATTTCCGGAACCGGAGCATATTCGTGAAGTGGAGCGTGTCGTACTTCTGAAGGTAATTGACGCTAAATGGATGGATCACATCGATGATATGGACCAGCTGCGCCAGGGTATCGGAATGCAGGCTTACGGCCAGAGAGATCCGAAGGTGGAATATAAACTGCTGGGCTATGACATGTTTGACGCTATGACGCGGAATATTTCAGAGGATACGATCCGTACGCTGTTCCGTGTAAAACTGGAGCAGAAAGTAGAACGGGAGCAGGTGGCGAAGGTGACAGGAACGAATAAAGACGACAGCGCTGCCCGGGCTCCGAAGAAACGTGCGGAGAAGAAGGTTTATCCCAATGATCCGTGTCCGTGCGGAAGCGGGAAAAAATATAAGCAGTGCTGCGGACGCAAGTAAGTTCTGCGGCAGTCAGGATAGATAGAAAGAGGTGGTAGAGTGATAGAGTTGGATCAGTTAAAAACGAATCTGAACGCATATGAAGAACCTCTGGCCGAAATGAGGGATTCACTTTGACCTGGCCGGCAAAGAGCATAGGTTGGAAGAACTTGCGCGAAAGGCGGAAGAACCTGGTTTTTGGGATGATCCGGAAGAATCCCAGAAGCTGATGAAAGAACTCAAAGGCCTGGAGGAACTGGTAAAAAGGATCAAAAAGCTTTATCAGAGCTTTGAAGATATCCGGGTATTGATTGAGATGGGATATGAGGAGAATGATCCGGAGATTGTCAGCGAGATCGAGGAGGATCTGGAGAAATTTGAGACAGCTTTCGAGGAACTGAGAATCCAGACATTGCTGTCTGGAGAATATGACGGATGCAATGCCATCGTTACGATCCATGCGGGCGCCGGCGGGACAGAGTCCTGTGATTGGGCGGAGATGCTGTACCGGATGTACAGCCGCTGGGCAGAACGCAAAGGATTTCAGATGCAGGTACTGGATTTTCTGGACGGAGATATTGCCGGTATTAAAACGGTGACTTTTGAGGTGGCCGGAGAAAATGCGTATGGATATCTTAAATCAGAAAAAGGGGTACACAGACTTGTGCGGATTTCACCGTTTAATTCGGCAGGCAAACGACAGACTTCATTTGCATCCTGCGATGTAGTGCCCGATATTGAAGACGAGATTGATATTGAGATTGCGGATGATGATTTAAAGATTGATACGTACCGCGCAAGCGGGGCAGGGGGACAGCATGTGAATAAGACGTCGTCTGCTATCCGTATTACGCATCTTCCCACCGGGATTGTAGTTCAGTGTCAGAATGAGCGTTCCCAGCATCACAATAAGGAAAAAGCAATGCAGATGCTGAAAGTGAAACTGCAGCTTTTGAAGGAGCAGGAACAGGCGGATAAGGTATCGGATATCCGCGGAGAAGTCAAGGAGATCGGCTTTGGCAATCAGATCCGGTCCTACGTTATGCAGCCTTACACATTGGTGAAGGATCACCGGACCAATGTGGAGAGCAGTAATGTAAACGCAGTGCTGGACGGCAGCATTGATTTGTTTATCAATGCGTATCTGAAGGAAACAGCGAACAGATAAAGGGAGGAAGTTATGATAAATATTGCAGTCATGGGCTATGGAACAGTCGGTTCCGGCGTGGTTGAGGTTGTAAATACGAACGGAGCCCGCATCAACCAGCGGATCGGCGATGAACTGAATATTAAATATGTCTTGGATCTAAAAGACTTTCCGGGCGACCCTGTGCAGGATAAGATTGTTCATGATTTTGAAACCATCATCCAGGATGATGAGATCAAAATTGTGGTGGAAGTGATGGGAGGCATCGAACCGGCTTATACTTTCGTAAAGCGATCGCTGCAGGCCGGAAAAAGTGTTGCTACATCCAATAAAGCTCTGGTGGCAAAACATGGGGCCGAGCTTTTGTCTATAGCCAAAGAACATGGGATTAATTTCCTGTTTGAGGCCAGCGTGGGCGGAGGAATTCCTATTATCCGTCCGCTGAATTCATCTTTGACGGCAGACGAGATTGAAGAGATTACGGGAATTCTGAATGGAACCACGAACTATATGCTGACGAAGATGTTCTATGAAGGAGCGGATTATGATACGGTTTTGAAAGAAGCGCAGGACAACGGTTATGCGGAACGCAATCCGGAGGCGGACGTGGAGGGATATGACGCGTGCCGTAAGATCGCGATTCTGTCCTCTCTTATTTCCGGGCAGCAGGTTGACTTTGAGGATATCTATTGTGAAGGAATAACGGAGATTACGGTAGAAGATATGAAGTATGCTAAAGCCATGGGAACAACGATCAAGCTTCTGGCCTGCTGTAAACGATATGCCGGAAACCGGCTGCACGCTATTGTTGCGCCCTGCATGCTATATCCGGAGCATCCCTTATATAATGTCAATGGAGTGTTCAATTCCATTTTTGTACATGGTAATGTGCTTGGCGACGCCATGTTCTATGGCAGCGGAGCCGGAAAACTTCCGACAGCCAGCGCGGTGGTGGCAGACGTAGTAGATGCGGCAAAGCATCTGAACCGCAATATTATGACCATGTGGAAGCAGGAGAAGCTCCGTCTGGAAAATAAGGCGGATTCCAGAAGACGGTTTTTTGTCCGGATCCGGGGAGAAGAAAGAGAACTTCTGGAAGAATTAAGACAGTCGTTCGGAGATATTGAAGTGGTCCGTGCAGACGGGCTGGAAGGCGAATTTGGATTTGTAACTCCTGTGATGATGGAGGGTGAATATGAGATCCGGGCAAATCTTTACCGGGATCAGATCCTGCATATGATCCGGATCGAAGAGCAGAAGGGATAGGAGTAAAGAGATGAAGTATATCGTTGTACTGAGTGATGGTATGGCGGGTAGACCGTTAAAGGAACTGGACGGAAGAACGACAATGGAGGCGGCTGCGACTCCGGTGATGGACCGGCTGGCTCCTGTATCGGAGATCGGAATGGCTTCTATGGTTCCGGAAGGAATGGCTCCGGGAAGCGATACGGCTAACCTGGCTGTTATGGGGTATGATCCCCGCAGATATTATACCGGACGGTCTCCATTGGAGGCATTGAGCATCGGAGTGGATATGAATGAGACGGATGTTTCCTTCCGCTGTAATCTGGTGACGCTGTCGGAAGAAGAAGGGGATTATGAAAGCCGGACGATCCTGGATCACAGTTCCGGGGAAATCAGTTCGGAAGATGCCGCGGTTCTGATCGGCGCGTTGAAAGAGGGGCTGGAGCAGGAAGGCTATACATTCTATCCGGGGACCAGCTACCGGCATCTGTTGGTCCAAAAAGACGGCGTGGAATCTGAACTGACGCCGCCCCACGATATTTTGACGAAGAGAATCGGAGAATATCTGCCCGAGGATCCCGTTTTGCGGGAGATGATGGAGAAAAGTTATGAGATCCTTGCGCATCATCCGTTAAATGAAGCAAGAAGGAGGCAGGGGCTCAACCCTGCCAATTCGGCATGGTTCTGGGGAGCTGGGAAAAAGCCGTGTCTGACTTCGTTCCGGGAGAGAACTGGATTGAAAGGTGTGATGATTTCAGCGGTAGACCTTCTGAAGGGTATCGCGGTAGGAGCCGGTATGGACCGGATACTGGTGGAGGGAGCAAACGGAGGACTTCATACGAATTATGAGGGCAAGGCGCAGGCGGCGCTGAATGCACTGACAGACGGCGGGTATGATTTTGCATATATTCATGTAGAGGCTCCGGATGAGATGGGGCATCAGGGAAGTGTGGAAGATAAGATCCGGGCTATTGAGTATGTAGATGAAAAAGTGCTTGGAGTCCTGACAGAAGGTCTGGACAGGGCGGGCGAAGATTACCGCCTGCTTCTGCTTCCGGATCATCCCACTCCGATTGAGGTACGTACACATACAGGAGATCCGGTTCCGTATCTCTTGTATGACAGCACAACAAACTACAAGGGTGAGAAAGAATATAATGAGAAGACAGGAAGAGATACCGGAATCGAATGGAAAGAAGGTTATCGCCTGATCGGACATTTACTGCAGGAGGAGCTATGTTAGTTGTTAAGAAATTCGGCGGAAGTTCTGTCGCGGATAAAGAAAAGATCTATAACGTGGCAAAACGCTGTATTGAAGAATATAAAGAAGGAAATGATGTGGTGGTGGTTCTCTCTGCGATGGGAGACACGACAGACGAACTGATCGCGCTGGCAAAAGAGATCAACCCCAAAGCGAAAAAGCGGGAGCTGGATATGCTGCTTACCACCGGAGAACAGGTGTCCGTTGCTCTGATGGCCATGGCGATGCATGCGCTGGATGTGCCGGCTGTGTCACTGAACGCCTTTCAGGTGATGATGCATTCTACATCCCGTTACGGAAACGCCAGATTCAAACGGGTGGATACAGAACGAATCATGCATGAACTGGATTCCAGGAAGATCGTGATCGTAACCGGGTTTCAGGGTGTGAATAAATACGATGATATTACGACGCTGGGAAGAGGCGGTTCGGACACGACGGCAGTGGCTCTGGCGGCGGCCCTTCATGCGGACCGGTGCGAGATCTATACGGATGTTGACGGCGTGTATACAGCGGATCCGAGAGTGGTAAAAAATGCAAGGAAGATCGATGTCATCACTTATGATGAGATGTTGGAACTGGCCAGCCTGGGAGCGAAAGTACTGCATAACCGCTCTGTAGAGATGGCGAAAAAATATAATGTAGAGTTAGTAGTGCGGTCCAGCCTGAACCGTTCGGAAGGAACCGTAGTCAAGGAGGCTTCGAATATGGAAAAATTACTAGTAACCGGTGTGGCAGCAGACAAGAATACTGCCCGGATATCTGTGATCGGAGTGGAGGATAAGCCAGGAATTGCATTCCGCATATTTGACACTCTGGCAAAGAATAGTATTAATGTAGATATTATCCTGCAGTCTGTGGGCCGTGAAGGAACAAAGGATATCTCTTTTACTGTGGCGTCAGACGACATGGAAGATGCGATTCGTATCTTAGAAGAAAATAAAGAACGCCTTACGATCCAGAAAATCACCTGGAATGAAGACGTTGCGAAGCTTTCCATTGTGGGAGCGGGAATGATGAGCAACCCGGGCGTTGCCGCAAGAATGTTTGAAGCGCTTTACAATTCCAGAGTGAATATCAATATGATATCCACTTCGGAAATCCGGATCACCGTACTGGTTGCGAAGAATGATATTGATAAGGCTATGAATGCGGTTCACGATGCATTTGCAATGGGAGATTAATCTGTCTTCTTGGAGGCAGATTGAAGGAATCCGGCAATCAGCTGTCTGTTTTCTCTGGATAATGAACGGAAACGGAGCAGAAAATCAAGCTCCTCTTCAGAGAGATAGATGGAATTGCCGGTTTCTTTGTTTTCACAATACAGATAAGGCGTGCGGCTGTCGGCGATTCGGTTTCCGGAAGCATTGGAAAATCCGAGAACCAGTTCGTTCAAAGTGACGCCGTAGAAACGGGAAAGATAGAGCAGTGTATCCAGATCGGGCGTGCGCTTTCCGGTTTCATAGTTTGAGTAAGCCTGGCGGGAAATGTTGAGCCTGGCGCTCATATCGGTCTGCGTCAGTCTGTGACGTTTCCGTAGTGTCTTTAAATTGTGTGCAAGTTGTATATTGGACATAGTTGTCAGCTCCTGCAAATTCTCTTTTCTGTAGTATAACAAGTTGTCCAATTACTTGAATCCTATGCAACAAAATGTTTTAAAATAAGAAAAGGCAACAAAAAGTTGCTTTTAATTAAGACAAAGACGGCTGTTGTGGTACTGACCGGAAAAAGTGACGTCTTCTCCGAACCACTCAGGAGGAAGAAATGCTTCAGCTGTGTCAATATCAGGAAATTCAACCTCTGCCAGAACCAATGGAGACAGATCCCCTTCAAACACATCCAGTTCAATAGTAAGGGCGTCGTCCAGTGGAATCAGGTATCTTTTCTTGCGGATCAGTTTCCCGTCGATCTTGGTTCGCAGATGCAGATAGGCATCTTCGGAGAGCGGCAGATTATACTCTTCCCGGACCATCAGTCCCTTGGATTTATAGGTGAGCTCATACCGGTCATCATCTTTGCGTATCCGGATTACGGGCTCGGTATTCAGGTAACCCTGTTCGATCCGGCGGCACGGGTAGGAATTAAGATCTTCCGGCAGCCGGGAAATCAGATATTTTCTTTCGATTTCCATTTGTGTATTCTCCTGTCAGATAAATTCATTCTGACAACATGATAATATGGTTTACACTAAAAGTAAACGGTGATAATATGATGATGAAAGTGAAGGAGGTAGAGAAAGATGAAAAAGGTATGTGTGTTATTAGCGGATGGTTTTGAAGAAATCGAGGCTCTGACAACGGTTGATTTGCTCAGAAGAGCTAAAATATATGTAGATACAGTATCGATTACAGAAGAATATACGGTTCACGGGGCTCATGGGATTAATGTGCAGACGGAGGACCTGTTTGAGGAAGTGAATTTCGCGGAGGCGGATATGGTTGTTCTTCCGGGAGGCATTCCGGGCACTCCGAATCTGGACGCCCATGAGGGAGTAAGAAGAGTTGTCAATGATTTCTTTCAGGAAGGGAAATATGTGGCGGCAATCTGTGCGGCTCCAACCGTTCTGGGCAACCTGGGAATCCTGAAAGGGAAACGGATCACCTGTTATCCTTCCGTGGAGAATCAGATCCAGGGAGCAGCTATCACACGTACACCGGTTGTTGCGGACGGAAATATCATTACCAGCCGGGGCGTGGGAACTGCGATCGACTTTGCGCTGAAGCTGATCGAAGTCCTCAGCGGAAGTGAAAAGGCAAAAGAGATTGCAGACTCTATTTTGTACGATTAATGCTGGATATTTGCAGTTGTTTGTGTTATACTTCTTTAGTGAATGTAATGTAAGATGCCCGTTTGCGCATTGGAGAGAAGAACGGGATAGAATCAGGAGGAAATAGTATCATGAGTTTACAGGTGGAAAAACTGGAAAAGAACATGGCGAAACTTACCATTGAAGTTTCTGCCGATGATTTAGAAAAAGCGCTTCAGAGTGCATATATGAAGCAGAAAAACAAGATCACACTGCCGGGATTCCGTAAAGGAAAGGTTCCGCGCCAGATGATCGAGAAGATGTACGGCGCGGAGATTTTTTATGAGGATGCTGCTAACGCATTGATTCCGAAGGCATATGCGGATGCTTATGACGAGTGTGAGCTGGACATCGTATCCAGGCCGGAGATCAACGTTGTACAGATCGAAAAAGGCAAGCCGTTCATTTTTACGGCAGAAGTCGCTACGAAACCGGAAGTTACACTTGGAGAATATAAGGGACTGGAAGTAGACAAGATTTCCAACCGTGTGACACAGAAAGAAATTGATGCAAAGGTACAGGAAGAGGCAGAAAAGAATGCAAGAACCGTTACCGTAACAGACCGTGGCGTTCAGGATGGAGATGAAGTGATTCTGGACTTTGAAGGATTTGTTGACGGAGAAGCGTTCGAAGGCGGCAAGGGAGAGAACTATCCGCTGACCATCGGTTCAGGCTCATTTATTCCTGGATTTGAGGAGCAGCTGGTAGGCGCTGAAGCGGAGAAGGAAGTGGAAGTAAAGGTTACTTTCCCGGAAGATTACCACGCAGAAGACCTGAAAGGAAAAGACGCTGTCTTTAAGTGTACGGTACATGAGATCAAGGCAAAGGAACTGCCGGAGATCGACGACGAATTTGCAGCAGAGGTATCTGAGTTTGATACATTAGATGAATATAAGGCGGACATCAAAGCGAAGATTAAAGAAGAGAAGACCGCGGAAGGTAAGAGAAAACAGGAAGACCAGGTAGTAGAGCAGGCAGTTAAGAATGCTTCTTATGAGATTCCGGATGCCATGATCGATACACAGGCAGGTCAGATGGCAGACGAATTTGCTCAGAGAATGCAGGCTCAGGGGCTGACTATGGAGCAGTACTTCCAGTTTACAGGCATGACTGCTGAGAAGATGATGGAAGAACTGAGACCGCAGGCTGTGAAGCGGATCGAGACCCGCCTGGTATTAGAAGCTATCGCAAAAGCCGAGAATATCGAAATCAGTGAAGAAAAGCTGGATGAAGAACTGGCGAAGATGGCAGAGACCTATAAGATGGAAGTCGAGAAGATTAAAGAATTTATGGGCGAGAACGAGAAGAAACAGATGAAGGAAGATATGGCTGTTCAGGAAGCGATTACCTTCCTTGTAGAAAATGCTGTAGAAAAATAAGAGACTTATATAGAGCAGGAGGCGTTTGCATGAGTTTAGTACCTTATGTCATTGAACAGACAAGCCGGGGAGAGCGCTCTTACGATATCTATTCAAGATTATTAAAAGATAGAATTATCTTTCTGGGAGAAGAAGTATCGGATGTTTCGGCCAACATTGTAATGGCCCAGCTTCTTTTCCTGGAAGCAGAAGATCCGGAGAAGGATATTCATTTGTATATTAACAGTCCGGGAGGATCTGTAACAGCCGGAATGGCGATTTATGATACGATGCAGTATATCAAGTGTGATGTGGAGACTATCTGTATGGGCATGGCGGCCAGCATGGGAGCTTTCCTTCTGGCCGGAGGAACGAAAGGCAAGCGCCTGGCGCTTCCTAATGCAGAGATCATGATTCATCAGCCATCTGGCGGAGCGCAGGGACAGGCGACTGAGATTCAGATCGCAGCGGAGCATATCCTGCGGACCAAACAGAATCTGAATCGGATTCTGTCTGAAAATACCGGTCAGCCGATCGAAGTGATCCAAGCGGATACAGAGCGTGATAATTTTATGACGGCTGAGGAAGCGAAGGCTTACGGTTTGATCGATGAAGTAATATCACGCCGGTAGTAGAAGCAATTATCCTTATATGAGGTGAGAGTATGATAGGAAAGAACGACGATCAGGTAAGGTGTTCGTTCTGTAACAAGACACAGAATCAGGTGCGAAAGCTGATTGCCGGTCCCAACGGGGCATACATCTGTGATGAGTGCATTGAGGTCTGCGCGGAGAGTATAGAAGAAGAATGTGAATATGATGATGACAGGGGATGGAATCCGTTTTCTGACATCAATCTGCTGAAGCCGGAAGAGATCAAAGAATTTCTGGATGAATATGTGATCGGTCAGGATGAGGCAAAGAAAGTCCTGTCCGTGGCGGTTTACAATCATTACAAGAGGATCATGGCTCAGAAGGATCTGGGAGTGGAACTGAGTAAAAGTAATATTCTGATGCTGGGGCCGACCGGCTGCGGTAAGACGCTGCTGGCCCAGTCTCTGGCCAAGATCCTGAATGTGCCTTTTGCCATCGCTGATGCTACCGCTCTTACGGAAGCGGGTTATGTGGGAGAAGACGTGGAGAATATTCTTTTGAAGATTATCCAGGCGGCGGACGGCGATATTGAGCGTGCGGAATATGGGATCATCTATATTGACGAGATCGACAAGATTACCAGAAAATCCGAAAACCCGTCTATTACAAGGGATGTGTCCGGAGAAGGTGTTCAGCAGGCGCTGCTGAAGATTATCGAGGGAACTGTGGCAAATGTGCCGCCCCAGGGAGGAAGGAAGCATCCTCATCAGGAACTGATTCAGATTGATACTACGAATATTCTGTTTATCTGCGGAGGCGCATTCGAAGGTATTGATAAGATCATTGAGAAACGGATCGACCAGAAATCCATTGGCTTTAATGTGGAGATCGCAGGACGTCATGAGGATGATATTGATAAACTTCTGGAACAGGTATTGCCCCAGGATCTGGTGAAGTTTGGCTTGATCCCGGAACTGGTAGGCCGTGTGCCGGTGACGGTGTCGCTGGAAATGCTGGATCAGGATGCGTTGATCCGTATTCTGACGGAACCGCGCAATGCCATTACCAAACAGTATCAGAAGATGCTGGAGCTGGACGGAGTAGAGCTGCGGTTTGATAAGAAAGCGTTAGAAGCCATCGCGGAGACTTCTCTGAAGCGGAAGACTGGAGCGAGAGGACTTCGCGCGATTATGGAAAATATTATGATGGATATTATGTATAAGGCGCCGTCTGATGAGACATTAAAGACATGCCTGATTACGGAAGAAGTTGTGAGAGAGAATGCAGCTCCTGTCTGTGAGCATACATCCGTCAGAACCGAGAGTGCATAAGTCAGGCGGGTGCAGATGTTGCACCCGCTTGTTTACATAATACAGAGGAGAATTATCGCATGAGTAGAGAGACAAGAAGTCTGCCGATGGTGGCCCTGCGCGGCCTGACAATATTGCCGGATATGGTCCGCCATTTTGATGTAAGCAGAGAAAAATCCCTGTTGGCCATTGAAGAGGCTATGCAGGAAGATCAGAAGATTTTTCTGGCGGCTCAGAAGGACGTAGAAGTAACCGATCCCGGGAAAGCTGATATCTATCAGGTGGGATGTATTGCTACGATTCGCCAGATTGTGAAGCTGCCAAAGAAAATCAGCCGTGTTCTTATCTCTGGAGAGATGCGGGCACAGATCAATACTATAGAATTTGAAGAACCTTATCTCCGGGCAAATGTAACGGAGCTCCCGGATGCGGCAGCGATTCCGGAGGAACTGAAAGGTCTGGATGAAGCGGAAGAACGAGTGAGTGAAGAAGCCATGATCCGGGGGCTTTGCGAAGTGTTTAAAGAATACATGAACAAGGAACCCAGGATTTCGAAAGAAATGGCAGCACAACTGGACGGAATCCGGGAGCTTCCTGCCGCCGTCAATCTGATCGCGGCAAATATACCGCTGGATTATGAGGACGCTCAGGAGCTTCTGGAAGAAACAGATCCATATCAGCGTTATGAATTACTGATTTATAAACTGGTCAATGAGATCCAGATTCTGAATGTAAAAGAGGAGATTCAGGCAAAGGTAAAGGAAAGAGTAGACAAGAATCAGAGGGAATATATCCTGCGGGAAGAGATGAAGCTGATCCGGGAAGAATTGGGGGACGATAACACCATATCGGACGCGGATGAATTCCAACAGGCTGCAGATGCTCTGACAGCGCCGGAAGAAGTAAAGGAAAAACTGAACAAAGAGATCAAGCGGTTTCGGAATTCCATGAACAGCCCGGCAGAATCCGGCGTGATCCGTACGTATATCGAATCCTTGCTGGAGATGCCTTGGGATAAGATGTGCGAAGATCATAAAGATATTGCTTATGCCAGCAAGGTGTTGGATGAGGATCATTACGGGCTTGAGAAGGTAAAAGAAAGAGTGCTGGAATTTCTGGCTGTCAGGGCGCTTACCAGGAAAGGAGATTCTCCTATCCTGTGTCTGGTAGGACCGCCGGGAACCGGAAAAACATCCATTGCAAAATCATTGGCCAGAGCGTTGAAGAAGCCTTATGTACGCATTTCGCTGGGAGGCGTCCGGGATGAGGCTGAGATCCGCGGCCACCGGAAGACATATGTGGGGGCCATGCCCGGCCGGATTGCCAATGCCTTGAAACACGCAGGTGTGAAGAATCCGCTGATGCTGCTGGATGAGATTGATAAGGTAAGCAATGATTATAAAGGAGACACATTTTCGGCATTATTAGAAGTGCTGGACAGTGAACAGAATTATAAGTTCCGGGACCATTATCTGGAAGTTCCCATTGATTTATCTGAGGTGCTTTTTGTAACAACTGCGAATACGCTGCAGACCATTCCGCGGCCCTTGCTGGATCGTATGGAGGTTATTGAAGTCACCAGCTATACGGAAAATGAAAAGATGCATATTGCCATGGAACATCTGATTCCGAAACAGCTGGCAAAACATGGACTCACAGAGCAGCAGCTGACCATCAGTAAGAAGGCTTTGTGGAAGATGGCCCGTAATTACACGAAGGAAGCCGGAGTCCGCCAGCTGGAGCGAAAGATCGGAGATATCTGCCGTAAGGCGGCCAGAGAGATCCTGGAAAAGGATAAGAAAATGGTTCATGTGACAGAAAGAAACCTGTCTCATTATCTTGGCAAGGAATTGTTTACATACCAGATGGCAAATGATGCGGACGAGGTTGGAATCGTTCGAGGACTGGCGTGGACTAGTGTAGGAGGAGATACGTTACAGATTGAAGTGAATGTTATGCCCGGAGAAGGTGAGATTCTTCTGACTGGACAGATGGGCGATGTTATGAAAGAATCTGCCAGGACAGGAATCAGTTATATCCGTTCTGTCAGCAAAAAGCATAAGATTGATGAGAAGTTTTTCAAAGAACATGATGTACATATCCACATTCCGGAAGGGGCGGTACCTAAGGACGGACCGTCGGCAGGAATCACGATGGCAACAGCCATGTTTTCCGCCATCACCGGCCGTAAAGTGCGGGCGGATCTTGCCATGACCGGCGAGATTACATTGCGGGGACGGGTTCTGCCTATCGGGGGCTTAAAAGAAAAATTGCTGGCGGCGAAAAATGCCGGAATCAAGACAGTTCTGGTACCAAAGGAAAATGAAGTGGATGTAGAAGAGATTTCTGCGGAGATCACAAAAGGGCTGGAGATTATTCCGGTATCTCATATGGAAGAGGTTCTAAGCCTTGCGCTGACCAGACATTCCAGATCGCCCAGAGCCAAGAAAGAATAAGGAGGAGATCCTATGATCATAAAATCAGTAAATCTGGAAACCGTGTGCGGAATCACCAGCAAGCTGCCGGAAAATCAGTTTCCGGAGATTGCATTTGCCGGCAAGTCCAACGTGGGGAAATCATCCCTGATTAATGCGTTGATGAACCGGAAATCCTATGCCCGTATCTCAGCGACGCCGGGGAAGACGCAGACCATTAATTTTTATAATATTAATGACGAAATGTATCTGGTGGATCTTCCTGGATATGGTTATGCAAAGGTGTCGGAATCGGAAAAAGAGAAATGGGGAAAACTGATCGAGAGATATCTTCATGGATCCAGTCAGCTGAAAGCGGTATTTCTTCTGATCGATATTCGTCATGAGCCGTCCGGTAATGATAAGATGATGTATGACTGGGTGGTTGCCCAGGGATACCAGCCGATCATTATTGCTACAAAACTGGACAAGATTAAACGCAGCCAGGTGGAAAAACATCTGAAGATACTTCGTCAGGGACTGAATCTCATACCTGGAACAAAGATAATTCCGTTTTCTTCCATGACGAAGCAGGGAAGAGACGAGATCTGGGAACTGGTGGAAAACGAATACTTGGAGAAAAACGAGGTGGAACATCCGGATGGAAACTAATTTCAGAGAACAGTTACAGGATAACCGTCCATACTGGAAAGTGATTGTCAGCCTGGCGTTCAGCCTGATCGGAACAATTTTGTTTATTTATATCGGCGCGCGCCTTCTGTTGTTTTTCATGCCTTTTGTGATTGGATGGTTTCTTGCATACATTGCCAGCCCCGTGGTAAACTGGCTGGAAAAACGGCTGAAGATCGTAAAAAAGCTAGGCTCTGCGCTGATTATTATCCTGGTGCTGGCTGTGGTAGTTCTGATGATTTATCTGATCGGCAGTAAGCTCTGGAAAGAGGTTTCAACGCTGATTCAGGATATGCCAACACTTTATTCAGATCTGGAAAAAGGGTTGGATCAGGTGGGAGAAAGCCTGAATGGAATCTTTGGTATGCTGCCACAGGGGATTCAAAGCGGCTGGAGTCAGCTGGCGGAGAATCTGGATAAGTCGGCGGGAGATCTGATCAGCAGACTGAGCGAGCCTACTGTAACGGCGGCGGGCAACGCGGCGAAACGAATTCCGTCTATTCTAATCGCGACTATTGTGACGATTATATCTGCGTATTTTTTTATAGCGGAGCGGGAGAATCTGATCGTATGGTCCAAAAAAGTTGCCCCGGATCCATTGGTAAAGCGGATGAGTATGGTGATGGACAATTTGAAATACGCCGTTGGCGGATATTTCAAAGCACAGTTGAAGATTATGGTTGTGGTATATGTTCTGCTTTTGATCGGGTTTTTTATTCTGAAAGTACATTTTGCCTTTCTTCTGGCCCTGGCAATAGCATTTTTGGACTTTCTCCCTTTCTTTGGAACAGGGACAGCCTTGATTCCCTGGGCGTTGTATAAACTGATGGTGGGAGATTATAAAATGCTGGTCGGGCTGGTGATCCTTTATGGAGTCACCCAGCTGGTACGTCAACTGATCCAGCCCAAACTGGTGGGCGACAGCATGGGCTTAAAACCGATTCCTACATTGGTGCTGCTCTATGCCGGGTATAAACTGGGAAGCGTGTTGGGAATGATCTTTGCTGTTCCGATCGGAATGATCGTCATCAATCTCTATAAAGCAGGAGCATTTGATTATATTCTGGAT
>CASEIR010000037.1 GCA_949287925.1 uncultured Lachnospiraceae bacterium
TAAAGGCTATGGCCCGAATACCAGGGACGATGTGGTGTGGGTAGTCCGCAGATACCTGCATTACTTTGAATCTTTAGGGTATGCTTCCCTGGAATGGGTGACGGTAGAACAGGTCCGGGAATTTATCCTGAAAACGGCGGCGGAAGTAAAAACCTCCAGCCTGCATAACATCCTGCTCTATCTGAAACATTTCCACATATTTCTGAAAGAAAGCAGCCTCCCGGCCCCGGATTGTGTTGAGCTTTTCTCCTACCGGGTATATCGGGATATGCCAATCCAAAGCTATGTAACGGATGAGGAACTGGACCAGATCCTACGGGTGATTGATACAGACAGCGAGATGGGAAAACGGGACCGCGCCATCATCCTCCTTGCGGCAACAACAGGCCTACGGGCCGGAGACCTGATCCGGATAAAGTTGACAGACATTGACTGGCGGAAGGGCGAAATCCGATTTACCCAGAGAAAAACAGGGCGCGCCAGCTATACCCCGCTGGTTAAGGAGGCGGGAGAAGCCTTGCAGGATTATATCCTGAATGCAAGGCCGCGCTCTGAGAGCCCGGAAGTATTTTTGCGCCTGATTGCCCCCAGGACAGGGCTGTCGGATGCGGTCAGCATTGGATGTATGTTTCAGCAATACCAAAGGAAAGCCGGGATTTACCGCCATGCCTTTGATGGGAAAGGGTTCCATGGACTCCGGCGGCGGCTGGCAAAAAAACTGTTGGTAACAGGGACACCGCTCACAACCATCACGCAGATCCTGGGGCATGACGATCCAAAGTCTGCAAGGCAGTACCTTTCCCTTGATACCCGCAACTTAAAAGAATGCGCCCTTGATTTTAAAGGTATCCCGCTGGAAAGGGGGTTGGAGGGATGAATGATAAGTTTGCCAGTGGATTTGCACAGGATCTGGAAAGTATGATCGCTTTGAAATGCGCCCTCGGTTATTCCGAAAACACTTACCTGGAAAAGGCCAAAAGTTTTGACCGCCGTTGCTTTGAAGTATATCCCGGCCAGCAGGAGCTTACCCAGGCCATTGTGCTGAACTGGCTGAAGCCAGAACAGGGAAAATCCCCGCAGACCATCCACGGAAAGGCAGCTTTCGTCAGGGCGTTGGGGAAATATCAGAAATCCATAGGGAAAACTTCATATATCCTACCAGACCGTTTTACCGCCGGAGGCACGGTATTCATTCCTTATCTGTTTGGGGATGATGAGCTGGCAGCGCTGTTCCATGAAATCGACTGTTACCGGTATCCACGCAACCCATTCCACCCGCTTCTGCTCCGTACATACTTCCGGATGACTTATACCTGCGGTCTGCGGCCCAACGAAGGACGGAACCTGAAACGGAACGAGGTTGACCTAAACAGCGGAGAAGTGCGGATTATTGAAACAAAATGGCGTAAAAGCAGAACCGTCGTAATGTCTGAGGACATGCTTTCCCTTGCAAGGTATTATGCCGGCATCCGGGATGCTGCGTTTCCGGGAAGCGCATATTTCTTTCCCGCGCCGGATGGCGGCCCTTATTCGGCCCAGAAGATACAGGGGAAATTTAAGTGGTTCTTTGCCCGCACAAAACCGGGAATCCCCAAAGACCTTCTTCCTGCCGTCCGGGTATATGACCTCCGCCACCGGTTTGCAACGGCTGTCCTGAACCGCTGGCTGGATGAAAAGAAAGAACTTTCCTCACGGCTTCCTTATCTGCAGACATACATGGGCCATAAGGATTGGGAGGCAACCGCGTACTATATCCATCTGCTTCCGGAAAAACTGGTGAAATCAGCCGGGATTGACTGGGAAGCCATGAACGGCCTGATTCCGAGGGTAGAACTATGGGAAAAGTAAAAGACGAGCAGCTGTTCAGCCTGTTGAGGAATTTTCTCCTGATCTACCTGCCAAACCAGCGGCACGCCAGCAGCAATACCGTAAAAGCATACCGCACTGCGTGGAACCAGCTTTTGAAATATATAGCGGGACAGAAAAAGATTCCCATGATGTCGGTTACATTTGGGATGATCCGTTATGAAATGGTAGTGGCATACCTGGACTGGCTTTCAGAAGAAAAAGGCGTAGGCCCTGCTACCCGGAATAACAGACTGGCCGCCATACGAGCATTTATTACTTACGCTTCTGCCTGCAGGCCGGAGTATATCAGTTTGTCCAGTGAACTGGCAGCGATTAAGATTCAGAAAAAGGAGCGTTTCCGGGAGGTGGACTATATGTCCGAAGCTGCGGTCAAGGCTCTGTTTGCGGCACCTGATACTCGCACAAAAATGGGACTGCGGGATCAATTCCTGATGATCTTTCTTTATGACACAGGCGCAAGGATTCAGGAGGCCCTGGATGTGAAAATCTGTGATCTGCGGATTGACAAAACACCAACTGTGACGCTTCATGGAAAGGGCGGCAAGATCCGGGTAGTCCCCTTAATGAAGGATACGGTACAACATCTGGATAACTACATGGGTGCATTTCATAAAGGAGAAAGTGCCTTTTCAACAGAATGGCTTTTTTATGTAGAGCGAAAAGGTTCCCGCAGCGCAATGTGTGATGATACGGCGAGGCTCCGTATCCAAAAGTATGCAGAACTGGCAAGGGAAACCTGCCCCGATGTGCCGGAACGGGTTCATCCTCATCTGTGGAGGCATTATGTAGAGCCAGGGAAAATGGTGAGTGATGAAGGAAACTACCATATTTCAGCCAATTCTTTCTGAATCACTCACCATTTTATTCCAAAACATATCCTCCAGATCTTTTTTATGGGATACTGTACATAAAAAAGGAGGATATTGTCATGAGTTCAATAAAAGTCAGCGAACTCCGTCCCACAATGGATTATCTCTTATGCGTTCTTGAAGCACATGGCCTGGCAGAACCTTCTATCAAAGACTACCGCAGTACATTTGGCGCTTTCGAGCGTTATGTTAAGCAGCGGAAAGTCGATATGGTAAGTGAGAGTATCTGCCTGGACTTTATCGAATCCAAAAACGGAACACGCCTGGCAAATCTTTATGGAGATCCATCCAATGCTTCTATATCAAGAAGGATGAAAGCCCTCCATTTCCTGATGAGATACCAGGAAGAGGGCCTCCACTGCCATACCGGTCACGCAAAAAGACCGCCATTTTCCTGCCCTGAGGGATACAGAGATGAATACGAAGGTTACCTGAAATTCCTGCATGAGGCCGGGCTGTCAGGATCAACTATTCTGACCCGTAAGGATAAAGCACAGGCACTTATCCTTTTTCTTCAGAGCCGGGGAGTAGAGGCCACGGATGCGGCAACACAGTCTGACATAGACGCCTTTCTTCTGCTATACATCAACAATACAATCAAATACCGTGAAGCGATTCTCTGTGCTTTGCGGTCATTCCTTGGGTATCTGTATGAAGAAGGATACACCCTGACAAACCTTAAAGAAGGGCTGCCGCATCTGCGGGTTCCAAGAAACGGCGGGCTTCCCTGTGCATGGAAAAAAGAGGAGCTTGTGGCGATCCTGGATGCCGTTGACAGGGAGGACCCTGCAGGAAAACGTGATTATGCCGTACTGCTGCTTACGATCCAGTCAGGCCTGAGAGCTGGCGATATAAGAAACCTCCGGATGTCCGACATTGACTGGAATCAGAAAAAGATACACCTTGTGATGGGAAAAACAAGGCAGCCCATCGATATCCCGCTGCTTGACCCTGTCGGCTGGAGTATTATTGACTACTTGAAGAATGGAAGACCTGCGGTTTCCAATGACCATGTTTTTGTGCGTCATAGGGCTCCTTTTGGTCCACTGGGAGGAAGCGGGCTGGGAACTGCGCTCCGCCGTTACATCATAAAAGCAGGGATCGAAACCAAAGGGCGCGGACACCATGGGCTGCACTCCCTGAGGAGTACCCTTGCAGGAAACATGCTGACATCGGGTGCTTCCCTCCCGGTTATTTCACAGACCCTTGGCCACCAGGACATCAAGACGACAGAACTCTACCTGAAAATAGACGTGGAACATCTGCGCACGTGTGCCCTTGATCCGGACGCATACCGGAATCCCGCAACGAAGGGAGGCGTCTGTGATGCGTGACTACGAATGGAAAAGCGGACTCTCCGGCCTGATAAAATCCTTTATTGAAATGAACCATCTAGCAGGGCTGAAGTTTGAACAGCAGGAACGGTTTCTCCAGCACTTTGATCATTTCTGCTTTTATAATGGGTATGAAGGCGGGACACTGACCCGGGAGATGCTGGAATCCTTTATCTATGGGCAGGGAGGGGCAGACAGGACACTCCATAACAAGGAAGTCCTGCTGTACAGGTTTGCGGAATTCATGAAGCAGCGTGGATACCATGCATATCTGCCGGACATCAGGACAAAATATCCTGCAAGCTGCCATATCCCCCATATTTATACAGAAGATGAACGCAGGAGGTTCCTGGAAGCGATCGATTCCTATCCCCAAACGCCAAACTCTTTCAGGAACACTGTGGATCCTGTCCTGTTCAGGTTCCTCTGCGGCACAGGCTGCAGGCTTTCCGAGGCACTGAATCTCAGAATAGCTGACTTTGATTACCAACTGGGAGCAGTTACTGTTCGGCACGCAAAAAATAACCGGAGCCGCATCGTTCCCCTGTGCACTTCCCTAACAAAAAGGATCCACTCCTATATCGACAGGTTCCATATGGGCTGCAGCAGTGATGCCTATCTCTTTCCCGGAGCCAAAAGGGGGAAGATGGACCGGAGTACTGCTTATACGCATTTCCGGGACTATCTCCTGATGGCAGATATCCCCCATCCGAAAGATGGACCGCGCATCCATGACTGGCGCCATACCCTGGCTGTAGAGAACCTGCGAAGATGGTCAGCGGAAGGCCTTGACCTGTGTAACATGGTGCCTTATCTTACGGCGTATCTTGGCCACCAGGATTTCCGTGCCACGCAGTATTATTTAAGACTGACGGCTGAAATCTATCCTGAACTTGTCCGCATCATGGAGGCAGCTTGCTGGGACGTCATTCCGGGAGGAGGGGACAATGAAGAAAGCTGACCTGCATTATTATGTAACCAGTTACTTCCGCAGTTACCTTCCCGGGCAGAAAAATTTAAGCAGCAACACGATCAGCGGGTATGCAGATGCCTTCCGCCTGCTTTTTAAATTCTGTGAGGAAAAGAAAGGGCTGAGGGTAGACCGGCTGAAAATTTCTGATGTTGATTCGGAAGTGGTCTGTGGGTTCCTTGACTGGCTGGAAACGGAACGTGGCTGTAGCGTGTCAACAAGGAACCAGCGGCTTACAGCACTCCATTCCTTCTTCCGGTATCTCCAGAAAAAGTCACCCCCGGATATGGAGGCAATACAGGGAATACTTGATATCCCATATAAAAAAACAGCAATGGCTGTTGTCTCATATTTGAGTGAGGAGCAGATGAAGATACTGCTTTCTTTGCCTGACGCAGACACAAAGGAAGGATTCCGGGACCAGGTCATGCTTTCCTTGCTTTATGATACGGGTGCAAGAGTACAGGAACTGGCAGACTTAAAAGTAAAGGATATCCGCATCGAAAGTCCTTCTGTGGTCACGCTTCATGGGAAAGGGAACAAGACCCGGCAGGTCCCGGTTATGACAAAGACCCGGGCCCTGTTGAAGGCCTATCTGGAGCATTACCGTTATGATCCCGGCATAAGCAGGGGGGATAATCCGCTGTTTACCAACCAGAAGAAGGGAAAGCTGTCCCGCTGGGGAATCTCCTATATCATCAATAAATATGTAGAGAAGGCAAAAGCAGAGAAACTTTTGGATATAGATTTTCCAGTGACGCCCCATGTTTTTCGCCACAGCAAAGCTGTCCATATGGTCAGGGCAGGAATAAACCTTATTTATATACGTGATTTTCTCGGGCATGTAGATTGCTCTACGACTGAAATCTACGCAAGAATTGATACGGAATTAAAGCGAAAAGCGATTGAAAAAGCGTGCAAAGACATTCTCCCAGAACAGGAATACAAGGACTGGACTACTGACACAGATTTGATGGCATTTTTAGACTCTCTAACAAAGGTATGAGTAAAATGGTGAGTGATTCAGAAAGAATTGGCTGAAATACGGTAGTTTCCTTCATCACTCACCATTTTCCCTGGCTCTACATAATGCCGAAAATGGGGAGCTCCCCATTTCCGGCATACGAAAGCAATGCATCTTTTAGAAAACGGGGTAAACCTGATATATATAAGAGACCTCCTCGGTCACACATCGGTGACTACAACAGAGATTTATTCCAAAGCGAACCCGGAAGTAAAAAGAAAATACATCGAAGATGCATCACGAATACGGGACATCCGTCTTGATTATTCCAAGGAAGAAAAAGAGGAACTTCTGGAATGGCTCAAAAATAGTATTTAAGAAAATAAGTTATGAAAAGTAAAATCAAAAAACAGAAGGAGAAATA
>CASEIR010000038.1 GCA_949287925.1 uncultured Lachnospiraceae bacterium
CAGCAGGATTCCTATCCCTTTGGCTATATCCCAGTCGTCTATCCGTTGAATTGGCTTCATTTGTCCGGTATTTTTTCATTTCCCTTGCAAAGATAAAAAAATTATACCATTAAAGCTTTCAGTTCCTCCTCCACTGCCTGATATGAACCTCTATACTCATCCTATTCCCTCAATATTGTGAAACACATCTATGCTGTAATCATAAATCTGCTATAATTACAACAATTAACGCCCCAAAAGGTTGCGAATGATATTAATATTCGTATCTTTGCAGTATTATAAATTTATAACTTCTATAAAAGAAAGGAGGCTAGATTGAAATATAATGAACTTGAAAGACTTTTAAAACGGGCTGGTTGCGAACTTGTAAAAGACAACGGGAAACACCCGACATGGTATAGTCCAAAGACTGGAAAATATTTTCAAACCAGCCATCATAAATCAGAAGAAGTAAAACCTGGCACTTTGAAAAGTATCAAAAGAGATGCGGGAATCAAGTAATCACATCTCCTACCATTATTTTTATTTTTTATACTAATAGCTTTGATAAATCAATTATCAAGCCAAAAGCCACTATTATGACAAACAAGAAAATCAATGTCGTTATTGAACGAGGAGTTGACGGCACCTATTCTGCCTTCATCACTGACAACAACTGCGAATTCGGTTGCGTCGGAGAAGGAAAAAGCGTTGAAGAAACAAAAAACGATTTTCTGGTAGCCGTTGATGAAATGAAAGAAATCTATCAAATGAATGGAAAAAAGTTTCCTGATGTAAAATTCAATTTTACTTATGATGTAGCCTCTTTTCTTAATTATTACGCCTATGCATTCTCTTTGGCAGGTCTGGCTCGTATTACAGGCGTCAATCAGGGGCAGTTAAGTCATTACGTTACAGGTAGAAGAAAACCTTCAAAAGCCACAGTCGAAAAAATCGAAAAATCTCTGCATGAGTTTGCCAATGAAATTGGTCAAATTAAATTTATTTAAACCTAGAAATACAAAATAAAAACAGAAAATCCACCTGCTTTTTAGCAGAATTTTCTGTTTTTATTTTGCCCTAAAAGAAAAAACTGCCACACACCTTTCAGCATGTGACAGTCCTCTCCTTCACTTTATAATTTAACTAATATATAGAGTCATGCCTGAAACCGACCATTCTTCTTTTGCAGGAATTCCACACGTTTATCATCACCTTTATCATTCTTAATTTTTGCAAAGGAAAGAAAATATCCGCAACAATGCAATTAATATTTCACCTTTTACAAACAAATTGCCATACATTCCTTCCAAATGCATGGCAATTGTTCCTTTTCAAATAAAAATTTTAGGATACAAATATAAAATTCATAACTTATAAATACAAGCTTTACTCTATATCTTTTTAAAAATTATAGCCTTGATTTTTTAAATTATAAGTTATGATTCCGGAAACGTCATCGGTTAATGGAGCCTTTTGACAAGAAGCAGATAACTCGTTGCAGTAAAGAAACTTCTCTTATCTTACGTATAAAAAGTTCCTGTTCCTAATCTTGTTTTCTGAGATTCATTTCATGAATATTCACTCAATTTTCGAGTTTATTCAGCATAGCCATAATACGAAGTTCCCTTACATTCGGGGCCTTGATACCCTTTTCCGCCATATCCAGATAAAAATGATAACTTTCAGCAAGAGAATCACACACACAATCAGGCATCAGCATCACCCATTCCCCCTTCTCATAATCCTCATAAGTCAATACCAGACCATACTTCTGAAGTTTCAGCATTGTCTTCCTCATCTTGCAATGCACATACACATTCGGCCCAGCCTTGACAAACTCATCCACCAGACGCAATTCCGTTTTCGACAGACTTTGCAGCACATTAAGCGGATTATCAAGCAGTTCCCTTGCTACTCTACGCGCCGTCTCTTCCTTTTTCAAATTCGGACTCACATATAAATCAAGCTTCTTGCATAGCTGCATCATGTTTTCTTTTGTCCGAACCATCAACATACTCGCCAAATCGATATCTGATGTAAAATGAGTATCTTTTATTGTGATCATATGATTCAAAATTTGTATATATTTCTACCAGTATTAATTTAAAATTCAAATTCCGTACTTTCAAAGCTTCCCTATCTCCTCTTCCGTCAGTCCGGTGGCCTTCACAATATCCTTCAGCCCTATTCCCAGCGATTTCAGATTCCGCGCTATTGCAATTTTTTCTTCCGCACGCCCCTCTGCACGGCCCTCCGCACGGCCCTCCGCACGACCTTCAGCACGACCTTCAGCACGACCTTCCGCACGACCTTCCGCACGTTCGGTAAATATGTTGTCACGCAATATCACGATATTATCCAGATGACGGTAATAAGCCATCAGCTCATCCTTGCTCATGCGGTCCAGTTTCAGATGCTCCTTCACCTGATTCAGGCCCGGAGCCGTAGCGTTCTCGGGTACGCTGCCCGTGTTCAGATAATAGATCCATTCCTCCAGAGGAGTCTTCGCCACACGGTCGAAATCATTCACCTTCAGGATATAATACTCCGGATAAAGCTGGCTCACCCTATCCACTTTGAACGTCTGTTTCTGGAAAGGAGTCAGTTCAAGCACATCCCCCTCATGAATCCCAACAAACTCCGTCTTGCCGTGATATACGAAATCCTTGCCGTGTCCCAGTGAGAAATACACGATGTTCACGCTATACACCTTGCGCACCTTGTGATACCCTTCACCCCGGTTGATATACTCCGTCACCAGTTTCGACGTGCCGAACAGCATACGCTGAAAATACGCATACTCGTTGTTGTTCTGCACCTCTATCAGTACAAGCTCCCCTTTCGAGTTCTCCGCCAGGATATCCACACGGTTATACTTGTCGAACTCATCCTCCTGATTTCCCTCGCTCTCCAGCAGTGAGCGTATTGTCACCTTCTCCTCCAGCAAGGTTGTCAGCAGCCCTTCCAGCACACCGAAGTTCGCCTTGTTACGAAGCAGACGCTTCATGGCCCAGTCAAAACGAATATACTTTTCCATACCTCTTATGATTTGGTTACTTTTTTAGTTCTTTCATCCAATCACAGACTTATCTCTATCGTCTGTCCGATATTTACAAAAGTAACATTTATTTTTTGCATATCCGCTCTTACCGATATAAAAAATCCCTATAAAGCATTGCATTACCACTTCTTTTTGATTTCCAATATTTGTTGTTTGTCATTTCCACGGAAATCGCCAGAAGTAAATCATCACACGGAAATAAGGGAACCACAGCACCTCATTCGGATAAGTGAACAGATACCTCAGATTACGGTAAAGATAATACATGAATATCCTCACCTGATTCCTGTGCCATTTCCTGTCCACCCGGTGATCATAAGTTCCAAAGTTTCCTCCCACCAGAATTTCTTTCAGCAATTGCTTCCCATGTCTTTCCGAAGGAGGCACCAGCATATATTTCTCCGGCATTTTCCATACCGTTTTCAGCACATACATCACCGCTCCGGCAATGTTTGTCAGGCCCAGCATTTTCAGTTGCCGGACGGTTTCCATTCTCTCTTCTTCCGTAAATCCCAGCTTCAGCACCATCATATAATCCATCAGCTGACGGAATCCTATTCCTTCAGAAAACAGATGCCGGTAAATATGAAGCAGCACAAACACCCGGTTCATTTCAAGAGACGGAACCGTAACCTTCCCCTCTTCCGCTATACCTACTTCTCCGCATGTCTTTTTCCATCCGCAAGCCAGCTTATCCAAAATCCGGTTCTTGAACGGATTAAACATATACGAAGGCCGGATATGCATCTCCACTTCCACATCATCCCATAACGGAAAATCCGCATGATGGAATATCACTTCCGAATCCGGATACTTTGCTTTCACATATCTGATTATCCATTCCGGTTTATCATCCGGCCTGTCAGTCAACCAGATATCAATATCCCCCGGCATACGGTGCAGCGGATTCGGATAGAGTGCAGCCAGTCCCTGTCCTTTCAGCAGACACACATGCAACTTCTCCTTCTCTAAATAATCCACCGTCTCACGTACCCTCCGGTTCAGATGCCGGTTGGTCATTTCAATCTTCATCAGTAGCTGCATTCCCCGTAAAAGCAGTTCTCTGGGCGGTTTCTGCTCCGGATTCAGCCGGCCTATGCCATCCATCATCACCCCGAAGAGCGACTGACGGTATCCCATATCCATCAGCTCCTGCCATTCCTCCCGGGTAAGCATATAAGGAAATTCATTCTCCATCCCCAGTCCCAGACGGAGAATACAGAAAAAAGCCTCGTGAAGATTCATTGCTGTAAGGTA
>CASEIR010000039.1 GCA_949287925.1 uncultured Lachnospiraceae bacterium
CCCGGGAAGAATTAAAGGAGATTGGTTCCTGCTATATGGACCGGGCGGACGAGAGCTGGTATTTCTATCTGAATGAAGAAGAGGGCTGGCGGCTGCGGGTTCTTGACGCGGCTGCGGGAAGCCGGTACTATGTGATGGATCATACGAAGGACGGGTGAGCGTCTTTTCAGAAGGTAGAGCTTCCCTGGGACCAGGTGACGGATATACCGGATGATGTAGCGGGATATGGCTATCTGTTTCTGCCGGAGGAAACAGGAACAGGACTTAAGGTTACGGCGGCCAAAGACAGTTCCGGACAGAGCATGCATCTGATCTTCTCCTCGGAAGACCAGGGAAGAACATGGAATTATGAAGGAGCAGAGGAAGGCTAAAAATCTCAGTGGTTTTTTGGCCGGATTCATGGTAGCATATAGCTAGCTATTTTGTGGTTTTCTGTGACAGAAGGAGAAACGTTATGGATGAACGTTCTTTACGGAGACGGATAAGACGGATCACTGTTATTGTGGCGCTGGTCAGCGCCGGGATCCTGGCAGCCGGAGCGGTGGCTTCCTACTATCTGAGAAATATTCTGGAGACGGCGTTGACAGAACATATGGAGAGTGAGGCCGAACAGTATAAGATCAATATCCAGCGGCAGATGGATGCAGATTTTCAGACGCTGGACACGCTGGCCAGTTTCCTGCAGTACAGCAAGATGAGTACGGATGCTTTTGTGC
Organism: uncultured Lachnospiraceae bacterium; assembly: GCA_949287925.1. Classification (GTDB taxonomy): domain Bacteria; phylum Bacillota; class Clostridia; order Lachnospirales; family Lachnospiraceae; genus Merdimonas. The sequence goes on from CASEIR010000039.1 coordinate 717, forward strand.
AGGGCTTTCTGTTGTCTAAAGAAAATAATGAATTTGAACATATGGGATTTTTTGGCAAGGGCAACACGGACATCAATGTGACCATTGATTCAGATATCATGAAAGATGTTTCCCTGGACATGATGAATGATGAAGTACAGGAGGTAGTGAGGCAGGCATGGGAAGGCCAGAGCGGCGTATCCAGGATCTATGAGGTGGACGGCGTGGATATGTTTACTTACGCCGTGCCGGTCTATCGGGGAGAGGAACCGGTAGGGGCGCTGATCGCCGCAGTGGGTACCGGAGCGTTTGAGAAAGTGCTGCAGGATCACTCTATCCTTGAGGGAGAAGGATATCTTCACATGATCTCGGACAGCGGAAAACTCCTGGTTCGCGCGAAGGACCGGGTCGTCCGGGAGGAACTGGAGACTATATATGACAACGGCTATTTCATGCCGGAAGAACAGGAGAAGATCGAGGAGGCTATGGCGGCGGGGGAAACCTGTTTCTCTGAGTTTACCTACGAAGGCGTGACGTATCAGGTATTTCTGGATCCCATCAATGTGAACGGCTGGTATCTGTTCTGTGTTCAGACCGCCCAGGGTGTCAGCAGCACGATCTATCATCTTATGACCAATACCAGGATCATGACAATGGTGGTGCTCTTTCTGATCCTGGTGGTGATCGCTTATGGCTATGGGCTTATTTATCAGGGGAACAAGCGGCTGATCCGTACGATCTATTACGATCCGCTTACCGGCGCATACAACATGGTGCGATTTGAGTACAATGTGACTCCGGTGATCCAAAGTACATATAACTACAGCCTGGCGGCGTTGAATATCCGGCAGTTTAAGTTTATCAATGAGATCTTTGGTTCCCGGACGGCGGATATGCTGCTTTGCTATATTAAGAAGGTACTTGCGGCAAATATCCGGGAGGGCGAATATTATTGCCGCAGTTCGGAAGATATGTTTTATCTTCTTCTGAGGGATACAGAGCGGGACAAGATCCGGGAGCGGCTGGAGAAGATGATTCGGGAGATCAGCCGGTATGGATTTGATATCCGGCGGGATTATCAGATTATGCTCTACTGTGGCGTAGTGATCGGGACAGATGTGCGGGATGAAGATCCGTCGGTACAGAAGGCGCTGACCCATGTCCGGTTCGCGCTGGATACGGCCCGGTCTTCTCTGAAGAAAAGCATCTGGTTTTATGATACCAGCCTTCATAAAAGCGAGATCCTGGAGAATTATGTGGAAAGTCATATGAATCAGGCGCTGGAGAACCAAGAGTTTAAGATGTATCTGCAGCCTAAGATCGATCTTGGGACAGGCAGAGTGGGAAGCGCGGAGGCGTTGGTTCGCTGGATTCCAGAAGAGGGAGATATGATCTATCCGGGGCAGTTTATTCCGATATTTGAGAAGAACGGGTTCTGCTCTAACCTGGATCTCTATATGGTAGAGCAGGTATGCCGTCAGATCCGGGCCTGGATCGACGAAGGGACAACGCCGGTTCCACTGTCGGTAAATCAGTCAAAGTTGTTGTTCTATGAAGTAGACTACATTGATAAAATGAAGGGACTGCTGGAAAAATATCAGGTTCCAGGGAATCTGATCACTCTGGAGATCCTGGAAGGGCTGGCTATGGGGAATATCGATGAACTGAATGAGAAGATCCTGCGGCTTAAGGAACTGGGATTCCGGATATCCATGGATGATTTTGGCAGTGGGTATTCATCGCTGAATACGATGGCCAGTCTGAAGATCGATGAAGTGAAGTTCGACCGGGAATTCCTTTTGCGGCTGCAGGAGAGGGGAATGGACTATGACCGGCAGGTGGTGATCATGAGCGAGATCGTGGAATTGACGAAGAAGCTGAAGATCAGCACTGTGGTAGAAGGAGTAGAGACGCAGGAAAACGAAGATCTGATCAAAAAGCTTGGCTGTGGGTATGGACAGGGTTATTATTACAGCAGGCCAGTAAGCGTGGAAGAGTTTTCAGAGAAGTATGTGGATCAGTAAGGAGGAATGATGTCCATGGAGAAAACGGTTAAGCCGTGGAAGATGTATTCTGTGCTGGAGCATTTTTTCCATACTTATCTGACAGAGCGGGACGTGGAGAAAACACTGGCTCTGGTGACAGATGATATCTACAGTCTTGGAACGGGCGAAGAAGAGGTGGCGGTCAACAAGGAACAGTTTGAAAAACTGCTCCGGCAGGAGATCCGAATTTTGCCCGGGCCAATCGCTTATAAGATTCTGGATTACTCGGAGAAACAGACAGGAGAAGGGTGCTGGCAATGCTGCTGCCGGATGGAGACGATGATTGCCCAGGAAGGCGAGGAGATGGCTTATTATCAGACCCGCCTGACGGCGGCTTTCCGGAAGGATAACGGAAGTTATCTGGCGGAGGTCCTTCATATGTCTGAAGCCAGCAGATCTCAGGAGAAGGAGGAGTATTTCCCGCTTCGGTTTATTTCAGAACAGGCCCGTGAACAGGGGGGACTGGCACAGCGGGAACTGCTGGATATCCTCTGCCAGATGATGCCAAGCGGGATCATTGGAGGTTATATAGAGAAAGATTTCCCGCTGTATGTAGTCAACGATGCGATGCTGGAAATGTTGGGCTACACGTATGAAGAATTTATGGAGGCTACGGACGGCAAAGTGGTCAATTCTTTCTGTGAAGAGGACGCGGAACGGGTCTGCGAATATGTATTCCAGAAGATGAGAGAAGGAAAAGAATACGCCATTGAATACCGGGTAAAGAAAAAGGACGGAAGTTATCTGTGGGTTCACGATGTGGGCAGGAAGATCATCGCGGATGACGGACGGGACGCGATCATCAGCGTATTGATCGATATTTCCAAAGATGTGCAGCATCGGATGAAGCTTATGGAAGAGACGGCCAGGGATTATCTGACGGATGTCTATAACCGGAAGGGCGGAAGCAGTCTGATCGGGGCCAAGATGAGAACCGCTATGCCTTATGTTTTCCTGATGATGGACCTGGATAATTTCAAACGGGTGAATGATCATTATGGTCACGATGAGGGAGACCGTATGCTCCGGTATGTGGGGACGCTTCTGAAAGAAACTTTCCGGCAGACGGATATTGTGA